>NZ_NCII01000013.1 GCF_002256775.1 Novosphingobium sp. 17-62-19 | reverse complement strand
CGCAACAGCAAATGGTAGCCAGAATTCACCAACCGGCGCGGCCACCTATCGGCCATCAAAATTGACGCCGACCGGACACCGTAATCGTCGCGCTACAGGCGCGGCCAGCCAAGAAAACCGAGGATGACAAAGGCAGTGACAGCCACAGCGAGGCGATGTCGCGCTTCTTTAGCGGGGCCAGTTCCGCGTCTGGCGACACCGTGGACGGTGCGGATTTCGGATCAATATTCCTTGCTCCACCGATGACTCCGCGACCCAGCCCACGGCCAAGGTCCACGCGCCACCGTTTACGGGCACGATTCCGTGCCCGTCACTTCTTCAAACCGCCGTCGATGCTGTGAGCCTAAAAACTCTCGGGGAAAGGCTCTAATAGGTGTCCATTTGGATATAGATAGGTTGTCACCATCTTGCTTGGCCAGATTGCGATGGATGGCTCTACCCGGCACAGCAGGACAGCTTGGCCACATCCTTGTCAAAGGTCTGCGCTGCCAATTTTAAGCCTTCAACCGTGGTCAGATAGGGAAAAATCGTCGCGCCGAGATCGACTGCGGTCATTCCATACTTGATTGCCAACACCAGCGTCTGGATCGAATCCGCGCCTTCGGGGGCCATGATCTGGCCGCCGAGCAGCCGGTCGCTCGCTTTGTCGGCGACGAGCTTGATGAGCCCGCGCGTGTCGCGCGCGGCCAAAGCCCTCGGCACTGCGTCGAGCGGGAGTAGCGATACCTTGACCTCAAGCCCTTGCGCGCGCGCCGCCGTTTCGGTGAGGCCGACACTGGCGACCTGCGGATCGGTGAACACAACCGATGGCATGGTGCTATTGTCGTAGCGGTCCTTATTGCCTTCGACAGCATTGCGCGCGGCCAGCTTCGCGCCATAGGCTGCCATATAGACGTATTGGTCGCGGCCAGTGATATCGCCTGCCGCGTAAATGCCCGGAACGCTGGATTCGAGATAGTCATCAACCACTATGCCGCCGCTCTGGCCCAGCGCGATGCCATGATCTTCGAGGCCCATGCCATCGCTATTGGGGCGACGTCCGGTGGCGATCAATACTTGCTCGGCCTTGATGGTCTGAACCGCAGCAACGGTGTCGCCATGATCTTCGCCGTCGCAAGACAGGCTTTCGCAGACCAACTCTATTCCGTTGCCCGTCGTGTCGATGCGCTGATAGCCGATACCCGAACACACGCGCACGCCCTCAGCTTCGAGATAGCTTTGCAGTGCCGCGCCAACTTCGGGGTCCATTTCGGGCAGCAGGCGGCTGCGGCAACAGATGGTGACGGAAACACCGAGGCGCGCGAACATCTGCCCCAGCTCGACGCCGATGACACCGCCGCCGATCACCAGCAACGATTTAGGGAGACGCTCAAGCGCCAGAGCCGAAGTGCTGGTCAGGTAAGGCACATTGTCGAGGCCCGGAATTGGCGGCACAGCGGCGCGCGCGCCCATCGCTAAAATGACCTTGCCGGTCTCCATCGGTGCATCGCCAACCAGCAATTTGCCATCGGCAAAGCGCGCCTTGCCCTCGATATAGGTCACACTCTCATAGGCTGGCAGCAGGTCGATATATTTCTTCTGCCTCAACTCCGTGACCAACTCATCTTTCGACGTGGCGAGCGCGGTCCAATTGTCCAGACTGACACTGCCGCCAAGGCCCGGAAAGCGCGCGGAAGCTTTTCCGCCATGCACCGCTTCTGCGGCGCGGATCAGGGTCTTGGACGGGACGCAGCCCACATTGACGCAGGTGCCGCCAATGGTGCCGTGGCCGATCAGTGCGACCTTAGCACCAAGTCCGGCGGCGGTAATCGCGGCAGAAAATCCCGCCGAGCCCGCGCCGATAACGGCCACGTCAAATCTCTCCCGCCCAGGGCGGTTACAGCAGTCGTTCATTAAAGGTCGCTTTCTTCCGGCGCGCGGCGCGCCGCCTGATCTCAGTTATTAACGGCGCGTGCGGGATAGCCTGCGTTGGTCGATGCTGCGGCGATCACCGTCGCATTGGTCCGGCGTGGATCATAAGTCGCGCGCGCAGTCTTGGTACCAAAATCAACGCTGACCGCGCTAACCCCGGCCACACCTTCCATCGCCTTTTTTACAGTGATGGGGCAGGTGGCACAGGTCATGTTCTGAATCGCGAAAGTGGTTTGCGTTTGTGCGCTTGCAGCAGTGGCAGCGCGATCCTGCGCCGTGCCGCCAACTGCGAATGCGACCCCGCCGCCTGCCATTGCCAGCACCGCAAGTCCGATAAGCAATATCTTTTTCATGAGTATTTCCTTTCAATAGAACAGGGGCGCCCACCAATCGATGGAGAGCGCGAGGATGACGATGGCAAGCCCAAGCCACAGCACCGCTTTGGTGGTGCGAGCCGACTGCGGACGGGCACAGTATGACCCGTCTTCGCACGGTGGTTTCGGCTTGAAATAAACATGCCAGAAGCCAAATCCGAGCAGCGCGAGCGTTATCACCGCAGCATAGGGCTTGTAGGGTTCCAGGGCCGTCAGGTTGGCGATCCATGCGCCCGAAATGCCGAGCGTGACGAACAGCAACGGCACGACACAACAAGCCGAGGCCAGCCCCGCGCCGATCAGAGCACCCGTGGCAAGCCAGCCCGACCGGTCGCCCTTCGGGAGTTCGGTAACAACGGGAGTTCCCTTTTCAGGCGCTGAGGCCACGACGCGATTCCTTTCTTTTGGACTTATGATTCTCAGTGTAAGCTCTGTAGTAGCTACAGACTCAAGAGGTATTTTTCCATGGAACCACAAGGCGGCATCTTGCGTGCCCAACTCGCCGGGAAGACCGGCTGCAATCTTGAAACCATACGCTATTACGAGAAGGTCGGATTGCTCCCACCGCCACCGCGTAGCACCAATGGTTATAGGGTTTATTCGCCAGAACTGGTGCAAAGGTTGCAGTTCATACTGCGCGCGCGTGAGCTTGGATACGCGATGGAGGAGATACGTTCACTTTTGTCGCTCACAGACGCGGGCACACAAACCTGCGGCGAAGTGATGATGCGAACCCAGTCCCACCTAGATGATGTCCGCCGCCGCATCGCTGATTTACAGCGCATTGAATCGACACTGGCGACGACCTTGGACAAATGCACGGGCGGCAATGTGCCGGATTGTCCTGTCCTCGACGCGCTCCAGTTTACAGTGGCGTAGGCTGTTAATGATACCTTCGCTCTATTGAATATTGAGGTTTCGCGGGCGTCTCCTTCGGACCGCGCTCTATCGCTGGCGCGACGGAACCCGCAACGCGATTTCCGCCCATTCGGGTGACGATCCCTGACGCATAAGGCTGGGGCTCTGCCCCTCGCGCGCTGCGAAGCCCCTTCCGCCCAGCTTCCTCCGCTACGCTCCGTGCAGCCGGTTCCCCGCGAAGGAGCTTACTCCGCTTGCCCCCCGCTGTTCGCCACGAGGCAGGGTTTCAGAAATGCATCTGAAACCCGCTGCCAAAGGAGGGCAGAACCATGAAAAACCACCAGCCCCATACCGAACAATCCCGAATCTATGTGGCCTGTCTTGCGGCCTACAACAACGGCATCCTGCATGGCGCATGGATTGAGGCAACCGAGGCGTGGAGCATGTGGGAGGCAACCCGCAACATGCTGGCCAAGTCACCAATCCCCGACGCCGAAGAATGGGCAATCCACGATTATGAGGGCTTCGCCTCTATCCGCATCAACGAATATGACAGCTTCGAGCGCGTGGCCGAACTGGCCGCGTTCATCGCAGAACATGGCGCGCTTGGCGCGGAGCTGATCGACCACTTTTGCGGCGACTTGGAGGAGGCGCGCAGCGCGCTCGATGATCGCCACCTTGGGCAGTATCAGAGCCTTGCCGACTACGTGCAGGACATCACCGAGGAAACGACCGCGATTCCGCTGAACCTGCGTTACTATATCGACTGGCAAGCGATGGCGCGGGATTGTGAACTCAATGGTGACCTTTTCACCATCCAAATCGCGCATGATGCCGTTCATGTGTTCGCGGGGTGCTGACTATGCAGCAGCCCCAGACCTACCGCTTTCAATGGCAAGGCATCGAGATTGAGGCGACCTATATCCCCATCAAATGGGGCGTAATCGCCCATCTTGAGATCGAGAGCATCCATCCGAAGCGAGCGCCCCTGCCGGTCACAGAAACGGGCTACAAATCCCACTTCCACCCCTGCGGCACCGTTGAAGCCAAAGGCGGCGACGTGGTGGCGCAGATCGTCGCGTGGCTCGACGAAGAGGCGGCAAAACCCGAGTGGCGCGCATATGCCGCCAAGAGCCGACAGGGCGAATTATTCTAAGGAGGGGGAACGCGCCATCAGCGCGGCTTTCCCATTCCGCCCCAAGCCCCGGAACCCCACCCGAGAATCACGGCAATACTTTGCCTCTGAATTTGATGCCAAGTGAGCTTTTCGCCGCTATCGTAAGCGGTAAACGACAGGCGGATCGAGGACGATTCCGCAAATTTTTCTGCACAGTTCCTACACAGGCAAAAATCAGTGATTTTTGCTGTTGAGTTTCAATACTTTATTGGAATCCAAAGATTTGGAGCGGGTGAAGGGAATCGAACCCTCGTATTCAGCTTGGGAAGCTGCTGCTCTACCATTGAGCTACACCCGCACGCAGCCATCTTCAGGCGCGAGGTCCGGCTTGTGCGGACCGGCTGCGCCTCTGCCATGATCATGGGCGCGCCGTCAACCATGCGCGGGGCAGGAATGTGGCATTTGGGCAGTGACGGTTTCAGTTGTGACGATTTGTCCTGATTGGCGGGTTGCGCAAACGGTTGGTGTTGCGCAAGAACAGGGGGCATCGCGGGGCTGATCGTTCCGCACCATACGTTTCGCCCCCATGGCAAAGGAACCTGCATGAAGCCTACCATCACCGCCAGTCTGCTGGCTGTCGCCATCGGCCTTCTCGCGCCAACCGCCGCAATGGCGCAAGCGCCAGTAACTCCGGCAACCGCCATCAGCGAGGACGCGCGGCTGATCGCATTTCTCGACGCCGAATTCGCTACATGGGTAAAGCAGCAGCCGCAGCTTGCCACGCGGCTCGGGCTCAAGGACGGCGGCGACAAGTGGAACGACATTTCCGATGCCACAGCCGATGCCGAAGTGGCCTGGCGGCAGGACAGCGTGAAACGGATGCAGGCGCAGTTTGACCGGGCGAAGCTTTCGCCGCAGGGGCAGGTGAATTTCGATATCTGGGCGCTTGAGGCTGATCGCGCCGCGCTTTCGAACACCGATCGCAAGTATCGCCCGCCGCTCTATTCGCGGCTCTATTCGGTCCACAGCCAGCTGCCCGATTTCCTCGTCAACACGCATGGCGTGGCGGATGTGGCTGACCTCAAGAACTACATCGCCCGCCTGCGCGGCATTCCCGCCGTGCTCGACGTGGCGATTGCCCGCACCAAGGCCAGTGAGACCGCCGGCATCCGTGCGCCGAAGTTTCAGGTGGAAACGGTCATCTCCGGCAGCGAAAAGCTGATCAGCGGGGCACCTTATGGCACAGGGCCGGATGCGGCGCTGTGGGCCGATGTGAAGGCCAAGACCGCCGCATTGGTGAAATCCGGCAAGCTCCCGCAGGCCGAAGCTGATGCTCTGCTGGCCGAAGCGCGCAGTGCGATCCTCGATCTGAAACCTGCCTACGAGCGCGTGATTGCATAGGGCAAGGCCAGCCTGCCCATGGCGCCGAGCGGAAAGGTAGGCGCGATTTCGCTGCCGGGCGGCGCGGCGTTCTATGCCAACGCGCTGAAACTCAACACCACGACTGACCTGACGGCCGAGGAAATCCACAAGATCGGCCGCGCTGAAGTGGCGCGGATCGAGGCCGAGCAGGATGCGCTGGCGCGGCAGGCGGGCGTGGCGGATCGCAATGCGTTCTACGCCCAGCGTGCCAAGCTCTATCCGCCCAAGCCGTGGGATAATGCGGCCCGCGCGGACTATCTGGCCAAGGCGAATGCCTTCGTCGCACACACGCGCACGCTGCTGCCCAAGTACTTTGGCACCCTGCCCGAATACCGCATCGAGGTGGTGCGCGAACCGGCATTTTCGGAAGTGCCCGGCGGCGCGGCCCACGCCTCGCAACCCAGCCCCGATGGCACGCGTCCGGCGCGGACGTATGTCCACCTCGTCGGCGACACCGAAGATCCGGCATCGATGTACACGCTGATGTGCCACGAAGCCGTTCCCGGCCACAACACGCAGGGCGACATTCAGGTGCGGCAGAAAGGCGGGCCAAAGTTCCGCTCGGTAACCGGCTATGTCGCGTTCGGTGAAGGCTGGGGCCTTTATGCCGAGGCGGTGTGCAAGGAAATGGGCGCGTTCCCTGATATTGCGGCCGATTTCATGCGGCTGGATGCAGAACTGTTCCGCGCTGCGCGTCTGGTGGTCGATACCGGCATCCACGCGATGGGCTGGACCGAGGACGAAGCGGTAGCGTTCATGAACGAGACCGGCCGCCAGCCACTGGAAAGTGCGCGGTCAGAAGTGCGCCGCTATATCACGCTGCCGGGGCAGGCCACCGGCTACAAGATCGGGATGCTCAAGATCATGGAACTGCGCCGCAAGGCCGAGAAGGATCTGGGGCCGAAATTCGATATCAAGGGCTTCCACGATCTGCTGATCGCATCCGGCTCGCAGCCGCTCTCGATCCTTGAGCGGCGCGTGAATGACTGGATCGCCGCCAAGTCCTGATCGACAATACTGGCGCCAGATTTGAGGGGGTGGGCAGCGCGCGTTGCCCGCCCCCTTTTACATGCGCGAACAGCGTATGGACGTGGTGCGCCTACAGAGCGACATTCCTTTCGATAGTGCTCAAAAACCCTTTTCGCACTCGCAAAAATAAAGGCGTTGACGAACTTTTGACACCTGTCCAGTCTTTGCCCTGACGCCGCAGCCGACTCGCTCTGCTTGTGGCCTGCCAAGGGGGAAATTGCGACCATGACCGTGGCCGAAACCGTTGCCCGTAACTCTGCTGACAGCTTGCCTGCCGCACACCCCAAACGCCCGCTACGTGGGCGCATATTGCAATTCCTTGCGCTGACTGCGCTGCCCGCCGGCATCGTTCTGGCGCAGGCAGCGAAGGAACCGGCCCGCGACCCTTCCAACCCGGTGGAGACCGAGGCGGGCATCCCGATCAAGGATGCGCTGGTCGTGGAAAAGTGCGGCACGTGCCATACCGCAGATGCGAAGGGCAACCTCTCGCGCATCTCATACGTGCGCACCACGCCCGAAGGTTGGGCGCAGGTGATCCGGCGTATGTCGGCACTCAATGGCCTGTCGCTGACGCCGGTTGAGGCGCGCGCGGTGATCCGCTCGCTTTCGGCCACCAACGGCCTTGCGCCTGAAGAGGCAAAGCCCGTTGCCTACTTTGCCGAACACCGCATCATCAGCGAAACCAGCATCCCGAACGAGACGATCCGCCAGTCCTGCGCGGCGTGCCATGCCTTTGCGCAGCCGCTTTCGTGGCGGCGGTCGAAGGCGGAGTGGAGCCTGCTGCGCAACTTGCACGTGGCGATGTATTCGCAGGCCGATGCGCAGTTCCGCAAGCCGGTGGAAGACCCCACGCAGCCGACCCCGCCCAATGGCGCACTGAAGCCGCTGCCGGTGGAAGTGGCGATGGAATACCTGAACAAGACCGCGCCACTGACCACGCCCGAATGGACCAAGTGGCAGGCACGCCAGCAATCGGCAAAGCTGGGCGGCAAGTGGCTGGTCAATGCCTTCCTGCCCGGCAAGGGCACTTATGTGGGCGAAATGGTCGTCACCCCGGCGGGCGGCGAGGATGACTATACCACCGCTATCACTCTGAAATCGCTGGCCGATGGCTCCACCCTGTCACGCAGCGGCAAAGGACTGGTCTACACCGGTTATTCGTGGCGCGGCACTTCTGCGAGCGGCGCTGAAGGTGCGACGCCCGATGCCCCCGCCGATCATGAAACGCGCGAGACGATGCAGTTTGCGCCCGATCGCAAGTCTGCCGAAGGGCGCTGGTTCTGGGGCGATTACAAGGAATTCGGCTTCAACGTGAAGTTGACGCGAGCGTCCGCCGAACCAACTGTTTCGGCCGTCTGGCCCTATGCGCTGAAGGCCGGAAGCAAGGGTGCTACGCTCAAGCTGATCGGCGATGCTTTCCCCGCGAGTCTCAAGCCGTCCGACATCGATCTGGGCAAGGGTGTGACGGTCAGCAAGGTGGTTTCCGCCAGCCCGACCGAGGCAGTGCTGATGGTCGATGTGGCCGCCGATGCTGCCGTGGGCGCGCACGATGTCGGCCTTGGCGGATCGGTGCTGGCCGCTGGCCTGCCGGTGTACAAGAAGGTCGATTACCTGAAAGTGACGCCCGAAACCGCTATCGCACGCCTTGGCGGCAGCGAGAAGCACACGCCGGGGTATCAGCAGTTCGACGCCATCGGATATGACACCGGGATCGACGGCAAGCCCTATACCACTGACGACGTGGCGCTGGGTCCGATCGACGTCACGTGGTCGATGCAGGAAATGCCGACCGTCTATTACGACGATGACGTGAACTATGTCGGCAAGCTGAGCCAGACCGCGCTGTTCACGCCCGCCATTGATGGCCCGAACCCCGAACGCAAGTGGGGCCGCAACAACTACGGCGAAGTCTGGGTCGTCGCCACGGCCAAGGCTGAGAAAGATGCGCTGGGCCGTCCGCTCACCGCCAAGTCGTTCATGGTTGTCACCGTCCCCGCCTACAAGCGCTGGGATCAGCCGGAGGTGGCCAAGTGACCACGATCCTCGCCCCAAAGTATCGCCGTGGAGACATCCACCTGTTTGACGCCGATGGCGCGGGGTTTGTTTACCTCGCCTCGGCCGGCGCGATCTTCGCGCTCGATGAAGGCGCGGCCAGCGTCATGGCGCTGCTCGGCGAAAAGCAGCTGGCCTATGGCGAAATGGTCGGTGCGCTGGTGGAGGCAGGCTATTCGCGCGCCGATGCCGAAGACCTGATCCGCGAACTGCGCGCGGTGCGCGGCATCGTATCGGACGAGATCCGCGAGGCCCCGCTGGCCCCGCCAGCGCCGCCCGAGGATTATCCGCTGCAGGCGCTGGTGCTGAACGTCACCAACCAGTGCAACCTTGCCTGCACTTATTGCTATGAATTCGGCGCGGACAAGATTGCCACACCTGCGGGCAAGCCCAAGTACATGACGCTGGAAACCGCCAAGACATCGGTCGATTTCCTGCTGAAGAGTTCGGGCAACCGCGAAGTTCCGCACATCACTTTCTTCGGCGGTGAAACGCTGATGAACTTCAAGCTGCTGCGCGATGTCGTGCTCTATGCCAACGACGCCGCTGCCGCTGCGGGCAAGCGCATGACCTATAGCCTGACCACCAACGCCACGCTGCTGACCGACGAGATCATCCAGTTCCTGTCCGATCAGGCCGTGGGCGTCACCGTATCGATGGACGGCCCGCCCGACCTGCAGGACAAGCGCCGCGTCTACAAGAACGGCAAGGGCTCCTACGCGGTCATGGAGCCGCGCCTGCGCAAGCTGATCGCCGGGCACAAGACCCGCGCCATCACCGCGCGCGTCACGCTGACCGAAGGCGTGACCGATGTGATCCGCATCTACCGCCACCTGAAGGACGATCTCGGCTTCCACGAAGTCGGCTTTGCGCCGGTGACGGACTCGGGCGAGCAGACCTACACGCTTGACGCCGATGGCATGGACACGGTCGTCTCGGCGTTCCATGAACTTGCTGCCGAATGGTTGGCCTTTGCGCTGCGTGGCGAGATGCACGGGTTTTCGAACGTATCGGAAACCATCAGCGAGCTGATCCAAGGCACCAACAAATCGCACCCCTGCGGCGCGGGGCTTGGATTGGTCGGGGTCAGCCCATCAGGCGATCTTTCGCCGTGCCACCGCTTCACCGATGCCGACACGCATGTGCTGGGCCATGTGACCACGGGGCTGGACAAGGAAAAGCGCACCGATTTCCTGACGCGTGGCCATGTGGGCGCAAAGTTCGACTGTGCATCGTGCTGGGCACGTCCGCTTTGCGCAGGCGGATGCCATCACGAGGCCTTTGTCCGCTACGGCGATACCGGCCACGCAAACCTGCACTACTGCGACTGGATCCGCGAATGGACCGAGGCCTGCCTGAAAATCTACGGCACCGTCGCCCAGCGCAATCCTGAATTTCTTGAACGCTTTGCTGCACGAAAGGGCTTGTCATGAAGCACCTGAAACCCCTGAACAAGAAGGCACTGCGGATCGAGGAAACCATCTCTTCGACCGAGGAAGACGTTGTCGCGCTTCAGCAGAAGCCGATGCACACGCCGATGGGCTGCTCGATCTCGTTCTCGCCCGGCTGGGAAGTCGATGCGGGCGGTGGCACGGCAGGCCTGTGCCAACCGGCAGAGCGCGACATCTATGACTGCTACGTCACCTGCTTCTGGCCGGTGCAGGTGCCCGATCACGTCAACTACTCGCCCGACTGGGCCAGCAATTGCGCGACGGCGGCCAAGGACTGGCGCAGCCTCGACATCATCTTCCCGTAAGGCGCCTCGCCTTTTCTGATCTCTCTTCACCGGAAGACTGGACCCATGAAGAAACTTGGTCTTGCCCCAATTGGTGCCATTGCTGCCCTTGCCGCCGGGATCGTCCCGGCGCAGGCGTCCACGCTGTTCATGGGTTCCTATCCCGACAAGATGCTGGTGCTGGATGAAGCGACCGGCGCGGTGAAGGACAGGCTGACGCTGGCATCGGGCCTGCCCACATCGATGCGCATCTCGAACGATCAGAAAAAGATCTACGTCACCACCATCACCACCAGTGGGATCGAAGTGATCGACACGGCGACGAAGAAGGTGGTCAATTCGTTCAGCCTGAACACGCCGACCACGCGCTATCGCTTCAATGGCGGGGTGCCCGATCCTTCGGGCAAGTTCTTCTACACCACGCTGCAGAAGTTCGAGAAGCTGCAAGACCGCTGGCTGGTCAGCCCGCATATGTTTGCAGTGATCGATCTGACCAAGAAGGCCGTGACACGCACCGCCAACGTGCCCGACGAGGACAGCCGCAATCCCAACGCAGGCTGGCGCACCAACTACATGATGTCGAACGACGGCAAGACGCTGTTCCTGATCAGCGACAAGGTGCGCGTGCTCGACACTGCAAGCCTGACGGTGAAGGAACGGCTGGAGGTTTCCAAGCCGGAAGCCACTGGCATCGAAGGCGTGAGCTTTGGCGGCGGCGTGGAAGCACTGCGCAATCCGAGCGAATACGTCTCGATGTTCACCGCGCAAGACCCGTACATCCGCAACAAGGTTTACGGCGTGGGCCGCTTCAATCTGGCGACCAAGGCGTTTGATTTCCACCCCATCGGCCCTGCCCCGGTTGGCGGTGGCATGGCGGGCCTGCAAGTGTCGAAGGACATGAAGGAAGGCTGGACCGTGGTCACGCAGGAGAAAGTCGGCAACAAGCGCTGCGAATTCTGGCATCTCGACCTGACCACCAATCTGGTCAAGAACAAAGCCGAATTCCCCTGCCGCACGCGCTTCCAGTTCGGCATGTCGGGCGATGGCACGATGCTCTACATCTATGGCGCGAGCTATGACATCGAGATGTACGATGCGCAGACTTTGCAGCATATCAAGACCGTCGATCTGGGCAACGACACCACCGGCGCGGGGATGATCATTACCCAGTGAGTGATCTGCACATCACGTTGAGAGGGCAGGGTGTCGCGGTGGCTACGGCCGCGCACCTGTTGCAACAGGCCGGGTTTGCGTTTGCGCGTGAGCCCGGCCTTCGCCGTCCGGTGCCGGTGATCATGCTGAGCGATCCTGCGCTGGCGCTGCTGCGCGATGTTTACGGAAACCCGATGCTGTTTGCCGACAAGCCCCGGATTGAACGCCGCGCGGTGCGTTGGGGCAGCCCCGAAGCGGTGGAAATGCCGCATGGCGCGGTGGTTGTGTCCGAGGATGACTTGAGCGATGTTCTTGATATGTTTCCCCGGGGAAACGTATTGGAAGCAAACGCCAAAATCCAACAATTCAACGAATTCAATGGCAGTTTTTCGGTTCACGCAATACCGCCGTTCTCGCAAGGCGAAACGCTGCGCTTCGGCGAGCGTCTTTCGTCGACTGCCCGCGTTACGCTGAAAGCCGATGCGCCCCCGCAAACTTGCTGGATCGAGGCGGTGGATGCCGGGTGGCTGTTCCTGATCCCCGATGGATTCGGGCAGGCGTGGTTGCTGGCCGTCGGTGGCGCACCGGACGTGTTGGCGCACGATGCCCCGCTGATCGCCCCCCTCATCGACGCGATCGAACCATCGGGCGGCCAGTTTGACACCAGTCCGCGCATGTTGGCGCAACTGGCCGGGGACGGCTGGCTGGCCTGCGGGACCGCCGCCATCGCCTTCGATCCGATCTGCGGCGATGGCACTGCGCAAGCCGTGCGTGAGGGTATTCTGGCCAGTGCCGTAATCGCCGCGCTGGCGCGAGGCGAAGATGCGGGCACACTGGCCACGCACTACCATTCGCTGCTGCTCGCCTCGCTGCGGCGGCACCTGCAACTGTCCTTGCCGTTCTATGCCAACGGCGGTGCGGGGCCTTGGTGGCACGAACAGTACGCCGCCGCGCGCGAGGGATATGACCGCACGACCGCGCTGCTAGCCAAGTTGCCCGAACCGCGCTTTGCCCTGAACGGTTTCGATCTGATCCGGCGCGAGTTGGCGGCTTGAACCCAGCCCCCAAAATTGCGCCGTGGAGCACTTACAAGCGGCTGTGGCCTTGGCTGAAGCCCTATGCGCCGCGCCTTGTGCTGGTCCTGATCGGCAGTCTGGTTGCCACGGGCCTGACGCTGGCGCAGCCTTGGATTTCCAAGCTGATGATCGACGAAGCGCTGATGAAGCGTGACTGGGACATGCTGGTGAAAATCGCCGCGCTGATGATGGGTGCGACGGTGGGCGGCTTTGCCGTCAACGCGCTGGTTTCGTACCGCTATGTCGGGCTGTCGGCGCAGATGCTGTTCGATATGCGTGTGGCGCTGCTGCGCCACCTGCAGCGCCTTTCGCCGCGCTTTTACGGTAGTTTCCGGCTGGGCGATCTGATGTCGCGGCTGAACAGCGACGTGTCCGATGTGCAGCGCGTGGCGGGCGATACGCTGCTGTCGGTGCTGAGCAACGTGCTGTTCTTTGCCGGCAGCGTGGCGATGATGCTGTGGCTGGACTGGAAGCTGTTTCTGGTGGGCACAGTGCTGGTGCCGCTGGCGGTGGGCAGCTTCCTGCACTTCCAGCGCAAGATGACCGACCTGACCCGCCAGATGCGTGAAAGCGGCGCGGACATCGGCAGCCTGCTGGCCGATACGATCATCGGGATGCGCACGGTCAACGCGCTGGGGGCCGAGGACCATGAGGCAGAGCGCTTCGGCAAGGCCAACGGCGGGTTCGTGGCCACGATGCTCAAGATGCAGACCGTCTCGTTCCTGACGGGTGCCCTGCCCGGCACGATCGTTACCGCATCGAGCGCGGCGGTGATCCTCTATGGCGGCAAGCAGATCATCGATGGCACAATGACCATCGGCGCGCTGGTGGCGTTCATCACCTATCACGGGCGGCTGCTGGCCCCGGTGCAGGCGCTGATGGGCCTGACCGCCAGCCTTGCGATGGCGCGCGTGGCGCTGGCGCGGATCTTCGAGCTGTTCGACACGGCGCCCGAGGTGGTCGAGGCCCCCTCCCCCTGGCCCTTGCCGGGCGTCACGCGCGAAATCCGGCTGGAAGGCGTGACCATGCACCACGGGCGCGAGCCGGTGTTGCAAGGGGCGAGCCTTGCAATTCCGGCCGGGTCACTCACCGCTATCATCGGGCCATCGGGTGCGGGAAAATCGACGATGGCCGATTTGCTGGTGCGGTTCCTCGATCCGGTTGAAGGCCGTGTGACAATCGACGGGGCGGACGTGCGAGAATTATCGCTGAGCGATCTGAGGACGCGGGTGCTGCTGGTGGATCAGGCACCGTTCCTCTTCAACGCCTCGATTGCGCAGAATATCGCCTTTGCGCGGGGCGAGGCGAGTGACGCAGACATTGCGTCTGCCGCCAGCGCCGCTGGGCTCGACGCCTTGATTACCCGCCTTCCCGAAGGCCTTGCGACGCGCACCGGGGAACGGGGGCTGGCCCTTTCGGCAGGCGAACGCCACCGCATCGCCATTGCCCGCGCTTTGCTGCGGCAGCCCGATGTGCTGATCCTTGACGAGCCCACCGCCGCGCTAGACGAGGCGACCGAGCAGCTTGTCGCCAAGGGGCTGCGCAAGGCTCTGCCCCACGCCACGCTGATCGTCATCACGCACAAACCCGCGCTGGCCGACATGGCCGATCATGTGATCCGGCTGGAGCATGGGCGGGCGCAGATCGAGCCGCAGGTGACAGCGCATGGTTAGGCGGATAGCGGTGATCGACAGCGGGGTTCACCCCACGCATCCGCATATTGATGCCGCGCGGCTGTTACCGGGGCTTTCGGTGCTGGCCGATGGCACCGTGCTGAGCGATCCTTCTGAAAGCCTTGACAAACTGGGTCACGGCACGGCGGTAACGGCGGCCATTCAGGAGCTTGCGCCAGAGGCTGACGTGTTGTCGATCCGCGTTTTCCGCGATGGGTTGCGTGCATCGGCGCGGGCTTTGGCGACGGGTATCCGGCAGGCGCTTGAAGCTGAGTGCGACCTCATCAACCTCAGCCTTGGCACGGCCAATCCGGCGCATGGGGATGTGTTTGCTTTGCTGGCCGAAGAAGCAGCCGCACAAGGGGCGCTGATCGTCGCCGCGTTCGAGGCCGAGGGCGCGCCTTGCTGGCCCGGGTGCCTGCCGCAAGTGCTGGGGGTGGGGCTGGACTGGGACTTGCCGCGCGGCAGGCCGTGTCTGGTGGCCGACCGGAGCAAGGTCATGGCATCGGGCTATCCCCGCCCGATCCCCGACGTGGAGCCTCGCCGCAACCTTTACGGGGTAAGCTTTGCGGTGGCCCAGGTGACGGGGTGGATCGCAGGGCGGGGGCTTACGGGCAAGGATGACGTGGTGGCAGCGCTTGAGGTGTGCCCGGTTTAGGCTAGCTCGGATTGGTTCACGCAGAGGCGCAGAGAAGAAGGGAGACGCAGAGGGATTGCGCATGGCCGCAAGGCCCATCACTCCTGCGAAGCTGGCGTCCGCCGCGCTCTTTGGAAGTGAGAGCGGCTGCGCCGCAAGCACGCCCTCTCCGCGTCTCTTTTCTTCCTCCGCGCCTCTGCGTGAACCATTTCCCACCTGAACCCTTGCGCTGAATCGCGTACACCCATTGCGTCGCACGCGGCCTAGGCTGCGGACATGATCCAGCAGTTGCGCACGCCTCCCCCCGCCCAGATGCTCGCCGAGGCAGAGGGCCTGCTGGAAAAGCAGCCGCATCTGGCGCTGGGCAAGGCCGAGGCCATGTTGCGCACGGCACCCGGCTTTGCCCCGGCGGAATTTCTTGCCGCGCGGGCCTTGCGACGGATGGGTAAGGGCAAGCAGGCAGTGGCGAAGCTGGACGCTCTGGCACGGGTCAACGGGCGGGTTCCGGCGGTGCTGTGGGAACTGGGACAGGCGGCGGCGGAAATTGGCGATGTCCCGCGCGCCATTGCCGCGTTGCAAGCGTTGACGCAGTTGCAGCCTGCAGTCGCTTCGGGCTGGTTTCTACTGGCACGGCAACTGCGCAAGGCGGGGGGCGAGCAGGATGCCTGGCGGGCCGACCTTTCGGGCGTTCATGCTTCATCACGCGACAAGCAGTTGTTGCAAGCGGCGGTGGCAGTGAATGAGGGTGATCTGGACGCGGCGGAAGCGCTTCTTTCCGCCCGCACCGACGATCCCCCGGCACTGCGCCTCTATGGTGAAATCGCGTGGCGGCGGGGCGACATGACGCCTGCTTTGGAGCGGGTGGAGAAGGCCGTAGCGCTCGCCCCGGGTTTCGATCTGGCGCGCGATTTCCTGATCCGGCTGTTGTTGCAGACCAACCGCCTGCCCGAAGCGTTGAGCCATGCCGAAGTGCTGGTACAATCGCCGGTCCCTTCACCGGGGCATCGGTTGATCCTCGCCTCGGTGCTGGTGCGGCTGGGGCATCAGGAGCGGGCGGCGGGGCTTTATCGTGCGCTGCTGGCCGAACAGCCGGATCAGCCGCAGGTGTGGCAGAACCTTGGCCATGTGCTGAAAACGCTGGGCGAACAGGCCGAGGCGGTGGACGCCTATCGCGCCGCTGTAACGCGTCAGCCGACGATGGGTGAGGCGTGGTGGAGCCTTGCCAACCTGAAGACGGTGAAGCTGGGACCGGACGATGTGGCCGCGATGGAGGCCGCGCTGGCAACGCTCGATCCCGAGGATGAGGCGCGCCGCGAGGACACGTTCCACCTGCACTTCTCGCTGGGCAAGGCTATGGAGGATGCCAAGCGCCACGAGGCCTCGTTCGCCCACTATGCCAAGGGCAATGCGCTGCGCCGCACGATGATCCTGCACGATGCCGATGCCTTTTCTGCAGAGGTGCAGGCGGCGAAAGAAACGTTCACCGCCGCGTTCCTGAGCAGCATGGGTGATAGCGGTTGCCCTGCCCCGGACCCGATCTTCGTGGTAGGCCTGCCTCGCTCCGGCTCCACGCTGGTGGAGCAGATCATGGCGAGCCATTCGATGATCGAAGGCACGATGGAACTGCCTGAAATGATGATGATTGCAGGCCGCCTGCAATCGCGCGTGGACGAAGGTGAATTTGCCGATTTCGGCGCGATGATCGCCTCGCTGACGCCCGCCGACCGGACGCGGCTGGGTGAAGAATATATCGAACGCACACGCATTCATCGCCAGACCGACCGGCCGCTGTTCATCGACAAGATGCCCAACAATTGGCAGCACGTCGGCCTGATCCGGCTGATCCTGCCCCATGCAAAGATCGTGGACGCACGACGGCATCCCCTGTCGTGCTGCTTTTCGGGGTGGAAACAGCACTTTGCACGCGGGCAGACGTTCACTTATGATCTTGCCGATATCGGGCAGTATTACCGCGACTACGTGGGGATGATGGCGGAATGGGACGCGCAGATGCCCGGCAGTGTGCATCGCGTGATCTACGAGCAGATGGTGGCCGATACCGAAGCCGAAGTGCGGCGTTTGCTGGATTATATCGGGGTGCCGTACGAGGTCGGATGCCTTGAGTTCTACAAGAACGAACGCGCAGTGCGCACGGCGAGTTCGGAGCAGGTGCGCCAGCCGATTTTCCGCAATGGGCTGGAGGCCTGGAAGCCGTATGAGGCTTGGCTTGGGCCGTTGAAGGCGGCGCTGGGGCCGGTGTTGGAGAGTTACCCAGACGCGCCGGGGGGTTGAAGTGTCTCCCCTTCCTCTTCAGAGGAGGGGGCCGGGGGGTGGTGTTTGCCACGCAAGTTTGATGAGCGACGCCACCACCACCAACCCCCTCCTCTGAAGAGGAGGGGGCTAAAAAGCATAGGCAATAAGTTCTTGCGCGCCCGCGAAGGCGGGGGCCTCAGGCGGTTTACACCATCGTTCCGTAACAACTTCGGGGTCCCCGCCTTCGCGGGGACGCAGCTTGCCAACACCACCGCCCTTTTACCCACAAAAAATGGCCCCCACGGTTTGCCGTGAGGGCCAGTCTTACCTTCGCAGGGTAAACAGTTGAGAGATCAGTACTTCTGGCCCCAGCGGATGCCGAAGAACTGTGGCTTGATCGGGAAGGTGCGCGACGAGCCGGAGCAGAACGTGATCGAGCAGAA
The DNA here is from genome assembly GCF_002256775.1 of Novosphingobium sp. 17-62-19. Taxonomy (GTDB): domain Bacteria; phylum Pseudomonadota; class Alphaproteobacteria; order Sphingomonadales; family Sphingomonadaceae; genus Novosphingobium. The sequence continues at coordinate 67,158 of NZ_NCII01000013.1, read as the reverse complement.
GGTGTTGCGAGTCAGCTCACCACGCTTGTCGAAAGCGTTCTGGAGGAAGATGTCGAGCGTCCAGTTGTCCTTCTTGATGCCTGCCGAGAAATCGAAGCTGATGAAGCCCGGCGTGGCGCACGAGCGGTTGGCGTCAGTTTCGGCATCGGCAATATCAGGGCAGACCAGCAGGTTGTTGTTGAACACGTTAAGGTTCTGCGTGGCGTTGGTCTGATAGAGCGCGGCACCCTGAATATAGGCGTCGGCATCGCCGAAGCTGGTATCGTAACGGACCGACGTCGTGCCCTTGAACTGCGGCTGGCGCGGCAGGCGGGTGCCGGATGCAGCGGCAACTTCAGCCACGGGTGGGCTGCCGAAGGTTGCCCCGGGGGCACAAGCTTCCAACTGGTTGATAGACAGGCTCGCCGGATCGAACTGGAAGTTGCAGAAGTTCCCGGAAAGCGCAGCGTTGTTATAGGCGCCGCTGGTGGAGATGGTGACTTTGCCCAGCTTGAGGTCGGCATCATATTCCACACCATAGACGCGGGCCTTGCCGGCATTGCCGGTCATGCCTGCACCCTGCGTGCCGGCGATAACCACGCTGTACTGGATGTTGTCCCACTTCTCGTAATAGACGGCGGCGTTGAAGCGGAACATGTTGTTCCACGTGCCCTTGAAGCCCAGTTCGAAATTGGTCAGTTCTTCCGACTGGAACGGCGGGACGGTGGCAACGCCGATGTTGCGGATGCGCAGAGGCCGGTTGAAGCCGCCGGGACGGAAGCCGGTGGAGTAATTGGCATAGATCATCTTCGATGGTTCGAACTGCCAGTTCAGGGCAACCTTGTGCGTCTCGCCCTGCTCCTTGTAGCGACCGGTCTGGTCGGCTGCGGCAAGGTTGGTGTTGAGGCACTGAAGGCGTTCGGCCGGAAGCGGTACGGGGCAGCCCATTGTGCCGGTTGGCACATAGAGCGATGTTACCGTGTTGCGCGCAGAGCCTGCGACACCCGCAAAGCCGACGACCGCGAACTCGGTCCAGAAATAGCGGAGACCGCCGGTCAACTTGAGTTCGGGTGTGATTTCATAGTGCCCTTCGGCAAAGACCGCGTAGTCCTTCCAATCCTGATCCTGTTCAGTCATGTAAAAGGCATCACCCTTCACCGCAGGACTACCGAGGATCATGGTTCCGCCCTGCGCAACGGGAACACCGAAGCCTGCCGGATAGTTGGTGTCGCCACCGCCGGATTGCGTATAGCCCGCAATATTGTCCAACCCACGCGTAGCGTAGTTGTTGTTCACCTCGTTCTTCTGCTTATGGTAGAAGCCTCCGATGGTAACGTCGAAAGGCCATGACTTCGGCGTGCTGAGGCGGACTTCCTGAGTAAACTTCTTTTCGTTTCGCAGACCGCGATAGTATTGCTGTGGGTTTATCAGTGTGTTGCACTTCAGCGTTGCGCCCGATCCGGTGCAGCCGTTCTTATCAAAGAACTGCAGGTAGCTTTCATAGCCGGGACCGAAGCTATCATACGTGACAGTGTAGTACGTGTAGTCGTTCAGCAACTTGGTCTGGCGCTGATAATACCCCGTGGCCGAAACAATGTCCCAGTCTCCGATATGACCATGAATGCTGAGCGCAGCCTGATAGAACTTGTCGTTCTGGCTGGTGATGTCGTAATCGTGGACCTCAAGATCGCCAACGCGCGGATCGAAGCCGAAATAGCCATCAGCGATCTGCTGCTGGGCAGTGATCTGGGGCATGATGTCCCAGCCCGGAGCGGGCGACCACAGCACTTGCAGACGGCCGCCGTATTCTTCGATGCCGTTGTAGTCATCCTTGGCGATGGCAGCGTTGTTCAGCGTGTAGCTGGTGTCTGGGTTGTTATCGCCAAGGGTCAGCGTGGCGGGTTGGCCATTGTTGAGCAAACCGTTGTTGGGCGTATTGTCGATATAGCCGCCGTCCTTGCGGTAATACCCCATCGCGCGCACGGCCAGCGTGTCAGACACCGGCACGTTTATGTAGGACTGATACTGGCCGCCGAAATCGCCCATCCCGTACTTGTTCACTTCAGCGTCCCAGCCGAATTCGAACTTGTCGAGCTTCGGCTTGTTCGAGATGAAGCGGATCGTTCCGGCGAGCGAGCCTGCGCCGTAGAGCGTACCCTGCGGGCCTGACAGCGCCTCGATACGTTCAAGATCATAGGCGTGAATATCGGGCAGGCCGGTGCCGGTGATCGGAATATCATCAATGTAGTAGCCGACCGATTCACGTGCGCCGCCTGCGGGCACGATGCCGCGGAAGTAGGGCGTGTTGCGGCCCGGGCCGATCCCGGCGAAGGTGACGGACGGCAGCAGTGCGGCAAAGTCGGTAAGACCCTTAACCTGACGCTGGCTGAGCATATCGGCGCTCAACGCCTGCATCGAGATCGGCACGCGCTGGATCGAGGTAGCGGTGCGCGTGGCGGTGACGACGATTTCGCCAAGGCCGCCTTCGGGATCGGTCGCCTGCGGTTCGGCAGCGGGAGCCATGGCTTCCTGCGGTTCATCAGCAGCGCGGGCTGCCATGGGCAGGGCCATGGTGGAAAGGATGGTGGTGGCGCCCAGAACCCTCATGGCACGCGACCGGATGCGGATTTGTTTTCTCATTGCTTCAACCCCCTTGTAAGACGTCTGGCGTTCCCGCCCTCCCCGAAACAGTCCTCTCCCCGAACCTTGGCGCGCGGTTTATGCTGCGCTGCGGCATTGCCGGATCGCCGCGCGCAGCAGTCCGGCTCAAAAGGGCAAAGCTTTCCCGTCGCCAGAAGACAGCAGCGTCTCCAGCCCCGCCGCACAGGCGCGGCAGCGTTCAGAACTTCAGCAATACCCCTTCGACGGGCGCGGCCTTTTGGCCATTCCATGACGCTCGTCCGGGATTGATAATGCTGCACAGCAATATGGAGTCAACGCCCTTTTACGCGGGCGCAACATCCTTTTTGCGCGCAACCAAACGACAGCGGCGCCGGGATCGCTCCCGACGCCGCTACGATAAGATTGTGCGTTTGGCCTTTACCAGGTGCCGGTATTGGCCATGCTGGCCCACGGCTCCTGCGGCGGGAGGTGGCCATCTTGCAGCAGTTCCACCGAAATGCCATCGGGCGATTTGACGAAGGCCATGTGCCCATCGCGCGGAGGGCGGTGGACGATGTGCCCTGCATCGATAAAGCGCTGGCACGTCTCGTAAATATTATCAACGCGATAGGCGAGGTGGCCAAAGTTGCGGCCGCCGCCATAGACTTCGGCGGGCGAGCCATCTTCGGGCGGCCAGTTGTAGGTGAGTTCCACTTCGGCCACGCCTTCTTCCCCCGGCGCGGCAAGAAAGATCAGCGTGAAACGGCCCTGATCGCTGGAGAAGCGGCGAACCTCTTTCAGGCCCACCAGTTCAAAAAAGGCGATGGTTGCATCCGGGTCAGTCACCCGGATCATGGTATGGAGGAACTTGGTCACGATGGGCCTTTCCGTTCAAAATCGGTTCATCGACAGGATTGCACAACTCGGCGCAGCGCTGGGACGAGCGACCAGTTGGGGAGATCACGATGCAGGGCGAAGATAGGGACGATCAGGGCGCGGTGGAAGGCAAAGGAATGCGGTTTTTGCCGCAGGGCGGAAAAGGACTGCTGCCGGTGCTGGTGCTGTCTGCCGGGCTGGTGATCGGCGGCTGGTTCATCGGCGATGGTTTCCGCCGCGCCAAAGTGGCCGACCGCTCCGTGACCGTGCGCGGGCTGGCTGAGCGGGAAGTGACGGCCGACCTTGCCACCTGGACGCTCGCTTATTCCGCCACAGCGCCCGATATGGCCAGTGCGCAGGCGAGCGTTGATCGCGACAGTAAATCGATCCGCGCGTTCTTTGGCGAGCTGGGCTTTCCGGCAGAGGCACTGCAGCCAACCGGGGTCAACGTGCAAAGCTTCAACAACAATGGCGTAGTCAGCTTTACCGTGCGCCAGCGCATGACATTGCGCACCACCGACATGGACCGCGCACAGAAGGCGGTGAAGCAGCAGTTCGATCTGGTGCGGCGCGGCGTGATGCTGGAGGAAGGATCGGGCATGGCCTACACTTTCACCAAGCTCAATACGATCAAGCCTGAGATGGTGGCCGCTGCAACCAAGGATGCACGATCCGCCGCCGAGCAGTTCGCGCGCGACAGTGGTGCATCGGTGGACGGGATCAAGACTGCCAGCCAAGGCTATTTCGAAATCACCGCGCGCGATGGCGATGGCGGTGGGTGGGGCGTTTCGGACAGCCCTTACAAGAAGGTGCGTGTTGTCACGACCATCGACTTTTATCTTCGATGAGGGTTCACCCTGACCTGCGCGATAGGGCGGTGGATGTTGCAACCCGCACATACTGTCGCCATATCGCGCAGTAACGAGGGTCCATGTTAAGCAAGTTGCGTTCGCTGTTTTCCAGTTCCGGTGATGCGCCCGAGGCCATTGCCATGCCGGTTGCGCGCGTGCCGCAGGGGCAGCGGGTCTATGCCGTGGGTGACATTCACGGGCGGCTGGATCTGTTCGAGCAATTGCTGCAACGCATCGAAGCCGATGACGCCGCACGGCGGCCTGCCGATACCACGCTGATCCTGCTGGGAGATCTGATCGATCGTGGGCCAGACAGCCGCGCCATGGTCGACCGCGCGATGGAACTGGCGCAGTCTGGCAACGTGCGCGTGCTGGCCGGCAATCACGAGGAAATGCTGCTGGTCAGCATGGAAAATGACGAGGCCTTGCGCCATTTCCTGCGCCACGGCGGCAAGGAAACGCTGTTCAGCTATGGCCTGGACCCGGCCGAGTACAGCCGATCAACCCTGCCAGATTTGCGGGAGCGCATGGCCGCGCTGGTGCCGGGCGAACACATCGCGTTCTTCCATGCGATGGAAGACCGCATCGTGATCGGCGACTACCTGTTCGTGCACGCGGGCATTCGCCCCGGCGTGCCGATAGAGGAGCAGGCAACATCGGATTTGCGGTGGATCCGCCGCGAATTCCTCGATCATGCGGATTGGCACGGACATCTGGTGGTGCACGGCCACACGATTACCGACGCGCCGGACGTCCAGCCCAATCGCATCGGCATCGATACCGGCGCCTATGCCTCTGGCCGGTTAACCGCGCTCGGCATCGAAGGCGGCGAAAATTGGTTCATTTCGGCGGAAATTATCCCGGCGGAGCCTGCTGAGGTCTGACGCGGACCCCCTCACGCCAAAAGGGTGGGGAAAGCTTCGCGTTTGCAGCAATTTTTGCACTGCGTTGCACAAATGCAACTCCTGCCGCATTATTACATAATGTGCTAAAATTGAGTAATTTTATTGCTCTTCTTACATCACCTCAGGAACTTCTGTTTCCGAACCGACGCTGGGGCTGTCTTTTTGTCGCAACATCGTCATTCTGGTGTCACCTGAGACCGGTTTGGGGCTCACAGACGGGCGACTAAGGGCATTGGCAGCTGACCGGGTGGGGTGATTCTCAAAACCGGGCAACGCCAACGGCACGGACATCGCCCGCGCCACAACCGCGCCATCCTGGCGCTGTAACGGGGTCATGACATGAAAATGAAGCTTCTGGTCGCCGCGTCGACCTTCGCCATCGGCAGCGCTGCGCTGTCGGGTTCGGCATTTGCGCAGTCGACCGGCTCGATCGACTTTGACGAGACCATCATCGTTTCGGGCAAGGTAACGCGTTCGGTTGCTGGCGTTGAAACGCCCGACACCAGCCGCGCCAAGCAGGTGCTGGATCAGGCGATCATCAGCCGTCAGGCTCCGGGCCAGTCGATCAACGACATCATTAACTTGGTTCCGGGCGTAAGCTTCCAGAACAACGACCCGTTCGGTTCGGCCGGTGGTACGCTGACCATCCGCGGTTTCGACAGCAGCCGCATTTCGCAGACCTTCGACGGTCTGCCGCTGAACGACACCGGCAACTATGCCCTCTATTCGAACCAGCAGCTTGACCCCGAACTGATCGAGCAGGTCAACGTCAATCTCGGCTCGACCGACGTCGACAGCCCGACCGCTGCTGCCACCGGTTCGACCGTGAACTATCGTACGCGCAAGCCCGGCGAAGAGTTCGGCGTCCGTATGTTGGGTTCGGCTGGTCGCTTCAACTTCATGCGCGTTTTTGGCATGGTCGATACTGGCGTGCTGACGCCTTCGGGCCTGCGTGCGTTCATCGCCGCCAGCTCTGCCACCAACGACACGATCTTTGGCGGCATCGGTGAAATCAACAAGAAGCAGATCAACGCCCGCATCTATCAGCCGCTGGGCGACAACGGCGACTTCATCTCGCTTGCCGGTCACTACAACAAGAACCGCAACAACTTCTTCGGTTCGGTCCGCCTCGACACTGGCTTCCCCGACACCAAGGAAGAGCGTGACTACACGGTTGCGCGTTGCACGGTTGCCCCAGGTGTTACCGGAGTTGCTGATTCGGCCACCAGCTGCGGTTCTGCCTTTGAATACCGCTACAATCCTTCGGACACGGGCAACATCCGCCTGAACTCCCGCTTCACGCTGGCTGACGGCCTTGTCCTGACGGTTGATCCGAGCATTCAGTACACCAAGGCTAATGGCGGCGGCACATCGGTAGGACGCGAAGGCGTCTATACGCTGGCTGGCACATCTTACACGGGCTACATTGGTTCGACCCCGTACTATGGCGGTGTTGATCTCAACGGTGACGGCGACATTCTGGATCAGGTCCGCGTACACACACCGAGCCAGACCCAGACCTGGCGCATCGGCGTGATTTCGTCGCTGCGTTATGACATCGACGAAAACAACACGGTTCGCGTGTCTTATTCGTACGACCGCGGTCGTCACCGCCAGACCGGCGAAACCGGTTTGCTCGCGCTGAACGGCTTCGGTGCCGAGCCTTTCCCCGTCGACAATGCCCTGATCGGCCAGGACGGCACGCCGCTGCAAAAGCGCGATCGTCTGTCCTATGCGATCCTGCATCAGGTTTCGGGTGAATATCGCGGGACTTTCAACGACCTGACCGTCACTGCCGGTCTGCGTTCGCCGTTCTTCCGCCGCAACCTGACCAACAACTGCTTTGTCACCTCGGTCACCGGCAACGTTTCGTGCTTCGGTACCGATGCAGCCAACACCGCATACTCCAAGAGCACGACGTTCCAGGGTCCGCAGCAGCGCGTCTTCAACTACAACAAGCTGCTGCCGAACCTGGGCTTCACCTATCGTGTTGGCGGCGACGCAAGCGTGTTCGGTAACTATTCGCAAGGACTGCAGGTTCCGGGCACCGACAACCTGTATCAGTCGTTCTTCTATGCGCCCGACCGCGCAGAAGCCAAGCCAGATCCAGAAACCACGCACAACTTCGATCTGGGCTTCCGCGTCCGTTCGGGCCGGGTACAGGCACAAGCTTCGGGCTGGTACACGATCTACAACAACCGTCTGGCTTCGGCGTTCGACATCGACCTTGATGCCACGATCTATCGCAACCTTGGTCGCGTGGACAAGTACGGCATCGACGGCTCGGTTTCGTACATGCCGATTGATGAGCTCAGCCTCTATGTCTTCGGTTCTTACCTGAAATCGAAGATCAAGAACGACGTGATCATCAATGAAACGACGGTTGGCGGTGTAACCACGCCCGTCTTCGCCCAAACCGCTGGCAAGCGTGAAGGCGGTGCTCCGGTCTATACCTTCGGCGCACGCGCTCAGGGTGATCTCGGCCCCGTTTCGCTTGGCATCCAAGCCAAGCGTACTGGTCCGCGTTTTGTGAACGATCAGAACCTGCCGCTCGTCTCGAACGCGGGCGTGGTTCTCTATCCGAACAAGACCCCTGCCTACACGCTGGTCGACATTGACGCCAAGGTCAGCCTTGAGTTCCTGGGCCTGAACGACAAGACGTTCTTCCAGCTGAACGTTTCGAACGTGTTCGACGAAGTTTATGTCGGCGGCTTCAGCGGCACGGCAACGGCGACAAACAGCGCACCATTTGCGCAGATCGGCGCTCCGCGCACGGTCATCGGCACCATCAGCATCGGCTTCTAATCTCAGACCGAACGCTGAACACAAATCAGCGCGGGAGGGGAAACTCTCCCGCGCTTTTTTGTGCGTGTTTTGCTGGCAGAAACCTCAGCGATAAACGCAGGCGTCGAGGCCATCGCGCTTTACCACGCCCACGCGGCGCGCGATGGAATTGCCGTGGCGGCGGGTGAAGCCGCCTGCGCCGTTGACTTCGCGTTCTTTGGGGAGCGGGAGCACGGCGGCGATGCGGGCGGCTTCGACGGCGCTCAGCTTGCGGGCGCTCTTGCCGTAGTAACGCTGGGCGCCTGCTTCCACGCCATAGGTGCCGATGCCGGTTTCGGCGACGTTGAGGTAGACTTCCATGATCCGGCGCTTGCCCCAGATCGTTTCGATCAGGACGGTGTACCAGGCCTCAAGCCCTTTGCGGAAATAACCGCCACCCTGCCACAGGAACACGTTCTTGGCGGTCTGCTGGCTGATCGTGGAGCCACCCCTGATGCGTCCGCCCTTCTGGTTGCGCTTGAAGGCTTGCATCATCGCTTCCTGATCGAAGCCATTGTGCAGGCAGAACTTTCCGTCCTCCCCGGAAATCACCGCATCGACCATATCGCGGTCAATGTCGTCCAGCGGGGTCCAGTCCTTGGTCACCGGGTGCTCGTCCATCAGCATGGTCAGCGTGGTGGGCACTGGCACGACCTTGTAGATCACCACTTGCGCGACCGAGATGAACAGGAATGCGGCGACGAGCCGGGCGAGCAGCCAGCCAAAGCGGCTTGCTGGACGGCGCGCGCGCGATGCGGGCTGGCGGGGGTTCTTGAGTTCTTCGAGCATCAGGCCCCGAAGTTATCCGGCAACCTGTGGCTGTGGCAATCGCTTAAAAAGCTCAGGCGGTTTGCGAATAGCGGTGCAACCGGTCCGCCAGCCGCGCGACCGACGGGACCATGATGCGCCGCCCTTCCTTTACCAGCAGGCCTTCGCGCACAAGCAGGGCGAATTCGCGGGTCACTGTCTCGCGGTTGGTGCCGATACGCGCGGCAAGCTCTGCCTGGGTGGGGATGCGGGTTATGCAGCCCGAACCGTCAGGCGCGGGGTCTCCGGCAAGGCGCAGCAGTTCAGCCTGAAGACGCGGGCCGACGCCCATCGTGGACAGTTCATAAATGCGGTTCGTGAGGTAGCGGACCTGATGCGCAAGATAGCGTGCCAGCCACAGCGACAGCACCGGCTCCTTCTCGATCAGGCTGACAAAGGTGGCACCGGGGATGACCAGCAGAGTGCTGTTTTCCACCGCCACCACATCAGCAGAGCGCGGTTGCCCGTCGATTGCGGCCAGTTCGCCAAACATCTCTCCCTGCTCGATCAGACGCAGCACCGTTTCGCGCCCTTGTGCTGAAACGAGCGAGACACTGACGCTGCCTTCGATCACAAGGTAGACATCGTTTGCCGGCAGGCCGACCGCAAGCAGGACATGGCCCTTGCGCACGCGCAACTGGCGACCATTGCGCGCAAGTACTTCGCGCACATCACCCGGAACTGTCAGATACGATATTGGCACAGTTCAGGTCCGTTTCCGTGTCATTTCCTCGTAGGGACTTATCGAATGTGCCGAGAATCACAAGTGGGTGGTGCGCTGGGCAACGTCGGCACAGAGCCGTGGGCGGTATTGTGCAAGGCCCTGAAATACCGCGCGTAGCCAAACTTCGCGCCTCTGACCGCCGAGGCCATGCACCGTTACCTGATCTGGAAAGCCGGCCCCGGTCCGATCGACATAGAATTCAAGCGCTTGGGCGAAGCTGTCCTGCGTCCGTCTGTATCGATCGTAACGCCGGTAGGGGCCACGTCCGTCCCGCGTGAGGATGCGTGCGATGTTGCCCGCTTCAGCATTGACCATGCCGATGTCCAGCGCCTGCTTTCGCCGCGTGATGAATTGCGCGCGCCGTGCATCATGGTGCAGTGCGACGCCTTCATGGCCATGGCATCGCGCCGCCGCCGCTGGGGATGGTCGATCCGCGTATCGCGCGATGGGCTGCCTTTGCAGGGCTTTCATCTGGATGGCAGGCCGCTGACACTGAGCCGCGATGGCTTTACCCGTGCACGGTTGCAAAACATGTCCGAAAGGACAGGAATGGCCCACGGGCATGACATCATCGGCCTGATTTGACGATGCTTGACGGCCAGTCCCTTCGTCACAGACTGGTTGGTGGCCCAATGTGTCACGAATTTTCATTGCGAATATGGCTGCAACCTGAATACGTGGAAATGCCGGGGGGCACGCCGCAGGATTCGCCGCACCCGGTATGGGGGCGCAAAAGCAAATCGTGCGTGTTGCAGGGGCTGAAATCGCGGGGAACGCAGCGAAAGGCACGGGCGGACCGGTTGCGCTTCCTGAAAGCTTGTCGGGCGATGTCGATTCGATCCGCTTCGTCACGATCCTGTTTGCAGATATTGTCGGTTCCACGCGCCTGCTCCGGGCGCTTGATCCAGAAGATGGGCGCGATCTGCTCGACAGTTCGCTCGCGCTTATCCAGCAGGCTATCCATGAATTTGGCGGGCTGGTGGTGCGCATTCAGGGTGACGGGGTGATGGCGGTGTTCGGCGTCCAGCCCGCAGCCGAGGACCACGCACTGCGGGGCGCGCTGGCAGCGCTGCGCATCGGTGAAAAGATGAAGAGCGGGGCGCTTGGTTTTCTGCCGGCACCGCAAGTGCGCGTGGGACTGCACGCGGGGCCGATCCTGCTGCGGCGGCAGGACAATGATTTCGGATCGATCCTCGACGTGGTTGGCCATTCTGCCCACGTGGCCGGGCAGATCGAGAAAATGGCACCGCCCGGTAGTGTCGCCATTTCCGCCACCGTCGCTTCGCTGATCGCGGAACCCTGCGAATTGCGCCCCGCCGGAAGTGTGGAAAGCGGTGGCAGCGAGAGCCCGGAAGGGCGTGGCGAGGCGGTGTTCGAGCTGCTGTCGGTCGATTTCCTCGGCAGTGACCGGGTGACGGTGAAAGGTAATGCCACATACCCGGTGATCGGCCGCGATGCCGAACTGGAACAGGTGCGCCAGTTGGTGGGCGGGCTTGCCAGCGGGCAGCATGGATCACTGGCCATCATCGGCGAGGCAGGCATGGGCAAGAGCCGCCTGCTGCTTGAAGCATCGCGCCTTGCGGCAGGCTTTGGCACCACCTTTGCGGCAGTGCGCGGCAATGCCCTGCTGGCAGCGGTGCCGTTCGGATGCCTTGGCGGAACGCTGCGCCATTTGATCGATCTTTTGCACCCCTTCACGCCCGATCCGGCTGCGGCTGCGGCTGCCCAGCTTTCAGCCAATGAAACGGCGTGCCTTGAAGGGCTTACGTCAAACGAACCGGGGTGGCTGGCGCATCTTCCTCCGGGCGACCGCAGCCGCATTGCGGCAGGCACAATGGTGCGCATCGTGGAACTGGCCGCCGCGCATATGCGGCTGGTACTGCTGGTGGACGACGCGCACTATCTCGATAGCGAGACGTTGACCGTGCTTGCCACCATTGCCAGAGGCGGGCGGATCGCCATGATTGTGGCAGGCCGCCCGGAAGCTGCACCACGCATCGAAGGCATGTGCACCACGCTGTTGCGACTGGATTCGCTTTCACAGAGCGCTGCGCGCACGCTGGTCTCCCTTATACATCGCCTTGCCCCGATTGATGATAGCGTGATCGACCATGTGATCGAACGGGCAGCAGGCCTTCCGCTGGCGTTGCAAGAATTCGCGGTGATACTGCACAGCGAATCTGGTGCAGCGGCTGTTGCTGCTGACAACACCGACCCGATGAGTGCCGCACCGCTTCCGGCACGGCTTGATTCCTTGCTGGCGGCCCGTCTGGCGACACTGGATGCAGACGCAGGCAAGCTTTGCCAGTTCTGCGCGGCGCTTGGCCCTGCCTTTCCGATGAACCGCTTGCAACGGGGGGCCGCGCTGGTGTGCCGCAACCCGTCAGCAGCAGTCTCACGATTGATCGACGCACGGGTGATCGAGTTTTCCGGGACCGGCCAGGCGCGCTTTACCCACCAATTGGTGCAGGAAGCAGCCTACCGCGCCATGGCACGGCGGAGGCGCACCGCCATGCACGCAAGCGCGCTGGACATGCTCAAGCAAGCCAAGGCTGAAGCAGCCGCGCGCGGCACTGCGGGCGATGAAATGGCCAGCCACGCCGAGCTTGCCAACCATGCCGAAAAGGCGGGCCTCTACACCGAAGCCATGGGGCATCTGTGGGAGGCCTGTGTCGAAGCGCTTTCGCTGGCGGCAATCGATTCCGTGCGCCAGTTGCACGAACGCGCCTGCGCCGTGGCCGCATACCTGCCTGCCACGCAGGCAGCGTTCGAACGCGCCCGATTTGCCTTGCTGGCCGCCGATACCCTGCAACAGCTTTCGCTCGAACAGGTGTTGCGCGATGATATTCAGGCTGTGGCCGAAGGGCGTGTCGATCTGGGGTCAAGCTTGCGCACTGTGGCACGGATCAACATGGCCCTGCTCGACTGGATCGACGGTGCGCCAGTGCGTGGGCGTGCCTGGCTGACGCAGGCTGAAACCGATCTGGACGCGCACGACAGCCTGCCGCGTCGCACTTATGCGGATCTTGTGGCGGCCTACCTTGCCTTTTCGATGGGCGATCCGACAGAGGCAGTTACGCGGATTGAACGGCTTGGCAATCGTCTGGCCGATGGGCTGCGCGGCGAAACGTTCGGTGCCGTGGTCGTCATCCCGCACGTGCTGGCGCGCGCGTTCGGCGCTTGGTATCTGGTCGATCTTGGCCAGACTGCCAAAGCGCGTGTCTGGGTCGCAGAAGCGCTCAACCTCTCGCGCCGGTATGGCCATGCCTATTCGCGCATGTTGGCACAACTGGCGCAAGGCTACCTGCACTATCGTGGCGGCAATTGTGACAGGGCACTGCCTATACTGCGGCGTGCCTATGCCGATTGCCTGCACCACAATTTCGTTGGCTTTGAACCGGCCTGCGCCAGTTGGCTGGCCTTGTGCCTGATCGAACTTGGCCTGCTGGATGAGGCCGCAAGCATTCTTTCGCAGTCAGTCGAACGAGGCAATTTCCGCAAGGTCCGCACGTCGGCGACATACTACCTGCACGAGGCGCGGGCGCGGCTTTCGCTGGCAAAGGGCGAGGCTGTGGAAGCGACGAAGCTTGCCGCATTGGCGCTGGGCCATGCGCGCGATTGCGAAGACGTGGTGCATGAGTTGCACGCGCGCGTTTTGTGCGCTGAGGTGAGCGTGCGGGTTGGAGTCGCTGGGGATGTGGATGAAGCGCTGTATTCGCGCGTGACCGAACTGGGCCTTGTCGTACTGCAACGTCGGATGGAGACTCTTTGGCAATGAGCGCAGAGGCGGATCTGGCAGCCCTTGGTCAGCGCCTGCTCGATCCCGCTGCGCCACCGCTTGAGCGTTTTGCGGCACTGGAAGATGATGCCTCCGACGTCCGCGTCTTCGTGGCTGCGCGCCACGATGTGGTGTCCGGGGTGCTGAGCGAGGAACCTGTGTTCTCGCTGCGGCATTATGATGAGCTGCTGGAGCAGGTCCTGCCCGGAACGCGCTATCTGGTGGGGGAGGACGATGCGGCACGGCGCGTGCGGCTGCGCCAACTCCACGCTGCGCAAGCTTGGCTGGATGCGCGGCGAAATGCGCCCGCATCGGGTGAGCCCCCCAACATGGCCCCCGGCTTTCGCGACTGGATCGGCGCGATAGCGCGCGAGGAAGCAGACGCGATACTTGATGTGTTGCAGCGCCGGGCGAGCACCGGCGAGGCTGTGAACTTCGCGCGCGAATATGCTTTCCTGATCGCATATCGCATGGCGCGGCGGATTATCGGGGTGCCAGCCCCGGAAAAGGTGCCGGGGCTTGTCAAAATGATCGTGATATGGCGCAATGTTATGCGCCCCGGCCCATGGCTGCGCTTCAAGGACGAACTGGGCGATTCCGTTTCCATGCTGGTCATGTTGCAGCCATTGTTTGGCCACGTGTTTGGAACCGTGGTGAACAGCCCGTCGGCGCTGCAAGGGCTGACCCGGCACACCGCAGCGCCTGCACTGGCAGCGATTGAAAAGGCACTGGCCGCGCCAGAATCCGCGCCCGAAGACAGCCTGTTGAGCGCACTGGTGGCCGTCAAACCGCAATTCTCAGACGTTGCCGACTATAATCTTCAGGCGCGCAGCGTACTGTTCGAACTGATCGGCGCGCTGGTGCTGATCGTTGGCAAATCGCTTTCTGAAATCGCCGCGTTCGCCGCCTCGCCCGTAGGAGCCGCAGCAGGGATCACATGGGACAATCTGGTCGCCCGTCTGGCCGACCGTAACATCAGCCTGAAAGACCACGATGCGACCGTGAACGAAATGCTGCGCCTGGCGGTCAGCAGCCGTCTGACCCGCACCGTACGGACCGATTGCCAGTGGCGCGGGGTTGACCTGAAGGCAGGGGACCGCGTGGTCGTGCTGATGGACCCGGCTTCACGCGATCCGGCAGCCTTTGCGCAGCCGGGGCAGTTCAATCCCGATCCGGCGCGCCCGTACATCACCTCAGGTCCGCTGCAAGGGCCGCACGTCTGCTATGGCCGGGGCATTGCCTGGACAATCATGCGTGAGGCGATTGCCGCCACACAGGGGCGGATTGCGCCTGCCCCGAATACGAAAATCGCCATTTTTGCCGGACTTCCCGACGATTTGCCGTTTGTTGCCTGCCGCCGGTAGCGGCACGTCGATACAGCCCAAGGACCCTAAGCGTGAGCCTTTCGCAGGATTTCATCACCATCGCCATCCCCTTCGGCGACAAGTCCGAATGGTGTGATACCGGAGATGTAGCGCGCGAAGTCGCCGAACTGGGCAATCCGGCGGGCAAGGCCATGCGCGAGGCTTTGCTGGCAACCGGTGTGGTTCACTTCGCCAGCATCCATGCAGTTGCCCCCGAAGCGCCGGGCAAGCCAGCGCATCTGGTGATCGAAGCGACCGTCGACGGCAGCACCGACACCGCAATCGAACTGATCGCGCAACACGCCGCCAAGCACTTGCTGCCCGTCCTGCGGTTGACCAGCGGGATCGACAGGGAAACGGCGGTCCTGCCGCTGTTGAAAAAGCACAGCCATGCCATCAGCCAGTCACCCTTGCGCTGGCCAGGGCGGTTGTTGGGCCTGCCGTTCAACGGACTACCGGGACTGGGCGTCACGGCGATAGACCAGAACCGCAAGATCGTGGAACGGGCGCGTGAAATCATCGGCCACGCGCGCGAACGATCATCCATGCAAGGGCCACAAACGCTGCTGAAGGCGGTAGCAGAGGGCCTGAAAACCGAGCTGGCCGCCCTGCCCGACAAGCAACCGCCCGCGCTGGCCTTTTGCGATACCAGCGACGCGCCGTGGCTTGAATTCCAGCGGACGCGGTGGACGATGGGCTGGATCGGGCGCGCGCTGTGGGGCGCCAAGGCGCTGTGGCTGCCGCTGCTGGTCCTACCCTATGTGGTGTCCGTCTGCATCCTGATGCTGGTCGGCGAAAGCGCCGTCTCTGCACTGATTGGGGCAATTGTCCCGATGGTGCTGTTCGCAGCAAAGATTCTGGCGGTGATTGCGCTGCTGCTCCGTCGCGATGAGAAGGCCAATACGCCGATTGATCGCACCCCATCAGCCGCCGCGCTGGGCGCGATGATGGCCAAGGAGAACGCGCCGGGCGTCGTGCAGAACCACATGGTCAGCATCACGCGGCTGCGCCCCGCGCTGATCCGCAAGCTGTCGCTGCCGCTGGCCTTCATTGCCGTGGCGACGATGGCCCGGATCGGGGTGATGCGGCGCGGCTTTCTTGCCACTATCGGCACGATCCATGCTGCGCGCTGGGTAGTGCTGCCCGGTACGCGGCAACTGGTGTTCTTTTCCAACTACGACGGCAGTTGGGAAAGCTATCTTGAGGACTTCATCACCAAGGCCTCCGAAGGCGTCACCGCCGCATGGAGCAGTTCCGAAGGCTTTCCATCAACACGCCTGCTGTTCTTCGATGGTGCCGCCGATGGCGACCGGATGAAGCGCTTTGCACGCGGATCGATGCAGCCCACGCCCTTCTGGTTCACCGCCTACCCCGATCTTTCGACCACGGCCATGCGCAAGCACGCGCTGATCGTCAGCGGCCTGCTCCATTGTGAGCGGTTGGAGAATTGCCCTTCGGAAGCCGAAGCGTGGCTCGACCTGTTCGGATCCATCCCGCGTCCGACCTATGGCCTGCAATATGAGGAAATCCAGACGCTGATGTTTGGCGGATTGCGCCGTCATCCGCACAGCATGGTGATCGGCCTGAATTTCGGACCTCCGCGCCCCAGCGAGGGCAACCATCCGCACGCCCACGTTCAAACGTGGCTCGCCGGGCTGATCGCGCGCGATGGCTTGGCCTTTGGCGATAAGCCGCCCGAAAGCCTTGTGTGCAACATCGCCTTCTCTGCCTCTGGCCTGCGCCTGTTGGGCCTTGACGAAGAACTGGCGTTGGAAGGCGATGGCACCGACCAAGGCTTCCCTGCCGCTTTTGCCCTTGGCATGACGCATGTGAGCCGCAAGCGCGCGCTGGCCGATCCCGCTGCGCTCGACTGGGCCGACGACGAAACCCACGCCACCCTGCTACTCTATGCCCGCGACGAGGGCGTGGCGGCAGGCTTTGCACAGATCATTGCCGAGGCCGAAAGCCACGGCCTGTCCGTCACAACCCAGATCCGCACCGGCATCAATTCGTTCGATGTCGCCAAGTTCCGCGAGGCGTGGGACGCAGACGACAACAGCCTCTCCGCCCCGGCAGCGACGCGCGCCTTCACGCACGCGCGGGCCGATACGAGCGACGAGCTATCGGCCGAGCCATTCGGTTTCGTTGATGGCGTTTCGCAACCGTTGGTCGCCGGTTTCCCAGGACGGCACGGCGCTCCCGATCCGGTCCACGGTGTTCAGCCGGGAGAGTTCATCCTCGGTTATACCGATAACCGTGGCTACTTCCCGCCTTCTCCGCTGGTGGAGCGCAAGAGCCTTGCCCCCGGCCTGAAGCGTCGCCTCCTGCCCGCCCCGCCGCAGGGCCAGCCGCTCGAATTCCCGGACTTCTCACAAGGCGATGTGCCCGCCCGCGATTTCGGCCGCAACGGCAGCTATCTGGTGATCCGCCAGCTGGAGCAGGACGTCGAAGGCTTCCGCCAGCAACTGGACAAAGCCACGCAGCACGTCTGCCGCCAGAACGACGTGATCAACCCGCATGACGGCAATCCGCATCGCACCAGCGAGTGGATCGCCGCCAAGATGCTGGGCCGTTGGCGCGATGGCTCAGCCTTGGTCGACCACCCCTTCACGCCATCGTTCCGCAGTGGCGCGGATGCGGTGCGGCGCAACGGGTTCCTCTACAAAGACTCAGACGCCCAAGGGCTGCGTTGCCCCTTCGGCTCGCATATCCGGCGCAGCTTTCCGCGTGACAGTTTGGCCCAAACCGATCCGGTAGAGCTGTCAGTCACCAACCGCCACCGACTGCTGCGGCGCGGACGCCCCTATCTCGACGATGATGGCCAGACCGCAAAGGGCACGCTGTTCATGTGCTTCAACGCCGATCTGGAACGGCAGTTCGAATTTGTTCAGCAGACCTGGGTCGCATCGCCCACCTTCCACGGGCTGGAGCAGGAGCCGGACCCGTTCGGTATGCACCGTGGCGATACGGCCGCCGCGCTCAAGGCGCGCTTCACCATCCACGGTCGCAATGCGCCGCTGGAACTGGCCAATCTGCAAAGCCATATAACCCTGCGCGGCGGCGGGTATTTCTTCATGCCGGGCCGCCATGCGCTGTGGTTCCTTGCCGGCAGTGCACTGGAGGACACTCCCGACGGACCGGGCCTTGCGAAGTCCTGAAAATCAGGCCTGCATCAGTGCCCTTGCACAACTTGCCGTAAGCGCGGCCAGCGTGTCCTCAGGCGGAATGCCGGTATCGAGCGCTGCAATCTCTTCGACTGTACGAGTTCCGTCGGCTGCCATCAACAATGCCCGCAGTTCGGGCTGCTCAACCTTCAGCACCCCATGGTCCAACGTGCATAGCGTGGCCTCGCCCAGCGCCAACATCCCGCGCACCAGTGCGCCCGAACAAGGCCGATCTCCCGGTTTGGCTGGGAACACTGCCGGGCCGGGATGGAGATTGACGTACCATTCGGTGTAGAGTTGCAGGATAACCCGCAGCAACGCTGGGTCTTCCGTCAGGCTGCTGAGCGGAACGCGGTGCGGATAGATGGCGGCAACCTTCGCAAGACCATCGGCCAGCGCATCGTCTGTAATGACGATAACATCCTCGCCATGCTTGAACGTGCCGTCATCCTGCCGCCTGACCCGCGTGGAAATCCACGCATCGGCAATCCGCGTGGCGTCAATCGTGCGATCTGGCACCTGCTTCACAAACAGGCTTTGCCGGAAATAGCGCAGCGACGCATAGTCATCGCGTGATGCGGCAAGCAGGACGGCACCTTCGGCGTCTTCTGGAACTTCGCCACCTTCGGGCAGAAAGCCATCAAGCTGGCGGTTGCGCCCTGCATCGGTCAGGAAGATCAGACCGTTCGCATGGGCCACATCTGCAACATCCAGCAGACGCTGCGGATGGAAGCACGGCCCAAGCTCATCGTGGAACAGCACTGCATCGGGGCGCAACAACATGTTCTCGGCCTGTTGGCGCAAGGTCTTGGCCAGCGGCTCGTCATCGTCACGCGCGCGGGCATAGTCCTCGAGGAAATCGCGCACGGCGGCGATGCGCTGTTCCGGTTCATCGATCTCGCCAATGGCATCCAGCAACATCTCGCGCATGATCATGCGCACATGCCCGCCGGGCATGGCATTGTAGCTGATAAACGCCACGCCCCGGTCTGACAGCACGTGGGCAGCAAGCCGCATCGTCGCTTCGCGCACGTGGTCGGGCACCCAAGCATAGACGCCATGTGCGATCACATAATCAAAAGAACCTGCCGCATAGCGATGATGCGCTTCACAGATGTCCTCAACCGCCAGCGTGACATTTGCGAGGCCCGCAGCACCGGCTATCTCCTGCCCGCGCGCAATGGCGTTTTCAGACAAGTCAAAGCCATGCGCATCGCAGCCCGGCCACATGGCCGCCATTGCGATCAGATTGACGCAATTGCCCCCGCCGATCTCAAGAATGCGCGATTGCTCTGGCGGCACAGGATCAAGCCCGGCCAGCCGCGCCAGCACCGCCAAACGCTCTGGATTGGTCTGCGTAAAAATCGTCGTGGGATAAGCGACGCGATCATAGGGGGTGGTCAAGCGCACATCCTGTTCTGGCACGAAATGATTCCCAATGGGCTGCGTCCACCTTGCGCGGTACGCCGATGAGTGTTCAAGTGCGAACTTGATGCCAAAGCTGTGAATTTGCGCACATGAACGCCAACAAATGCGCGGCAAGAGTGGTTCTGGGTGATCGGGCCTTTCGCCGGATGGATGGGGCAGCTGTTGAAACTGATCGAGATCAGACGCAGTAGCGGCATTCTGCTGATCGCGCGCAGAGGCACGCTGCCCTCCGTCATGCTCAAGGCGAGCGACGATCAGCGCCGTGATTCGACCATCCGCACATTGGCGCAAGACAAGCCTGCGATCATGCAATTGCGCGCACAATGGCAGAACGTGTTCCCGGCCCGCCCGCCGGAAACATTCACGCCGATAGATCTTGTCCGCTCGGTGCAGCGCGAACTCAGCGCAAAGTCGATCGAAGCTGTGCTGCTGCGGACGCCAAAAATGCCCCTCAGTCCGGCAGATCTGGCCAGTATCACAACCGGCGCGGTGAACGTCGGCACAAACCAGCGCCGCCTGCTGATTGCGCGCAAAGGCGGGCTGCCACCAGAAGTCCTGCCCTATTTCAGCCCGGCAGAGGCCGTCGGCGTGCTGGGCCAGTTGCGCGACAGTGATGAAACTGCGCGGCAACTGGACCGCCAGGCTGGCAGGCTCTATCCCGATGGCAAAGCCAAATTGCAGGGCGCAAACTTGCGCCGGTTCCTTGCGCAGCAGATCACGCAGGGCACGCTTGATGCAGCCGTCATCGGGCAGGCGGCAGCCGCAGCAAGGGTGGCGTCACGCCCCGATGCCGAAACGCCTGTGGGCAAGATGGGTTCGCTCGACCGGATCGGCGAGGCGCTGAAGCGCAGCACACCTTATGCGGTCAAGGCAGGAGGCACCGCCATCAAAGGTGCTGTCGAAGCGTTTCTGCAACCCGAAAGCATAGCGATCATGATCGCGATTGCCGCCGGTGTGGCGCTGGCCAACACCAATCCGCTTACCGGCGCTGCGGTCAACACCACGCTGGTCCTGTTGGGCTGGGCCAATGGCGGGCTGAAAGCGGTGCAGGGTATTGGCGCATTCGTGCTTGCCACGATTCAGGCACAAAATTCAAAGACCGATGCCGAACTGGAGGTTGCCGCAAAGGCCTATGGCGAAGCGCTCGGTGCGATGGGACCGGACTTGCTGATGGCTATCGTCGGGCGATTTGTGCCGAGGAAGGGTGGTGCGAGTTCTGGCAAAGTTAGCGTGGCAAAGACAGACCGAACGACAACTGGCAAAGCAAAACGCCCACCAGACGGGACGTCACGCGCGACCAAATCAAAAAAGCCAGTTGCAACTTTTGGTGCCCGCTCGACCAAAACCGAAAAAGGTGCCGAACGCCCAACCGCAAGCGTACTTCGAGAAATACGCAGAGCAAAACTGCGCGAAAACAAGACACTTAGCAAAAACGGCTATCCTGATGCTCCGGGCTGGGCTGTGAAAACGTTCAAATCCTATCCCGAACCAAAGACACTACCGGAAGGCACCAAGATTTACCGGGTGATCGACGCAGAAAGCAATCCTAATGGTGCATTCTGGACGACGCAGAACCCCGCCAAGATGTCGGAAGCGCAATGGCGGTCGGGCGCTGCTGTGAGAGGCGAATGGAACGGTGATGGCGCTTATGTCGAATATACCGTGCCCAAAGGCGGGCTGAAAGTGTGGAGTGGTGAAGCGGCTCCCCAGATGTCATCAGATGGCAAAAACGTGCTTTCCGGTGGGGGTAACCAGCTATGGATTGCGCAAGACAAGAACTCTGCCACAGCGGTCAGCGTCAACGATGCGATCTCTACGGGATGGGGTAACTGATGTCGGAAAACAGTATACCAAATTTGTTCGCCGCGATGGAAGACTTGGCGCTTCAGTTTCGTCGACTAGCAGCTGCGGGCGAACCAGCCGGCACTTATGCCGCGCAAGCAATCGAACGACGAGCAGCTGATCTAAAATCACGGTTGAAAGCTGGTGACCCGCTGGAAATCGTCTCCCGGCTTTTGGATGTAGTGCCAGACGGCAAAGACCTCGACGCTATTGGCATCAATCTCGACTTGCACCCCAAAATGGCTGCGCAACTGGACGAAATTGATAGAATAGCCGCCGATCTTTCATTTAACTATCTTGACGACTGAACGGCCGCGGCAGGCGACGCAGCTCGCCTGCCTTGACACCTAAGGGGTTGGCCCGTTTCACCCAAACCGATATCCGAACCCTTCTCCTTCTACGGTCACATCAATCACCTTCACCTCTTCCCCGTTCATCTGCTTGTTCAGCAGCTCGATGGAAAGATCAGGCAGCATGGTGTTGGTCAGGATCGCGTCGATCAGGCGGCCGCCGCTGGCCACTTCGTTGCAGCGTGAGACGATCATTTCGACCACCTCCTGGCTGTAGTTGAACGCGATGCCATGGCTGTCGGCGATGCGTTTGACGATACGATTCAACTGGATGCGCACGATGCCCTGCAACATCGTGGGGCTGAGGGGATAGTAGGGCAGCACGATCAGGCGGCCCAGCAGTGCGGGCGGGAAAACCTTCAGCAGTTCGGGGCGGAGGGCGGTGGCCAGCGCTTCCGGTTCAGGTTTCATTTCCTCGTCCTCGCTCATCGTGGTGATGAGGTCAGTGCCGACGTTGCTGGTGAGCAGGATCAGTGTGTTCTTGAAGTCGATGTAGCGCCCTTCGGCGTCGTTCATGAAGCCCTTGTCGAAGACTTGGAAGAACATCTCGTGGACGTCGGGGTGGGCTTTTTCCACTTCATCGAGCAGTACCACCGAATAGGGACGACGGCGAACCGCTTCGGTAAGAACACCGCCCTGTCCGTAACCAACATAGCCCGCAGGCGCGCCCTTGAGCGTCGAAACGGTGTGCGCTTCCTGAAACTCGCTCATGTTGATGACAATCAGCGAGTCATCGCCGCTGAACAGCAGTTCGGATAGCACCATCGCCGTCTCGGTCTTGCCCACACCCGATGGGCCGCAGAGCATGAACACGCCCACCGGCTTGTTCGGATTGTCGAGCTTTGCACGGCTGGTCTGGATACGCTTGGCGATGGAATCCATCGCGTGGTCCTGCCCGATCACCCGCTTTTTCAGCTGGTCAGAAATTGTCAGGACGCTTTCGATCTCGTTCTTGACCATGCGGCCCATCGGGATGCCGGTCCAGTCTCCGACAACTGCCGCAATCGCGTCCTGATCGACCACGCCGAACACCATCGGATTGTCGCCGTGCGCTTCGGCCATCACGCCAAGTGCAGCCTTCAGTGCTTCCTTGAGCGCGTCTTCACCTTCGACTGGTTCATCGCCCGCGGCTTTGCGCGCTTCGGTCAGCGCATCGCGCGCGGCCACCACACCGATTAGCGCTTCCTTCTCACGCTTCCACTTGGCGTTGACCTCTTCCAGCGCGGTCGTGGCTTCGGCAATCGCTTCGTCCAGCTTGGGCAGGCGTTCGCCGCTGGTGTACTGGCCGCCTGCTTCACGCAGCGCAATTTCGCGCTCCACTTCCAACAGTTCCAACCGCCGCTTGCGATCTTCAACCTGCGCCGGGGTCGAATGCTGCGACACGGCTACACGCGCGCACGCGGTATCAAGCAGGCTCACCGCCTTGTCCGGCAATTGCCGCGCCGGGACATAGCGCTGCGACAGCTTGACCGCCGCCTCCACCGCCTCGTCCAGCACGACGACATTGTGGTGCTTTTCCATCATCGGCGCGACCGAGCGGATCATTGCCACGGCCTTGTCCGTCTCAGGCTCGGCCACGTCCACGGTCTGGAACCGCCGGGTCAGCGCCGGGTCTTTCTCGAAGTACTGGCGGTACTCGGCATAAGTCGTCGCCGCGATGGTCCGCAGGTTTCCACGCGCCAATGCAGGCTTGAGCAAATTGGCGGCATCGCCAGTCCCAGCCTGACCGCCCGCCCCGATCAGGGTATGCGCCTCGTCGATGAACAGGACAATCGGGGTGGGGCTCGCCTCAACCTCGTCAATCACCTGACGCAGACGCTTTTCAAACTCGCCCTTCATGCTCGCACCCGCCTGCATCAGGCCGATGTCGAGGCTGCGCAGCGTTACGCCCTGCAGCGAGGGCGGCACATCCCCATCGACAATGCGCTTGGCAAAGCCTTCGACGACGGCGGTCTTGCCCACGCCCGCCTCGCCCACGAGGATCGGGTTGTTTTGACGGCGGCGCAGCAGGATGTCGACGCATTGGCGGATTTCGCTGTCGCGCCCGACGATGCGGTCAATCTTGCCATCGCGTGCCTGTTGGGTCAGGTCGACCGAGAATTTGGTGAGCGCCTCACCATCGGCGACCGGGCCGGGACCGGCCTCACCGCTGGCGCCGCCTGCTGCCACAGCACCTTCCGTTTGGGTCGATTCGCTGCTGGCTGCGCAAATTTGCTCGAACTGATCGGCAAGCCGTTCAGCATGGACCTTGCGGAATTCCGAACTGATCGCGAACAACACGTTCTTCAACTTATCGTCTGCCAACATTCCAAGCAGCAGGTGCCCGGTGCGCACCCGTCCTGCCCCGAACTGTAACGAGGCGCAGACCCAGCCTGCCCGTATCGCTTCGCCGATTTGCAGCGAAATATCCGAGATCGATTTAGCCCCACGCGGTAAGGCATCCAGTCGAGTCACCATGTCGCGCTGCAACGCTTCTTCCGAAAGGCCAAAGGCGGCACGGATCGCTGCGACGTCATTCTGCGAATTCTGAAGCAGGACGTGCATCCAGTGCACCAGCTGCACCTCCGGATTTCCGCGCATCTTGCAGAAGGCGAAGGCCGTTTCCGCAATGGCCTTGCGCGCCGTCGAATTCAGGCGCCCAAACATGGCTTCGTAGGTAATCCCGGTCATGTCGACGGTTTCCTTTTCATCAAGCTTGTCTTGCGAAGATGTGCATCGGCCCGGATCGGGCCGGTGGAATGCGTTTGAGCGGTCACTGCTTCGGAACCGGTGGCCGATCCGAGTTTGCGGCGGCGCCGCGCGATGGCGGCGATGGCCGAGCCACGCGGTTTCACCCAGCCGGACCAGCCGAGCCGCGTCTTGCCATCAAGCCGTGCAGGCGGCGCGTGTTCGTCTGCCAATTCGACGCAAAGGTCCCATTCAAGATGCGTCGGCTTGAACGCCTCAATCGCCTCGGCCGCGACCGCAAAACGTGTACCTCCGGGCATCAGTGACAGATAGTCCGCGTGGTTCTGCGCGCGCACGACCACGCGGAATGCGTCAGATGCGCTGTATATCCGCCCGCCCAGCACCGTGTCCTGCCCAAGTGTGGCGTAACTACGGCCAAGCCGGGTGCAATCCTCACGCTCAAGATCGCGCCAGCGCGGGACAAATTCTACGACCTGTGCAGGCTGGCGGAGCAGATGGCTAAGCGCATCCTCAATCGCCACTGCGCTGCGCGGCCCTGCAAAGACAGCGGCATAGTGCAGGCGCGCGCGGGCGTGAAACGAGCTGCCCCTTCCCGGCTCAGCATCCGCTCCTTCGCACGCGCCAGACAGAGCGCCAAGCCATTCGGCGAAGCGATCATCTGCCGGTCGGTCTGCCTGCGCGGCGGGCTGCGATTCCGCCCAGGCACGGTAGAACAGTTGCAGCATCCGCCCGGAAATGGTGTTCAACCAATCAAGGAACGGCTGCTGCTTGGCGTAGCGACGTTCATAGACCGCAAATTCGGTCAGGTGGATCGGCATAGGCCCCATCGGCCCGAGCAGCCCCAACCATTCGCCATAGAGGCGCGGGCGTCCATGGCGAAATTCAAGCTGGGCGAGCGTGCGCGGCGCAAAACCCAGCGACGGCTCCTGCGCGAGATCGACGATCGATTGTGCAGGCCGCCTCGCCGCACCAATGCGCGGCTTGTCAGCCGCCCGTGCCTCGGCCCGACGCAGCACGGCAAACAGCCCGCTGCGGTTCAGTTCGGCGATCTCCGCCGACCAGTCGATCAGATCGTGTGTTTGCGTCCGATCCGGGGCGGCCATGACATTATCGTTCCTTCGCCCGGGGTGCGGACGATTGTTTCGGTGAAGCTGTTGACGGAGGTGAAATCGGCAAGGAACCGTTCCACCACGGCGGAGAAAAGGAAGAGTCGTGAATTCTCGAAAGAAGCATCATCGAGCGTAAGCGTGATGCGACTGCCGCGCGCCACCGCCATGGCCCCACGCCCCGGCACGCGACGCACCACAGGGCGTGAATTGACCGAGGCAATCCCATCAATCTGCCGCCTGAGCGCTGCATTGTCGCGCGGGCCATAGAGCGCGAGATGATCGCGCAGCATCGAAGGGTCATTGCCGTCTTCGGGCACAAGCGTAGCATAATTGGGCGTAAGGTGTGCGATGATCCGCCAGGCGGCATCGTCCAGCCCCAGTGGCGGGCGCGGACGGCTTGGGCTGCGCAAAACGCTTACCGCGCGCACCGGACCACCAGGCGGGACGAAGTGTTCGCTGCCCCGGAAGGTCAACTTTGCAGGCAGTTCACGATTGGTCACCAGCGCGCGGACTGCCAGTTCCTTGATGTCCGCCAAACGTTCGGGATTGCCCGCCGAGGTCAGCGAAATCCACGTTTCCGTGCCGGTATAGTCATCACGGCGCAAACGGCGCTGTTCGCGGGTGGAAAGCCGGCGCAGCTTGAGCCGAGGGACGAAGAACAGCGCATCGCGCCAATCATACAGCAAGGCACCAAGCGCATAGAGCGGGGCGACCGGGCGCGGTTCGGTCGCCTCGCGCATGTGGGCTGCAATATCGAGAATGCGCCAGACTTCGAAATCGAGCGGGCGCGTACGATCTGGCATGAGCAGAAATTCATGCCCCGCCGGATCAACCTGCACGCGACCCAGCTGCTTTTCGAACAGGTTGATCGCGGGCGTAGCAAACAGACGGAAGTTCGATGGCGAAAGTGCCCCCGCCAATGCCGGGGAATTGCGGTTGAACAAAAGCACCACATCGACCGCACCGCCGTCTGCCGCAGCAAAGGCCTTGTTGAGACCTTTGAGCTTCGCAAACAGAAAGCGCTCAGGGCAGGCGAAGTATTCGGTAAGCAGACGATAGCCTCGAAACGACCGCTCTTCCGCGGGCAGCAGCGCCTGATCCTTTTCAAATCCCGCTTGTTCGGGCAGCGGCAACTTTACCGGTGTGGCCGAAGCGGACTTGGCGGGCTTGGCCAGCACAGCCACGCTTTCGCCAATGATCTGGCGGTAGAGTTCGCCAGGGATCGTTTCCGAACCATCAAGGTAGATCGGCAGGTCGGTGATGCTCAGCTTTTCGAGCGGGATCGCACCTACACCTTCAAAGCGCAGCCGCAAGCCTGCTTCGGCATGGGTTCCGGCGCCGGCGGCGAAGCTGGCGACCGCAGTACGCGAGCCGAGATATTCAACTTCACTGATACGCAGGGGATAGAGCGTAACCTCGTGACCGGTGCGGAAGGTTACAGGGCTTGCGCCCTGCTCATCCGTCATCGCCACAAGTTCTGTCTGGCGCGGCACTGCGTACCCTTCGGCCAGCAAGGGATCACCGTCCTTCGGCTCGAACCCGGCGATGCAGATTGAAGGCACTGGCGCTAGGTAGTGCGGCTGCACGGCGGCCAGAAGGTGCTGCGTAAATTCAGGATACTGGTCAGAAATCTTCAGCTGAACCCGCGCCGAAAGATATGCGACGCCTTCGAGCAGGCGTTCGACATAAGGATCAGGATCATTGGGCGTCTTCAGACCAAGACGGGAGGCGACAGTTTCGTGCTCTTCGCCGAATTCGCGCGCAGATTCGCGCAAATAGGTCAATTCTTCGTTGTAAAAGCGGAGCAGGCGGGGATCCATCGCGCTACTCCCGCACCGTTACCGCAGAGGAATCGGCCTCCACATCGGTGCGCAGCTTTATCGGAATGGCGCGCAGGGCCGAACGCACGTCCGCTTCTATCAGGAAAGTCAGCGAATTCTCACGCTCTACCTTGCCGGAGAGTTCGACATTGAGCGAGGCTGGATCTATGCGAGGCTCAAAGGCCTGCACCGCATCGCGAATTTCGCGTGCCCGGCGCAAGACAGCGCGGCTGCTCAGCGATTTTCCGGCAAGGTCGGACACGCCGTAGTTAAGCACGCTGGTGCGCACTTGTGGGTAGTTCTCAAGGTCCACACTCGATTCGAGGTTGGTTGTATTGAGCAACCAAGCAAGTTCACGTCTGACCGTGGCCCGAAGTGCGGATTCGTTGAAGCGTTCGATAGCAGGAACCGAGAGGAACCGCAGCGATTCCCGGCGTTCTTCCGCCTGCTCTATTTCCTCGCCACGCATCCCTCCGATGTCATTGCCCGCCACCAGCTTGTCAAAAAGGGTGGGATTGAGCGTAGGCTGGGCAGGACTGCGCGCCATCAATCGAAGGTTAGCTTGCGCAGGTCGAGCAATCCGGTGTCTTCCCCATCAGACAGGCTCCATAGCCGCTGCCCAAGACCTACTTCGAGCGCAGCGTCGCCGTTGCCCAATTCGGCCCATTCGGTCTGACGGCCCAACCGGATCGCGGCTGAAGTGGCAGCTTCACTACCGGGATAGCGCGCAGGCAGAAAAGCCGCGATGGACTGGCCGGATTTGAGCGCGAGTTGCACCGGATACCAGACCGTATCGCGCAAATCCTGTGGCCCCTCCGACTTGATCGACACGACTGCATCGAACGGGACGAGGCCATAGCGCCCCGCGACGATGGCTTCGAAAGACGGGCCAAAACGCGTGTCGGCATCGGCGATCCAGTCAAACGACTGGGCCTCCGCGCTAGCTGTTTCCAGAGTTCCAAGAGTATCGGGTGCCTGCTCAAAGGCTTCATCGCGCAAGCCCGCAGCTTCGGCAAGCTGCCCCTTTGCACCGAGCGAGATCGCTTGCGCCACGCCTTCAACCCAGCCGCCCATGCCGACAAGGACCGGCATATCGGCCTTGCCCGCAAAGACATCAGCGCGCAGCAATTCGGCATCAATGGCCTGATTGTACGTCGCAGCCAGCATCTGTGCGTTATCGGCTACTTGAGCAAGTGCCTGCAATTGCTTGCGGGCCTTGTCCCATTCGCCGGTAACGCACAGTAACTGGAAAAGGAACATGCGGGCCTTGTCATCACCCGGTCGCGTGCGGACGATGTCAACAAGGGCAGCACGCGCCCCGTCCAAATCGCCGTCACGCAGCAACGCGTCCGGATTTTCCATGATGACCGCCCCCAGTCCTTATAAAGTGCGCCCGGCGCAAGGCCGGGTGTCGCATCAGACTGCGATGTTCTTCTTGAGGTCCCAGCCGAACTTGGCCACGCCACCAAGGCCGCCCTTTTCGGTCTGTTCCTTGTAGTCGAACTTGATTTCAGCAAAGTTCAGCGAAACCGATTCCATCGGATTGCCACCATCTGCGCCGGTGTTCATGATGCTCGACACGAGAATGTTCTTCAAGGTGATCTTGTAGAACTCTTCCTGATTGCCACCGGCCTTGCGCACGGTCAGCACGCCATCACCGATGTGCTCGCCCTTGGCGCAGGCTTGCATCAGTGAAGGCGTGGAAAGGTCACAACGCTTTTGGATGGACATGTCGTTGAACGATACCTTGCCGGCACCGCCGCCACCGCCGGTTGCCCAGTCGCCACCGTTCTGCATCGCCCTTGATGTTCGTCAGCTTGAGAAAGATGTCTGCTGCCACGTTCCGTCTCCTATAAACTCGATCAACTGGTTGCGATCCCGAACGACGTTCAGCCCTGAAGACTGATTGGCACTCAAAAACTTCCGGGCGGAACCACCGTTGATCCGATCAATTCTCGGCCAGTTGGCAAGTGCCCCGCCTTGGGTTGGGCGTTGTTCTTCTTGTCGCCCCTTGTCAGATATACCTGAAGCTCAGTCCGTCATGTGATCAAATGCACTAACCGCCCGAATTCGGAAGTTTCGACACCATGCTCAGCGACACATCCATGCCTTCGAGCTGGTAGTGCGGAATGAACAGGAACTTCCCCTTGTAATATCCTGGATTTGATTCGTCAGGCACGACTTCGATGCGAGCGTCCTTGAGCGGCAAACGCGCCTTGGTCTCTTCGGTCGAACTGTCAGGCTGGCCATCAATGTAGTTCGAAATCCAGCGCTGCAGGTCCTGCTCGATCTGGCGGTCAGTACGCGTGCCACCGATCCAGTCACGCACCATGCACTTGAGATAGTGCGCAAAACGGCAGCTGGAGAAGATGTATGGAAGGCGGGCAGAAAGATTGGCCGAGGCGGTCGCTGCCGGGTCATCATAGACGGCCGGGTTGTTGAGCGTCTGCGCGCCGATGAAGGTCGCCTGATCGGTGCCCTTGCGATGGACCAGTGCCATCAGACCCGCCTTGGAAAGCTCAGCCTCGCGGCGGTCAGAAATGGCGATCTCAGTTGGGCAGGTCATGTCGACACCGCCATCGTCGGTCGGGAAAGTTGCCACTGGCAGACCTTCGATCGTCCCGCCGCTTTCAACGCCGCGAATCCGGCTGCACCAGCCCCATGTGCTGAACGCTTCGGTGATGCGTGTGCCCATCGCGTAAGCGGCGTTGACCCACGAATACTTGTCGTGATCGCCGCCAGTGTCCTCCTCGAAGGCGAACTCTTCGACCGGATCGGACTTGGCGCCGTAGACTGGACGTCCAAGGAAACGGGGCATGGCAAGGCAAAGGTAGCGGCTGTCCGGGCTATCGCGGAAGGTGCGCCAAGCGGCGTAGTCGGTCGCTTCAAACTGCTTGGCAAGATCGCGCGGGTTGGACAGCTCAGTCCAGCTTTGCATACCCATGAGGCCGGGAGCAGCACCGGCGATGAACGGCGCGTGCGCGGCTGCGCCAATCTTGGCGAGGCCCTTCATCACTTCGAGGTCAGGCCCTGAATGATCGAACGCATAATCACAAACGAAGGCGCCATAGGGCTGACCGCCCAGCTGGCCGAATTCGGCCTCGTACACCTTCTTGAACAGCGGGCTCTGATCCCACGCAGCATCGCGATACTGGCGGAACATCTTGCGGCATTCATCCTTGCCGACGTTGAGCACGCGGATCTTGAGATCCTTGCCGGTCGATGTGTTCATCACCTGATAGCTCAGGCCACGCCACGCGCTTTCGAGAGCCTGATATTCAGGATGATGGATGATCAGGTTAACCTGTTCGGTCAGCTTGCGATCAAGTGCGGCGCGCAAGGCGTCCATCGTGCTGAATACATCGTCGCCGATGATGGCCGTATCTGCCAGCGCCTGCTGCGCCAGAGTGGAAACTGCCTGCTCGATACGGTTCGCACGCGCATCGTCGCTCGGCTTGAATTCCTTGCGCAGCAGTGCCGCAAAATCGTCGGGAGCAAACTCGGTTTCCGTTGCTGCTGCGCCGCCCTGTACTTGTTCCGTCGCCATCTCAAGCCATCCTGTGTGCCTGCCACGGCATTGCCGTGGTCGGAAAATCCATCAACCGATCGCTGCCGCTTGCGGCCCGGCGATCAGGCCTCGCTCTCGTCCGCCGGACCTTTGCCCGCAGCCGACATCGCCTTCATCAACGTCGGATCCTTGAGCAACTGGTCGAGCAGATCCTGCGCGCCATCCTTGCCATCCATGTAGAGCATCAGGTCGTTCAACTGCTCGCGCGCTTCGAGCAGTTGGGCGAGCGCTGGCACCGCTTTTGCTACCGCACCGGGCGTGAAATCTTCCATCGTCTTGAAGGTCAAGTCGACGCCAAGCTTACCTTCGCCGGTGAGCGTATTGTCGACATTGAAAGCAGCACGCGGCGCAATCGCCGCCATGCGCTGGTCAAAGTTATCCATGTCGAACTCAAGGAAGTCGCGATCATTGAGCGACTTCTTTTCGACCAGGCTTTTGCCCGAAAGGTCTGACATTACGCCCATGACGAAAGGCAGTTCGACCTTCTGCTTCGAACCGAAAGTCTCGACCTCATATTCGATGTGAACACGAGGCGCCCTGTTTTCCTTGATAAAACGCTGACCACTCTTCGCCATGTAAGCCTCCATCGCCGGTACGGTTGCCCCCCGGCACGTTGTCTAACGTATATCTGCACCCTCTTGCGGCATCAGGTCGGTGCCACAAATCACCATTCCGAAGAAGCCTGCGATTCGCCCCACGATTCCGGTGCCGCCGACACTTCTACCGAGGCAGTCCCCGTCCGCCGCGACTGCAAAACCCGCGCCGCCTCTTCAACGCCACCAGGCGCAAGGTCCTCCAGTACTGTCATGAAATCAAGGCCCGTCCATTCGCGCGCCCGCTTTAACAGCAATGGTACCGGACTGCCCGGCTCCATCGCATTGAAGTAGGCGCAAATGGCATCAAGCGCGCGCAGCACGTCATCGCGATTGCGGATGCTGCCCGAAAAGGCTGCTCCGGCAGGGACGGATGCAAATGCCGCTGTGCCCACGCCGGGATCACCAGCTTCCACTGAATTTTCGCCTGCGTTTTCAACCGCTGCTTCCGCTTGTCCGGGCAGAACAGCCGACAAGGCATTGCGATATTGATCGAGCTTTTCGTAAGTTGGTTTAAAATTGGTCGCCGTGTCGCCCTCGGCGTTCATCGTCAAAACGCCATCGATGCGCCGAACAGCTGTGCGCAGGGCATCAAACCGACCGACAAGGGCGGTGATCCCATCCAGATCGGTCGCCTCAATGGTCGCGCGGAAAGGACCGTAGCCTTCGGCCGATGCGCCCTGCTCGGCAAATCTTTCGATGTCCTCGCACGAGAACCGGCCGAAACGCGCATGTTCAATCAGCGGGACTCGTCCGAGTGGCCCCAGAAAATCGCTGATCCGTGTCAGCGACTCGCAAGGCGCTTTCCGGCCGATGAAGCCATATTCATCAAGCTGGGGATGCAAATCCACCCAGCGCTCTTCCAGCATTGCTGCCAGCCACTCCGCCGCTTCGACCAGAAGATCGAAGCGGCGCGCAAAAGTGGCGGCGCGCATGAGATAGACCGGAAGCCAGATATCGCGGGTTAGCGCACCCTGCGAAATAATCTGATCAATGACTTTACGCCAATCGACGTCAGATTCGCCACCATCTTCGCTAACAGGCCTTTCGAACGCACCTTCTATCTCCATGCGGAGACTGTCGTACGAAAGGTCCGGGCCTGAAGGCGCCTCATCCGATAGAGGTGCGATCAGGGCCGCGATATCAAGTGTCATTCGGCCTCGCCCCCCGGCAATCCGCTGGAATCAGTCGATCTTTACGATCTCAACTCGGCGGTTTGCAGCAGCCTTGGCGCTGAGACCTGGAACGGGCTTTTCAAAACCGTAGCCTTCAGGCTGAAGACGCGAGCGTTCCACGCCGCTTTCGACCAGAAACTGGACCAGCGCCTCTGCACGACGCTTCGACAGTTCGAGGTTGTATTCACGACCGCCAACCGAATCGGTGTGGCCACCAACAACGAAGCGCTTGCCTGCTGCCGAAGGTGCTTTCAGCGCATTCGCCAGAATCTGGGCTTGTCCACGGCTGGCTGGAGCAATCGCAGCGGAACCCGACGCAAAGTTGATCGACAACGTTGATCGGCCCGGCTGCGCCTGAACTGACGAAGTGGTGATTCGCGACTTGGGCGCTGAAACAGCGGCAACACGCGCCTTCGGTGCGGAATAACCCGGAGCCGGCGGAACCGCCTTTTTCTTCGCGCCCTGCGGAATGTCGAAGCGAAGCGCACGATCAGGACCACGATCACGCGTTGCCAGTTCTTGCGCGTTTCCTTCGCAATCACCGGTCAATTCGCAAACAATCTGCTGTTCAGACTTCACCGCAACAGGGCCTGCCTGGGCAGTAGCGATAGTCGGGATCGTGATAAGGATTCCCGAAGCAATCATCTTGAATACCATAGCGCACCTCTTTCCTGCGAGCCAAATGCCCACCCCGGAATTGTCCGGGCATTGTTTTCGCGACGCCTGTGGTTAATATTTTCCAGTATTCTTACAGGTCATCAACTGGCGTCGCAAACGATTCCTGCCATCTGCCAAGGCTTGTCATCCAATTCCGATCCATCAGTGCCGCTTCGGGACAATTGGCCGGTCAAAGATTGCATTCAGCCACAAGCGCAATGTTACTACCGCATCGTGCGGAATATGAGCTTCATAACAAGAAGCCATTCTGGTAGCGGTGACGGCAATCACAGACGAAACGACAAACAACAAGCACACGGGTTGCATCGGTTCGGCATGATTGCCGGGACCTCCTGCAAGGGGAACTGATTTGGCTGACAGCCCGATGCGGCAGACCGCCCTTGCCCTCCGGCTTGGTAACGGCGCCGAACAACTCAAGCTTGTGCGACTCGATGCTTTCGAGGCGCTGAGCCAGAACTTTGCGATAACGCTCGAGGTCTTGTCGCTGGACGAGATCGAGCTGCTGCCCAATCTTGGCAAACCTGCCGCGATCGAAAGCAAGCTTGACGGACAATTGCTTCGCCACTTCCATGGCATCGTGGTGGACGCTGAATACGTTGAAGAAATCAACGGTGCAGGGTTCGTTTATCGCCTTGTTCTGGCGCCTGCGGCGCAGTTGCACGATCAGGGTAGTAACTACCGCATTTTTCAGAACAAGCCGGTCATCGAGATTATCAAGTCGGTTCTTACCGATTGCGGCTTGGCTTTCGAGGTCAAAGCTTCGAGTGGGACGCGGCAATTGGCCTACTGCGTTCAGTACGGCGAGAGTGACTTCGATTTCGTCTCGCGGCTGATGGAAGAAGAGGGCCTCTACTACTACTATCAGCACAGCGCCTCGGCACACACGATGGTGATTTGCGACAAGCCCGGCTGCCATGTGCCCATGCCGACAGGTGCGATGACATACAATCCGCTGTCGGATTCAGCCGCGATGGCCGATTCGACGAGTCGCGGTGGTTCTGCGGGCCTTTTCGTCCAGACATGGCACGAACGCGCATCAACCGGTGGCGAAGCCCGCGTCACCATGCGCGACTACGATTTCAAGGAGCCATCGCGCCCCCGCTCGGCCGAGGCGACCGACAAGGGTGCGCATCCGCTTGACGAGATCGAGGTCTACAACTGGCCGGGCCGTTATTATCAGGAGGCGGCCGGGCAAACTCTCAGCACCGTCGTGCTCGAAAGCCGCCGCGCCCAGCGCCTGCGCTACGAAGGGACAAGCACGTATGCCGGCATCGAGACCGGCTATCACCTGCAGTTGAAGGGGCATACGATTGACCGCTTCAACCGCAAATACCTGATCGTTCGCTGCCGTACCACTTTGGCCACCGAACAATACCGTTCTGGCGGCAGTTCGGGTCAGACCTTCGTGGAATTCACCACGATACCCCACGATGTGAACTTCCGCGCGCCGATGACCACGCCGCGCCCCTCTGCACGCGGGCCGGAAACGGCAGTGGTCACGGGGCCAAAGGGTGAGGAAATCCACGTCGACGAATTCGGCCGGATCAAGGTCCAGTTCCATTGGGACCGCGAAGGCAAGCTGGATGACAAGTCAAGCTGCTGGATCCGCGTTTCGCAAACCGGCGGCCTTGGCAACATCATCATTCCGCGCATCGGGCACGAAGTGTTGGTCGATTTCATCAACGGCAATCCCGATCGCCCGATCGTGGTGGGCCGCGTGTTCAATGCCAGCCACATGCCCGTTTATGCGCTGCCGGAACACAAGACCAAGGCCTTGTGGCGCACAAAAACCTACAAGCGCACCACCGGCGATTCGCTATCCGAAGCAGAGGGACTGGACACCGGAGCGCCGGGCGCCAACGAATTGCGGTTTGAGGATGCAACCGGGAAGGAAGAAGTCTTCCTCCATGCAGAGCGCGACATGAATTCACGTGTGCGCCACAACGAAACGCACAAGGTTGGCCGCGATGTGGAAATCAGTGTCGGCAAGAACCGCAAGGAGCGGGTCGGCAAGAACGAGGAAATCCTGATCGAGGGTGACCGCAAGGAAGAGGTCAAGGGCACCGAAACGGTTACCGTCCACAAGGATCGCAAGGTTGAGATCAAGTCCAACGATACGCTGGACGTGACCAAGAAGATCAAGATTTCCGCAGGCGATTCAATCGAGATTTCCGCCAACAGCAAGATCACGCTGTCTTGCGGTGGCAGCACGATCACCCTCGACCCGACCTCCATCAAGATTTCTACGACCAAGTTGCAAATGGAAGGCATGGCAACCGCCAAGCTCACCTCAGCCATGACCAATGTCGAAGCCTCCGCTGTGCTGACCGCGCAAGGCGGCCTGGTCAAGATCAACTGAGGCGGATGATGAGCGACTGGAAACTATCGACATGGACCGACGCAGCGCAACTTGCTGCCAGCGTGAACCCGCGCGAAGTCCCCGATGAAGCGCGGGGCTTGGCGCCTGTCGAATGGTTCATCCATTTGCGCAATGCAGGCAAGTCGACCTACGCGGTGAATTTTCTGGCCCATGCCATGCCCCGCTATGAATGCGTAGTCTGGGCCGCGCGGACACTGATCGAGTTGGGCGCTGACCGAACCGACCCTACACTAGTTGCTGCTCTGCGCTGGATTGACAATCCGTCTGACAGATTGCGCCGCGATGCCGCCGAACTGGGCGACACGCTCGATGACGACACCCCGCAAGCGTTGTTGTGCAAGGCGATCTTCCTGTCCGGCGGATCGATTTCCGAAGAGGACTTGCCGGCAATTCAGCCCCCGCCCGATGTATGCGCCAAGCTGGCCGCAGCGGCGGTGCTGACCGCTGCATTTACCAGCAAAGCGCCTTCCGATGCGATTGCCACCAGCCTGCATTTGGGGGAAAGTGTGCTGGCAGGCGCGTGACGATGGCGGGCAAAAGCCGCGCCCTTGGCAATTCATCACCAATTCTTTGGCAGTACGGTGCATGATGACATTTCAACACCGAGAAGCTAATTCAGCCGCGTGCCTTTAACTCTATCCATCCGCAACGCCGATCGGCTTGAGAACGGTTCACCGCTTTCGCTGGTGCTTGACCGTCGCGGTGCTCTGATCGGTCGCGCCGCAACCTCGGACTGGTGCCTGCCTGATCCGTCTTTGCACATCTCGTCGCGCCATTGCGAAGTGCGCTTCTCCGGCGATGGCTATGAACTGATCGATCACAGCACCAACGGCACCTTCGTCGATGGTCAGCAGGCGCGGCTGGCGGGGCCTCATCCTATTTCTCCGGGCGATGTCTTCCGTATCGGCCCATTCGAAGTCGTTGCCGCGCTTGATGATGCGGCAGCGGCGCAAGCGGCAGAACGCAACAGCAATCCCGCCCCGGCCAACTGGAAAGGGTGGACTGGCAGCAGCGATGCCTCAGCACCGGCAGCGCAGCAATCCAGCTGGGACGCCCGCCCCGCAGGATCTGCGATTTCCGGCACCGGTCCGATGTCGCAAAGCTGGGCAGCGCCCCCCACGGCTGCAACCGGGGCGGCAGAGACCGCATCGTCGGGCGGCTGGGGAGCGCCTCCGCCGCCGGTAGCCGAACCGCCATCCGCAGGGTGGGGCGCGGCAGCTACCCCCGCAGCGCCTCCCCCCGCTTCAGGTTGGGGCGCCCCAACGCCCCCTGCCGATGCAGCTCCGGCACCGGGCTGGGGCGTTCCCGCACCTGCGCTGCTCAAACCGGCATCGGAATGGTCGAGCGCGGCCACGCCGCCGCCCCCGCCTGCCGCTGACGACATCTGGGGCAAGTTCGCGCAATCCAACGTGGTTGATTGGGCACGGGGAGGGTTTGGCGGAGCCTCGCCGCCACCGCCGCCGGCGTTCACACCAACGCCGCCGCCTGCGCCAACCACACCAACACCTCAACAACCCGTTGCGGCCCCACCCCCTGCGCCCGTCCCGGCCCCCGTCGCCGCTGCGCAAAGTGGAGGGCTTGCCACGCTCGCCCAATCGACAGGCGTCAATCCTGAGCGGATGCTGGCTGGTGAAGCGCAAACGCTGGGCATGGCGGGCAACCTGCTGCGGCGCCTTGTGGCCGGCATGGTCGTCATGCTGGAGGCACGCGCTCGGGCCAAAAGCCAGTTGGGCGCGCAAGGCACCAGCCTCGAGTTCGACGGCAACAACCCGCTCAAGTTCGCCCGCACGCCCGAACAGGCCCTCGAACAACTTTTGAACGCACCCCAACGCGGCTTCATGGACAGCGAACGGGCAGTCGAAGACGCTTTCAAGGACCTTCAGGCGCACCAGATGGCCACATTGAAGGCGATGCAGGGCGCTCTACGCGCCACGCTGGACCGGTTCAGCCCGCGCTCGATCCGAGCGCGGGCTGAACAGGGCGGCTTCCTCACGCGCATCCTCCCCGGCGCAAAGGATGCAGCGTTATGGGCGGCCTATGAACGCGAATTCAGCGGCGTGGCCCAAGGCTCGGACGAGGCGTTCATGGAAATGTTCGCCAAGGAATTCCGCCGCGCCTACGAAGAAATTGCCAGCAAGCGCTGAGGCCCAGCAAAGGCAGAAGCAAGGTCAGTCCGGCCTTTCGTTGACCGTCTTGTACCAGACCGTATCGGCCTGCCACCCCTTCGCCCGCGCTTCGGCAAGGAAGCGTTGTGCCCAGTTGCCGCCACGGGTACTTGTCGAGCCGTTGAGCAAGCTCTGATCAAACGGTCCTTTACCATAGAGAAGGAACACACCGGTCCAACCTGGATGCGTCGTAGTAACGGGAAGACGGTACACTCCGGGCGAAACTTTCGCAGGCTCGATAGTGGCGCGATCAAGGCGCGGCTCAAATGTCATCTCGC
Organism: Novosphingobium sp. 17-62-19; assembly: GCF_002256775.1. Taxonomy (GTDB): domain Bacteria; phylum Pseudomonadota; class Alphaproteobacteria; order Sphingomonadales; family Sphingomonadaceae; genus Novosphingobium. Next base: position 29,212 of record NZ_NCII01000013.1, on the reverse strand, counting down.
CACTGTCTTCAAGGCCAACGACAGCAATATCGCCATCCACGCCGTTGAGGTCGATATTCAGGACGACAGGTGCGCCAAGCTTGCCAGCATCCGCATCATCCGCTGGAAGCGGGGCAAGTTCCCATTTCACCTGCGGAACCGAGATATGCGAGGCCCCTTGGCCCCTGATCTGGCGGAAAGCCTCTATCGGGCCGCAATCGTTAGGGCTGATTTGCGAAACATCGCTGAAATCGATCGAAGCTGCGCGAAGTCCTTTGGCTGACAGCAGTTTGCCAATCTCGTTCTGCGCATCGACCGGACGCCCCGCCACCCCCTTTACCGCAAGAGCCACATCAGTTCCCTGAACTTGCAGATCGCTGACATCAAGCCATGAGCAAGACACCGAAGCCAGCCCGCCATTGAGTACGGCCTGCGCAGTCTTCAGCGGATCGCCAGCAGGAAGCGCCGGGGCCGCTGATGTTGCAGCGTCTGCCGGCGCGGTATCGTCGCCCGAAGACAACGCATAGCCCAAGCCACCCAGCAGCACGACCGCAGCGGCCACGCCAGCGCCAATCAGCATCTTGCGCTGCTTGTCCTCGTCACTTCCGGCAACGACGGGTGACTTTGGCTTAGGCGCAGCCTTGGGTGCTTTCGCCGCCTTCGGTGGTGGGGCGGGAGGTGCGCTTGTGATCGTGGTCCGGTCACCCAATGCGGCGATCACGTCTTCCATCGTGCGCAAGCGGTCAGCCGGATTGGGCTTGAGCATACCTTCCAGAACAGGGCGCACTTCTGCCGGGACTGGCGATAGATCTGGGCCTGCACGGCGCTTGTCCACTGCATCGACCAGCGATCCGCCCATGTTGACGTCACGCTTGTTGATCAGTGCAAGGATGGTCAGGCCAAGGCTGTAGACATCGGTCCACGACCCCACCTGTCGCCCGAAATCGCCCAATTGTTCTGGCGCGACATAGTTGAGCTTTCCGGCAAAGCCATCGCCGACGATCGTCTGGCTACCTCCATCGAGATCCTTGGCAATTCCAAAGTCGATTACCTTGGCACGGTCCAGCCGTCCGCTTTCCAGCATGATGTTGTCGGGCGAAATATCGCGGTGGATTGCCCCCAGCGAATGCGCGACCGCCAGACCTTCGGCCAGTGTGCGGATCAGCGAGATCAACTGCGCCGGGGTTGCCTCAATCGTCGAAAGTACGTCCGACAGATTGCGCCCGTCGATATATTCGGTGACGATGTAGAACACGCCAAGCTGTGGCTCCATCGCCAGTGTGCGGTATTGCACCAGCGCAGAATGGCTAAGCCGAGTCAGTGTGCGTGCTTCCTTGCGGAACATTGCCAAGACGTTGGGATCACGAGCCAGATGCGGCAGGATCACCTTGATCGCAACACGCTCGTCCTCGTTGTTGATGTTCACGCCTTCGAACACTTGCCCCATGCCGCCACGCGCAATGAAGCGGCGGACCTGGTAAAGGTGGTTCAGCACGTCCCCTTCGCGCACCTCGCGCGGCTCCCCGGCCGTTGCGGCAGGGAAAGACGTCATCCCCGGAAACTCGGTTTCAGCCAATGGCGCAGGCGTCGGCGCAGCAGGTTCCGGCGTCACGGGTTCTGGCGGTGCATTTTCTGGCACTGGCGGAACAGGCTCAACCGGTTGAGGCGCGACGTTCGCCGGTTCCGGTGGTGGGCTACCCCAACCACTTCCGTCCGGGGCGGCGGCCGGAGGGGAACTCGGCTCAATCGGCTGAGGGTTGAAGACGGTGCGCGGTTCGTCGTCGCTGCCTTGACCGTTCTTGTCGCTCACGATGACGCTCCGTTCACTACCAGCAGAGTGGGTTCGTTCACGCTGACCAGCGCGACGGTGACATTGTCCGGCGCTCCTCCGGCAAGGCTCGCCGCGATCAGTGCGTCGCCCGCTGCAATGCCATGCTCGCCCAGCATTCTGGCGATCTCAGCTTCCTCCACAACCCCATAGAGGCCGTCACTGCACAGCAGGAACAGGTCACGCGTCTGCGCATAGTCACGGATCGCATCGATCTCCAGCGCATCCTGCACGCCCACTGCGCGCGACAGGACATGCTTCATCGGGTGATCTTCGACATCGGCCTGATCAAGCAATCCGCGATCGACCATTTCCTGCACTTGCGTGTGATCCCGCGTCAATTGGATCAACTGGCCTTCGCGCAGCAAATAGGCGCGGCTGTCTCCCGCCCACAGCACCGCAAATTCTTCGCCACGCAAAACCAGTGCCACCACCGTCGATCCCATCTGGACCCCGGCCTCCTGCGCATGGCCAAAGATCGCGGTGTTTGCCGAATGGATCGCGTTGGCCACAACATCGCACGCAGCATCGAGTGTTTCGGGCACCCGAACTGCACCTACAGCGGCCACAAGCGCCTCTGACGCAAGCTTGCCGTTGGTGTGGCCGCCCATACCGTCAGCCACCATCCACACGCCATTGCCCAGATCGGCGAAATGGCCATCCTCATTCTGCTTGCGCACATTCCCGACATGCGTGAGCGCAATGTCTTCGATGCGGAACGTACTGGTCATGCGGCCATCTCCAACATCCGCTCGATCACTCCTGCCGGGGTTCTACCCGCATATTCAATCACTGGCCCATCCTCGCCCACCAGCGCCCACGATGGCCCTTCGGGGTGCCACGGCAGACTGTCTGGCACAAGCACTGCTTCGGCCAACCGGTCCGCATCCCATCCTTCGGCAAAAGCCTGACCGACAAGGTCGAGGCAGCCCGCAGAAGCCATAACAGCCCCGGAACAATCGGCGGCAGCAGACGCAAACATCAGCGGAAACCGCCGTCCGACGCGGTCAGTCGAAGCGCAGAGTATGCCGCCGCTCCACTCGTCCGCGCCACGTCTATCGACGAAATGCCAGACAGGCGCTGCTTCGTATCGCTGATCAAACTCTCCACCCCACACGGCCTGCCCGCGCCCCATTTCAGCCGTCAACCAGCGATCAAGCTCGTCCCGCACGCCCGGATCGATCCCGCGTGAGACGAAATCGCCATGCGCGGGCATTTTCCCGAAAAGCCAGTGGGTTAAAGCACCGTCGGGCATCGAAAACTCCACAACCCGCCACGCCCGAACGGATTGCGATCATTGGGCAGGCTGATCTTGAAAACGGCGGTTTGGGCGCCCGATCCAAACGTTGCCAGCACCGCCAACGGCCCGGCGTTTTCCTTGCGCGCCACATCCATCAGGCGAAACAACGCCCACGGGCCCTCCGTTTCAACCCCGCCAACCTTCGCTCCGGCCGACATCATCGCGACCGACGCTATCGGCAGGTTTCCTTGCGGCGACCATGCCAACGGCTTTTGCGCACCCAGCGAAGCGCGCTCAAAGTTGTAGCGGGTGTTGCCAACTACCAGTTCCACCGCATCAACGCCTGCGCCAAAGGCCTTGGCCTCAATCTTCACGTTCAGGCCGCCTGCCAGAATATCCCGCAATTGCCGCGCCTTGACGAACTCTTCAGGCGTCGATGGGTTCAGCGTCGCGGTTTGCGGATTCTGGGCATTCCAGCGCCACACAGGCCCGCTCATGTCGAGCAGAGGTACCACGCGGGCCTGAATGAAGCTGTCCATCGTACCGCCGAGGCCAAAGATCCGCTGGACATCAGCCAGCGAAGCGTCGGCCACGGCGGTTCCGACAAAAGGGTAGCGGTCCTGCGTCGCTAACTGGCAATCGGGCAGGACTGACTGCGCATAGGCATCGCTGAGCGCGCCTTGCGCAGCAGCCGTGGTGGCCGAAGACCCGCCGCTGGTGGCTGCGGCCACGAAGTTCTGCAACTGTGGCGGCGCGCCACCAGCGTTGGTGGCCACTGCGCCCAGCGCCATCGCCATCTGGCTTTGCACCGCGTCGGCCCCCATGCCGCCGCCTGCCAGTTTTGCCGAATTGATCGCCTCGCCCGCTTTCTTGATCGCAGCGACAAAATCATCAATCGGGGCGGGTGTTTTACCATCGCCGACATAGTCGTGAACCGGCTGGAAGTGAGAGCTGATCGCGGTTGCCGCATCGACTTGCGCCCCTCCTGCCGATCCAGCCGCTGCCTGTGCCAGCCTGCCAAAGCGCGACGATTGGACTTTGTCTTTGGCCATATCGCCCAGCGCCTTGGCACCACCGGCAAAGGTCGTATTCTTGCGCAGTTCGATCAGCAGCACCTTGAGCGGCGAAGGCGATTTGGCGAATGCACCAAGTGCTGCCGGATCACCGAACAAATTGCCCGGCGTCGGCAAAGTCGCCACCCGCTCCCACGAATCGATGTATTCGCGCGCATAAAGCGCCGCAACGCCGGGACGGATCTGTTCGACCTGCGCCTGCACGCCTGCGGTTTCCGCACCCTCGCCCAAAACCCACAGGTCTTTCTGAAGATCGCCCGCCACGGTTACCAGCCCTGGCAGATAGGACTTCTCGTAACCCTCTCGCGTGTAGAAGTAGGGCACTTCGAGCAGCATGACCTCTGCCCCATTGGCAAAGGCCTGTGCATCACCAGCCGAAATAGCCGCACTGGCACGCCACGGTTGCTCAGATCCTGCCAACGCCTTTTGACGCAGCACTGCGTAGGCCCGGTCAGCAAGGCTCAACGTCTGCAACGCGGCGCGTGCCGAGGCAATGGCCGTACCGTCGAGCGGGGCCTTGCGCCCGGCCCATTCGGACGACATTCCCTGATCTTCCAGCAGCGCAGCCAGATGCTCACCCAGTTCCTTGCGCACCGGCGCGCGATCGGCACCGGGGAACTGTTCGTTCAGCCAGTCACCCTCGACCCACGATTTGATAGTGCCGGGATCAAGTGGACCCTGCCCTCCCAACATCAGATAGACCTTGAGCGGCTGATAGACCGCCATCGGATCGGCTGAATTTGCCGCCATGTACTGTTCGATCCGCAGCAAAATGCGCGGCAGCAGGATACGGCGAAGGCCCGAGCGGTACGACTCAACCGCCGCATCCGCATGGCTCGACTGATAGAGACCGAAGCGCTTGAACAGACCCGGTTCGCCCGCTGCCTGTTCGGCATAGCCCTGCGGCAGCATACGCAATGCGCGCAGGCTGCTGAGCGCCTGCTCCAGATCAGGGTCGGTGTCGCGCACTTCCACCAGATCAACGCCGGTCTGCTGCACCAGCGTAGCCGCCTGCGCAGAAGACTGCCCCAGCGCCGACTGGAACGACCGGTTCTGCCAGAAACTGACGCCCCACAGTGCCACGACCACCGCCGCTGCTGCCGCAACGCCAATCACGCCTGCCGTCGTGCGCGCTTGCTGGCGGCGGCGCGCAGCGGGATCGGCCTCGACCAGCCCTGCCTCGCCAAACACAACTTCGGTCAACACGCGGTTGAGGAAGTAGGTTCGCCCCGATCCGCCTGCGGATGAACTGACGCTCTGATAGCTTTCGGCCACGCCCGCAAGAATGCGGTCCAGCGGCGCGCCCTGCTGGACACCGCTGGTGAAATAAAACCCACGCAGCGTGCCCGAAGGCTGATCGCCCGACAGGAACGCGCCATCGACAAAGCGCGCCATGCGATTGCGCAGCGCCCCCAATTGAGAAGGGAAACCGAGGATCAGGCTACGCCGGGTCTGATCGACTTCCTCATACAAGCGTTTGGCCTGCCGTGCCTGCTGCGCCGCCACCACCGCATCGAACGCGCCCACCACGTCGTCGCTGGTCGGCTTTTTCAGTTCGACCGGCAGCGTCGCGCCGAGCACGGCGCGACGACCTTCTACATCGAGATCGTCGTAGAATTCGCTGAAGCCCGCGATCAAATCAGCCTTGGTCAGCAGCAGGTAGACCGGGACCGAAACTTCGAGCGTGGCGCGCACTTCGGTCAAGCGGCGGCGCACCAGCGCGGCGTGGCGATCCAGCCCGGCGCGATCCGCCTGCAACAGTTCGTCCACGCCAATCGCCACGATCACGCCGTTGACCGGCGACAGCGGGCGATGCCGCTTCATCAGGCCGAGAAAGCTTGTCCAGCCTTTTGCATCGGCAGTGCTATCGGAATCCTGCGTGGTATAGCGGCCCGCCGTATCGACCATCACGGCTTCATCCGCGAACCAGAAATCAAGGTTGCGGGTGCCGCCAACACCCTTGAACGACTGGTCGGACAGTGGGAAGCGCAGCCCTGAGTTGAGCAGCGCGGTGGTCTTGCCCGCGCCCGGCGGGCCGATGATCACGTACCACGGGCGGTTGTACAGGTAGTCACGGCGCTTGCCGGAACCGGACTTCAGCGAAGCCAGCGCCTCTGCCATGCGGGCCGAAACGGCCTGTCCTTCGGCATCGCCCGGAGCAGGCCCTGCCAGCTCCGCAGCAATCGCAGCGGCTGCCTTCTGGCCTTTGCGCACGCGCAGCCAACCCAGCAAGCCCCAAGGCACCACGATCACCGCAAACAGCAGCAATCGCACCCACCATGGCGACAACATGCGCACGAAGATCGGCAGGCCGACACACAGGACCAACACGAGGAACAGGACGACAAGGCCGCTCAGGACCCACCAGTTGCCGAAAAACTTCTTCACGGGTCTCGCCTCGTTTGCTTAGCGCTGACGCGGAATGATAACTTCGACACGGCGGTTGAGCGCCTTGCCTTCGGCGGAACCATTGTCGGCAATCGGGCGGCCGTCACCATAGCCCTCTACCGATATGCGCCCCGGATTTGACAGGACCGACCCGAGTATCCCCGCCACCGCCTGTGCCCGCGCTTGTGAAAGCGCAGTATTATCGGGGAAAGCGAGACTGTTGATCTGGTCGGAGTCTGAGTGCCCCTCGATCGTAACTTGCCCCGGCTCCGCCTCAACCGCGCGACCGATGCGTTCGAACAAATCGGCGCGGCCGGGCTCAAGCCGGTCAGAACCGGACTGGAACAACTGGCCGACGGTTGTGCGCACACGCACGGTGCTGCCGTCTTCTTCCACCACGACGAGGTTCTGCCGCACTTCGGGTTCGAGGAATGTGCGCATCCTCACCAATTGGTCGCTCTCCGCCGCAGGGGGCGGGGCAGCGCCAACCCGTGAAAGACGAAGATTTTCCTGCGGCATCAGCGCCTTGGTGCCTTGAAGCGAATCCGAACCTGCCGTCATCAACAGCAAGCGCAACACAATGTAGATCGCCAGCAGCAGCGCCAGCGCGGCAGCAGCGGCAAGCGCAATCTTGCTCCACGGACTGATCTTGCGCAGCGGTGCATCTGCGCCGCGCCACATCGGCGAAACCTCGACCTGCGAAAGCGAGCGCGGATGTTCGAGTGCGCCATAAAGGCTGGTCAGGATCTGCTGCAAGCGCGCACGGCCATCGGGCATCACGCGGAAACGGCCTTCGAACCCCGCAGCAAGGCAATCGGCGTAAAGCTCGATCACCTCGGCGTTCTGGCCAGGACGTGCGAGCATATCGTCAACCAACTGCCAGAACCGGTCACCGCCGATGTTTTCGCGGAAAAAGCTGACCACAAGGCTGCGCCGCGCCCATTCAGCACCATCATTTCCCGAACCGGGAAGGTTCTGGGCAATATCGTCAATCGTGGCGCAGATGCCATAGCGCGCCCGCATCCGCGTTTCTTCGGGGTATAGCGGCGCAATCGCCCGGTCGTATGCAGCAACGGCTTCCATTGCCTCGCGATGGAAATCGGGCATCGAAATGCGTGCACGGCCTGATCGCACAGATGCGGCCAAGGCCAGCACTGTGCCGGCCTCGATCACCAGCGGGCTGCGCGTATCCCGTGGGCGTGAGGGCACGGGAATGTCATCGTCGTTGAGGCGGCGTCCGCCCCCCATCATCGGCTGCGGCGCAGCGAACGACGGCGGTGGCTCACCGAACCCGGCGGGCGGTGCGCCAAAGCCGGACGGTGGCGCTTGCGGCGGCATAGGCGGCTGCGCCATCGGCGGCGGAGCGCCCCATGCGCCACCACCCGAAGGAGGCTGCGTGGTCGGCGAAGGCTGCGCTGGCGCACCTCCGCGCATCCCGGCCAGCGGGGATGGCCGGAAAACCGTGCGATTGCCGTTGTCGGAAGAACCGTCTCCGCTCATGCCGAACGTCCCCTCAGCCAAGCCTTCAACCTAGTCGGCGCCGCGCTCATCGCGCCGCCCTTTTCACGCACCACAGTTCCATCCGCAACTGGGGCCAATCACCCGCCACGTGCAGGCCGAGCGCGGTGGCAGTGGCAAAATCGCGCCAATCGCCCACACCCCGGTCGAGCTCAAAATAGACGAAGCCCGGCAGAACGCGAAGCTGCGATGGTGGTGTCGGCGTGTGCCGCAACGGTACGCCCGGTAGCGCGGAATCGACGATCTGGCGCATCTTTTCGACCGCGCCGATCTTGGCCACGGCTGGGAACATCTGCCGCACTTCGTCCGCCGATGCTGCCGCACGCACGGCAAGGTAGAAATAGCCATGCTGGTACAGATTGCGGTCGGTAATGGTGGAAGTCCACGCACCTGGCCCCATCGGTTCGAGCGAGAGTTGTACGGCAGACCGATCAAACACCGCCGACAGCATCGATTGCAGCAGATCAAACAGCGGCTCGAACGTGCCCCGCAAGTTCTCGTGATCGTAGGCGGGCAGTGGCGGAGCCTTGCGTTCCGGTTTGACCAGCGTCGCAATCTCTCCGGCCAGACTGGCCAGTTCCTGATACATTCGCTCAGGATGCACCATCGGCAGTGATTCCAGATGGCGCAGCACCGGAATCCAGCGGTTCAGCGCTTGGAGCAGCAGGAAGCTGGCGAAGGTTTCCGCGCCACCATCGGTTGCCTCAACCGCGCGGAGAGCCAGCTCGTCAGAGCGCTGTTCGCACCGCCCCAATATGTCCACCAACCCGTGCCGCAACGGCCGCGATGCGCGAATATCGAGCAGCGGCGGGATATAGCGGTCATCGAACATGACCTTCTTGCCCTGCATTTCGCGGATCTGACCCAGCCCGCACAGAATGCGGCCATAAGTCTGGTCGCGCGTCACGCCCAACCGCAGGTTGGGCCGCGCCACTTCGATCGGCTCCTGACTGCGGTCCTGCGAGAAGCAATCGGCAATCTCGCTCTCTTCCACCAGAAAGCGGATGTCCGGCCCGGCACTGTCCACTTCGTCAAACTCTTGCGCGCCGATCTGCGCGGCAGGCAGCGTGAGGAAGACCACGGCATCGCGTGTATCAAGCGGCACATCCAGCGGGGGCGGGGGCGCCATATCATCAGGGATTGAGAACGGCGTGCCATCGGGCATTACCCCCTTGGCGCGCACCAGCGTGAACTTGCCGATGGCGGCAAGATCCTCGTCCACTTCAACCTCGGTCAAACCGCCAGGCGACACGACTTCCGAACGACATCTGCTCCCCCGATAATCAGCAAGATACTGTTAAGCACAGCTTCACCCTTCGCAAAAGCACGGTTATAGCTTGGCGCGAATATTTCGCGGCAACTGTTCCCGCTTCAAGGCACAATTTGCGATGGACGACGATTCTTTCGATCCAAAACAATGGGTCACCGGTAACGTAGCGCAATCTGCACCATCCGGCCCCAAAACGGACTCTGGTGAAGGCGTTGGCAATTTCTGGCGTGAAGCCATTGGTTCTGCGCCATCCCCCACCAATGTTGCGCCCCCTGTTGCGCAATATGAACCGACTTCGTCGCGCCGACCAAAAGATTTGCGCCTTACCTTCGCCATCGCCGGATCGGTCGCGGTGCTTGGCGCGGGGGCGATTGGCGCATGGCTCACCCGCAGCGATCCCGCGGTGGCCCCCATGGCTGTGCCTGCCGCTGTCAGTGCCCTCGGCAACACCATGCAGGAGCGCGCGCTCAACCTGGCTGGACCAGGCCAATTGGCCGGTGCGCTGATCGAGGCCGGCGTGCGTGCCGACGATGCCACCGCGGCCGCCGCGGCCGCCGCGCCGCACCTTACCAGCAGCGAAATCCATGCGATCATCGTGCTGGAACCGCGCGAGGGTGGCGCGCTGCTGCAACAGTTGCGCGCTGTTCATATCGACGGCTCCGGCGTCATGCTCGCCCGTGCGGCCGATGGCACCTTCTCGATTACGCCGCTCGTCGCCGATGTCAGCCGCAAGATCGAAGTTTTGCGCGGCGAAATCGACAGTGAAAGCTTCTACACCTCGGCCGTTTCGGCAGGTCTGATCGACACGCTGATCCCTGAATTCATCAACGCCTTTTCCTATGACTTCAACCTTGCGTCCGAAGTCAGCCCTGGTGACGTGTTCGAGGTTGCCTACGATCAGGAAGTCAACGCCAATGGCGAACCGGTCGGCCAGCCCAAGCTGCTTTACGCCCAGTTGACTACGCCGAAGAAAAGTCTCGCGCTCTACCGCTTTCAGGCGCCCGGCGAAGATGCGGGCTGGTTCGACGGTAATGGCGCCACCACCAAGCGCGGCCTGATGCGCACGCCGGTGGATGGTGCACGCATTTCCTCGAAATTTGGAATGCGGTTCCACCCGGTACTGCACTACAACAAGCTGCACGGCGGCACCGATTTTGCCGCCCCGATCGGTACGCCGATCTATGCCGCTGCCGATGGCACGATTGAATTTGCCGCGATGAAGGGCGCGAACGGCAACCTTACGGTGCTGCGCCACGACAACGGATGGCGCACGCTCTATCTGCACCAGAACGTCTTTTCCCCCGGCATCGCGCAAGGTGTGCGCGTGACGCAAGGCCAGCACATTGGCGATATCGGCACCACTGGCCGCTCTACCGGTCCGCATTTGCACTACGAAGTCCACATCGACGGGGAACGCGTCGATCCCCTCAGCATTCCGGCTGATGAAGCGAGCCGGAAACGCATGGACGGTGCCGCACTGCAAGCATTCCTGAAGGAGCGCGACCGCATCGACATGGCCCGCAGCCAGCGCACGTCTTAGGCCGGAGCCGTAGATGGCGCGGTACGATGTGCAGCGCGGCGACCGACCAGCAAAGGCAGGATCGCGGCGATCATGACCACTACGGCACCAAAGCTGGCATTCAGGCCTTCCTCATTGCCGCCCCACAGCGGATTGCCGACAAGATCGAAATCCATGATCGATCCCAGCAATTCGTTGCCCGGATTGGGCACCAGCCCGAACAGCCCATCTTCGCTGCCATTCCACGCCGCATGGGCTGCTATCGGAGCCAGAATTCCCCCACTCCGCAGGGCCAGCAGGCCAAACAGCAGCCCCGCCAGCGTGATGAACACCAGCGTCAAAGGCTGGCGCGCACCACCGATCAGGTGGAACCCGGCAAACAGCAAGGCGCTGCCGCAAACGCTAGCCACCTGTCCCAGCCGTTGCGACAAAACGGGCAGCAACCACCCTCTGAACAGCACTTCTTCCATGGCAGACTGCACCAAGGTCAGCCCAAGGCCCATCAGCACCAGCGCGGTCAGCCCCGTCGCGCCGCTGCCCGCCACAACCGTGCCGCTCAACCAGCTCATCACCAGCGCGCCGCTCAACCCGCCCGCGCCGACTGCCAGCCCAGCCGTGGTCCAGCCGACCGGAGCCCTGCCCAGTCGCAACACTTTTGTGCCGCCCAGCCAGCCAGCCAGCAGAGCGAACAGCAACAATGGCACATAGAGCGTCAAAGTGAACGCAGCGTAGATGCCCGGAGTTGTCTCCCCGCCCAGAATATCCGGCGCGAGGAAGACAACGGTCAGCACCCAGCTCCAGGAAACGAGCAGCCCCGCGCCAATGGCCAGCCATTGCCGCCATGCCGGTGCGCCCACTTCAGCCGATCCGGTTTGCGCCATCGAACAACCCTCCCTCGGTCAGCCGGTAGTGATGCATCGCCGTCCCACCTGCGCTTTCGACCGAGAACTGCTGCACGCCCTCGAACCACGGCGCACGCTCCTCTGGCGTCGCCGCGCGGATATACGTGTTGAATACGCGTGGATCGTAAAAGCGGAAAAGCACAATCATACCGTCAGGCAACTTGGCCTGAAGGAAACGCCGCAAGTGGCGTTGCAGGCGGTCGATTGGCATGTCGGTCAACAACATCAGGCCCCAGCTCGCCCCATGACCATGCTGTTGCCATACGCCGAGCAGTTGTTCGCCGGAATCGATCTTCACCAGCCAGGGCGACGCTGCAACCAGTTGCGCGTCCAGATCGCGCCCCTTGAACAGGCACACGTGACCCCGGCACGATCGGACAAGATCGACCAGCCTTGGGTCCTGCGCGCAGTCGATCACGGCGTACCAGGCAGCGCTCATGTCGCCATGCCTATCCGATTTGCGCCTTGCTGCATTGTTCGCAGAACGGCAGCCCTTCCTTGGCAGCGGCGATCATCACTTTGGCCATATCCGCAAAGGCAGTGCCCTGCCCTTCCACGCCAATCGGCAGGTTGACCAATGCTTGCGCCAACCCGCCAAGGCTGGCGCTACCGGCATCACCGATCAGGACGGTCGGCATCCCCACCACGATCACGCCGCCATGTGCGGTCATGTCACCCATGCGCGCCGCCGGGCTTCCCTGCACCAGCACGGTAAACGAGCCGAGCACGATGACATCGGGTGGGCCGACGCACACGGCCTTGTCCCCGATCCGGGCCTGTGGAAGGCATCCGGTGAGCACCTTGAACGCTGCAGGTGGCAGGATTGGACCGCCGACGTGCGGCACCGTGCCCGTCACCATCGGGCAAGTGTGCATGTCGGTGATACGCGCAGCGGGTTTACCCATGGTTCCTATCCTTGACCGCCGCCTTGGCCCTTGCCGTGCGCAAGATCACAGATGAATGCCAATTTTTGCAGAGCACGCCTTGAGCCTACTCCTCAGCACACCTTAGGGCCAGCCCGCCTGCACGTCAGCGTCAACGCGAACCGGCGACGCCCCCTTCCACCAACGCCACAGCCGGGGCTGCTCCCCGTTCGACCGCCAATTTCGCAGCGCCGTTCAACAGCGACTTCTGCGCATCGCCGATCAGGACGAATGCGCCCCAATAGAGCGGGTGCGAGCTGTCACGGTTGGTCATCAACGAAACTTGCGCCTTCTGCAAAGCACCACCGATGGTATTGTCGCGGGCATTGGCATAGAAATCGGTGATCAGTTCAACGCTCTCCCCCGCGTCCGAAATCGGCCAATAGGTGGAAAGCACTGCCTGCGCGCGTGCCGCAAGGAAGGCACGAACCAGCCCGTCGAGCGAAGCGCCGACTTGTTCCTGCCCGGCCGCACGCGATGCAGAACTGGTTACGCCGGCTGATGTATCGCAGGCTGAAAGCACCACAAGATTCGCATCAAGCCGCAACTGCGCCACTTCTTCGAACGACAGGATGCCATCCGAATTGGCTTCACCCACGCTGGTCACCAGTGCAGGCGGAGCCTTGGAGCAGGCCCACTGCCCTTCTGTCAGCCCATGGGTAGCAAAGTGCAGTACCTGAAACTGATCAAGGTCGGTGCGGCTGCGCACGTTGGTATCGGTAAACTCGGCTCCGATCACTTCGGGCGCGTTTGGCACGCCAAGCGCAGCGCTGGCCTGCCGCAGTTCAATCGCATCAATCGGCTGCACCATGCGGCTGAGTTCAGCCACCCGCGACAGTTCGACTTCGCAGTTGGTGCCGATGCTGACCATCACACCATCGACGTTAGCCTCCAGCGGCATCGGCTGATGCTGCGCAAAACCGATGAATGGATAAGGTGCCTGCGACGGCGCCAGATTGCGCGAGACAATCAGCGAACGCGGCGAAAGCGCAGTCGACAAAGACATCTTGCGCGCCAGGAAGCCGACGCCGGTATAGTTGTAGGGATCTTTGCGGCGCGATTTGGCAAAGGCGGTTGTTGAGGCATCATCAGCCACAAGCACGCCTACCGGCAAGGTATCGAGCACGCCTGACCCGTCGATGACGAGCGAAGAGTAGGCCCCCACGCGGCTTGCCGCCGGGCCGATCAGCAGCTTGTACAACGCATTTGCGCCCGCCACCGAGAAGATCGGAACCTTGTCTCCGCCGCCGGTAATGGTCTCACGGACAGACTTGATCAGCGGCTCGATTTCCACGGCGGGACGCGCCACGCGGTAAATGCGCGTGCCTTCTGCATCGATCAGCGCACCGAACACGTAACCGCCAACCTTGCTCAGCTTGAGATAGCCCTCGCCCGGCTTCAACACCGCGCGAATTTCGCCAACCGAGGCCGGTGTATCGACAACCTGACGGAACGATCCGTTGGAAGCGAGTTCGTTCTGCAACGCGAAAGACCGGTTTTCCAGTTCGGTGCGCCGTGCTTCGAGAGCCTGAATTTTGGCGGCATCGCCACCAGCGGCGATCTCGAAGCGCAACTTGTTGATCTCGCGCTCAACTTCCTGACGATCCTGCACTTTTGCGGCAAGCGCCGGATCAGAAGCGATCAGCGACTGCAGCTGCACAAATTGCCGCGCGATAGCCGGGGTCGACGCTGCCTGCATGGCGCGGAAGAACCGTTCGGGCGAGGTGCCATCGGGGCGTTGCGCCGCATCGTTGACCAGCGCATCCAGATAGCTGCGCGTCTGGGTTGGCAGGCCACCGGTGCCGGCATCGGCCGAAATCAGGCTGGTCACAGCCTCGTCGAACTGCGCCAGCACTTCCTCGGTCGAAGCGCCGCCGCCCGACAGGACGGCTGCACGCTCAAGCTGAACTTGCGCCAGCGCGGGACCGTTGTCGCCCGCATCTTCAGCCAGCCGAAGGTAGCCAATCGCCTTGTCGAGCGAGCCCAGCGCTGCTGGTCTGTCACCACCGCGCAACTGCATTCGCGCGCGCTGCCGTTCGATCCGCGCGGCCAGCCAGAGAAGCTGCTGCTGCGGGATCGGCTGGCGCCGCAGCGCGTCAAAGCTGGCATCCGCCATGCCAAGTGCCGTCGCCGCTTCTGCTGGCCGGTTCTGGCCAAGCAGCGCCACGCTGCGCGCCCATCCGGCCTGCGCATCGATCACCAACTGGGTGCGCGTGCGATTGTCCCAGGCCGAAGCCAGCGCCGAACCGGGGCCGCCGGTATTCGGGGCTTCGTTCAGGGCCTGAACCTTGCGCGTATCAAGCAACGGCTGGCCTTCTGGCGCTTCGCCCAGCATCGCCATATCCAGTGCGGATGCGGCAACCGTGAACTCACGCTTGTTGATCAGATGCAGCGCTGCATAGTTGCGGCTCTTCATCTGCAACACGTCAGCGCCGGGGATGCCCGCATTCTGTGCCAACAACCCGCTAGCCCGGCCAAAGTAATCATCCGCCGAATCAAAGAAGCGCAAGTTGGAGTCGGCAAGACCGGCCAGCAGCAGCAGATCGATCCGGGTGGCTGGTGCAGCGTCCGCAGGCAGGCGCGCCAGCGCGTCGCTGACGATACGTGCGGCATCAAGGTGCAGACCCTGGCGCACCAGGCGCAACCCCTGTTGCAGTGCGTCTTCTGCATTGGCAACCGCGCCCGCAGAGGTGTTCTTCACCGCAGGCGACGGGGCGAGAACGCCTACTTCGACAGCCGCTGTGGTCGTGCGGGTGCGATCCTGATTGGGAGCAGCAGCGCCAGAGATGAAGCGCAACGCCTCTTCGGCAGGACCCTGCGCGAGCGGTACCGCACTCGACGTATAGATCCGGCCATCGCGCGAGAAACGCGTCTCGATCGTTTCCTGCCCCAGCAGTTTGTCGAAGCAGCGCCGAGCCGTAGCGGCGCCGATGCCCGGAAGAGTCACATCCATGCCCGGCCCACAATCGAGCAGCCCGTCAATCGGCGCGATTTCCGAAGCGCGCACTGACCGCACGATGCCCAGGAAACGGTTGGCGCTCGCGCCGCGGCAGGTGAACGTATAGCTGCCGCCGAACGCATCTTCTTTCCAGAATGGCGTGGCCACGCACGGATCACCCGGGCTGGTGCGGCCAAGCTCCAGCTGGTCGGGCAAATCCGCGGGCTTTGCGGCAACCGGTGCTGCGGAAACCGCAAGCGCCACCATCGAGAGCGAGGCGAGGAACGCGCGCTTCATCAATTGCCATCCTTCTTCTGTGCATCGCAGGTTCCATTCGGATCGCTGCATTCAATCGGAGTCATCGGAAGTTCGCCAAGGCCGAACGAGCCGACGTCATCAAACAGGGCGTCATTGTTGGTACCGACCAGCGGATCGAACGGCACCTGGAAGTCCGGCTTCACGGTAAAGATCGAAGTCCGAATATTGTCGAGTGCGGTCAGCGAAGGCGTGAGGTTCTGCACCGACTGGCAATTACCGCCACCGATCACACACCCGTTCAGACGCGACGCGCTGATATTGTCATAGTGCGCCAGCGGCGGATTGCCGAGCAGCGCAGTGGCCGCGTTGATGATGCCGTTGATCGAACCAAAAGCAGCAAACACCGGTTGGGTCGAACCACTACCAATGTCGAGCGCGAGCGACGATGGACTACCGTTGCCCAGTTTCACCCCAGCCCCCACCAGACTGTTGCCGGTGTTCTGGAACAGCGCGAAACCGGTGAAGTTGACCTTCATCGACCCAACATCAACCATCACGTCGTTGTTGATCGTCGTTGGGTTGTACAGCTTGCTGCCCGGATTGAGGTTCATGGCAAAGGCTGCGTCGCGCGAGCCTGTTGCAGATGCACTTCCACTTACAGCCGAGAGATCGGCCGCAAAATCATCTGCGCCCGATACGATATTGGCCGCCGAAAGCTCAAGCACACCACCATCGCTGGCGATCGAGCCTCCCTTGGTCGTCGACAACTGGATGATCGTGGTGTCGCTGCTGCCAAGCTTCAGCGTCGTATCGGCATCGAACGTGATGCGTCCGGTGACGTCGATGCGCTTGGCCGAAGCCGGCACGTTCACCGTTTTGGGAACCGTGAATTGCACGCGGCCGATCTCGACATTGTGCGCAGCATCGGAACCAAGTGTCAGGGTATCACTTGCCTTGAGCCGCGAAACCTCTGCGGCAGAAAGTGCAAAGTCAGCCGCCGCCGTAGTTACCTCATCGCCGATAGCAAGCTTGCCGCTTGCCGCGCCCGAATTGAACACGTTGATCGTCTTTGCAGTGACATCGGCCCCGATCGTGGCGTTGCTCGCCTGGAGGTTTACCGCGTTGCCCGCTGTCACCGGTCCATTCAGCGTGATGGCGCCAACCGAGGTGATTGCAACATCGGTCACAGCATCAATGCTGCCATGCGTTTCAAACGCGCCGCCCGCATTTGCGGCGAGGGTTGCACCCAACACCGACCCGACGACGGTATTGCCACCGGAGGTCAGCGATAAAGCCGATTGCTTGGCCGAACCGCCCTTGAGTGTTGCGCCGGGCAGGTTGATGTCGGTCTTGGCATTCAGCGTCAGCGCCTCGGTGCCCGCACCGTCGCTGTTTGATGTAAGCGTCAGGCCATTTGCGCCTTGCTGGATTGTTCCTGCACTGCTGGTCAGTGTGACAGTGCCCTTTGCAGCCTGCGTCTGGCCGCCCGCTTTGCCGAGGGTGATCGCCCCGGTCGTGGTAACGGCATAGTTCCCACCGGCAGAGACCGTGCCGAGTGTAGCAGTCGTGCCCGAAACAGTGGTGTCGATACCCGATGTTGCCGCCCCGACGTCGGTCGCCCCGGCCTTGACCAAGATCGAGCCTGCCGTGGCTGTGACGCTGTTGCCGGTGAAGGACGCTGCGCTCCCTCCGCTCGGTCCGCCCACGGTGACATTGCGCGCTGCCAGCAGCGTTCCCGCAGCAACCGCACCGGGCGATGTGACCACGATGTCGGTGCCGGCACCCTGCGTGGTTACTGTATCAAGCGTGACAGCGCCGCCAGCGGTGATCGCCGCAGCACCTGCTGCGGTGATTGCATCGTTTGCGGTAAAGGTCGTTCCGGCATTGGCGGTGAACGCCGCCGAGTTGATCGTGCCCAGAGTGGTGCCCGCACCTGACGTGACCGACACGACCGACTGCTTGCCCGGCCCGCCATTGAGCGTCGCAGTGCCCAGCCCGATCGCGCTTCCTGCGCTGAGGGTGATTGCGGACGTGCCACCTCCCGCATCGTTCGACGTCAGCACAAGGCCGGTTGTGCCTTCGCTGATCGAGCCGCCCGTGCTGGTGATCGCAACCGCACCAGTTGCCGTCTGCGTCTTGTTGCCCGCACGGCCCAGCGTGATGTCGCCAGTTGCATTGGCCACATAGTCCGTGCCCGCATCGACCGAACCGACCGCAATCGTGCCACCGGCGAACGCCGCGTCAAGGGTAGTGCCTGCTCCTGATGTGGCCGAGGCCACATTGACCGCGCCGGCTTTAACGCTGATCGCGCTTCCGGCGGTGATCGTCGAACCGGTGGTCCCGCCAATCGCTCCCAACGATGCGGCATGGCCAGCGCCAGTGCCCTGCACGGCCACATTGCCGCCCGCCATCAGCGTGTTCGCCTGAACCGCCCCTGCGCTCGTGACTGTTATATCGACCGTGGCATCAACCACCTTGGCCGCAACCGACCCTGCCGTGACCATGGCATTGCCGTTTGCGTCAACGAGGTTTGCAGTGAACAATCCGCCGGCATTCACACCAGCGTTCGCAGCCAAGACTGTATCAATCGTCATGCCATTGGCCGAAGCAAGCGAAACGTCGGATGACTGCGCCATGCCGCCGCGCAACGTCGCCCTGCCAAGCGCAATGGCATTGCCTGCATCAAGCGTAAGCGCTTCACCACCGGCATTGTCATCGTTCGATGTCAATGTGACACCGACCACGCCCTCACTGATCGAACCTGTGGCGCTGTCTATCGTGATAGCCCCACCTGCTGTCTGCGTCGTATCGCCCGCGCGGCCCAGCATGATGTCGCCTGTGGCGTTGGCCACATAGTTCGTACCCGCATCGACCGAACCGACCGCAATCGTGCCACCCGCGACCGCCGCATCAAGCGTGGTGCTTGCCCCCGATGCCGCCGAGCCCACGTTGATCGCGCCAGCCTTCACACTGATTGCACTTCCAGCCGCAATCGCTGCGCCAGTCGCGCCGTTGAACGATGCCAGCGACGCCGCATGGCCACTGCTCATGCCACCGACAGTCACATTGCCGCCTGCAATCAGCGTGTTTGCGTTCACCGCACCGGTACTAGTCACCGTGATCTGGCCAGTTGCATCGACCACCTTGGCTGCAACAGTCCCTGCCGAGATCGAAGCATCGCCATCGGCATCCACCAAGTCCGCTGTGAACGCGCCGCCTGCCGTGGTAGAGAAGTTGGCTGAGAAAGCCTCGTCAATCGTCGTACCGTTGCCCGAAGTCAGCGAGATGTCCGACGTCTGCATTGTGCCGCCGCGCAGGATCGTGTCGCTAAGATCAATGGCACCACCGGCGTCGAGCACAAGCGTCTCTGAACCCGTGTCGTCGGCATTCGATGTCAATTCAAAAGACGAAGTTCCGTTCGAGATCGTGCCGCCAGCCGTTATCTCCACCTTGCCACCGGCGGACTGTATCCTTTCGCCACCGTTTCCAAGGATGATGTCGCCGCCAGCCGTTGCGATGTAGTCCGTGACCGCCGTGACGGTACCGGTCCGTATCGTTCCCCCGCTGACTGACGCATCCAGCGTGACGCCCATGTTCGAATTGACATTGTCCAGATCGATGGCCGCAGCCTTGATATTGACTGCACCGGTAGTGGAAGTGACCTGCCCAGTGCTTCCTGGTCCAGTTAAAGTAACCGAAGCAGCATGTCCCATACCAGGCCCGCCCACGGTAACATTGCGCGCGGCCATGAGCGTTTTGGCCACAACCGCACCTGGCGTGGTGACCAGGATGTCGCTCATTGTCCCTTGCGCTGCAACGGTATCAAGCGTGACGTCCCCGCCTGCGGTGATCAAAGCCGTGCCCACAGCAACAATCGCACCATTTGCAGTGAAACTCGTTCCGGCATCACCTGAGAATGCTGCAGAGTTGACCTTACCCAGCGTCGTCCCAGCATCTGACGTCGTAGTAACCGCAGACTGCTTGTCCGATCCGCCGTTCAGTGTCGCATTACCAAGATTGATCGCACCAGTCGCATCAATCGCAAGCCCCGCCGTGCCGCTGCCCGTACTATTCGATGTCAGAACAAGGCCTGTCGTTCCTTCACTGATCGAGCCGCCGGTGGTGGTGATAGTTACCGTACCTGCTGCCATCTGGGTCTTGTTGCCAACGCGGCCCAGTGTGATGGTGCCCGTTCCGGCTACCGCATAATCCGCACCCGCAGCGACCGTGCCAATATTGATCGTGCCAGGGCCAGTATTGGCTTCCAATGACGTATCTGCAACCGACGTGGCAGAAGCGACATCGATTGCCCCAGCCTTCACGCTGATTTCGCCACCGGCAGAGATCACCGAACCACTGGTTCCGCCAATAGCGGTCAACGAGGTAGCATCGCCAGTTCCAACGCCCTTGATGGTAACATTGCCACTGGCGATCAACGTGTTGGCCGCCAGTGCGCCCGGGCTTGTAACAGCAATATCACCAACAGCGTCAATTCGGTCTGCCGTGAATGCACCCCCTGTGTTCGAATCGAAGTTCGACGCAAACGCCTTGTTGATCGTCGTGCCATTTACCGAGATCAGCGAGATGTCCGACGATTGCATAGCCCCGCCATTCAATCTGGCAGCGCCAAGTAAAATGGCATTGCCAGCATCCAAGGTCAGCCGTTCACCACCAACGTTGTCATCGTTGGAGATTAGCGTAACGCCGCTTGACCCTTCAATGATCGAACCTGTGGCACTATCAATCGTTATGGCACCGCGGGCTGTCTGGCTGTTTGCCGCAACCGTCCCGAGCGTAATGTTGCCATCGGCGAGCGCGGAATAGCTGGTACCAGCATCAACCGTGCCGACCCTAATGGTGCCAGTCGCAACTGTAGCGTCGAGCAGCGTCAACGTGCCCGAATTGACCGTATCGACGTCAATGGCAGTAGCATTGACATTTACCGCCCCCGCCATCGCTTCGGCAGCACCTGCGGTGAAGGCGGCGGCATGAGTTCCGGGAATGCCCGAAACGGCCAGATTGGTGCCTGCCTGTATCTTGCCATCGGCACTAATTGCACCATCAGACCGCAACGCGATTGATGACGCGGCAGTTGCATTATCCAGTGTCATCGAGCCTGCAAAAGCAGTGATCAAGCCTGTGCCCGCCGTCAGTATCGGCTTGAGTGTGGCCGATCCGATCCGGCTGGCGGGGCTGCCCAAGCTCGAAATCACGATATTGCGCGAAGCATTGATCGTCGCAGCATCAACCGTGCCTGCGGTCGTCAGACGGATGTCCTGATCGGCGCCGTTAGTCCGTGCAATTGCCAAAGCAATATTGGCGGCATCAATCTGGATGGCATTGCCTGCACCGCTGGATGAATTGTCAGCGGTGATCATGCCTGTGGACGTAAAGGTTCCAGCCAGCGCTGTCCCTGTAAGCTTGGTCGCCTTTGCCGTGCCCATCGTGACATCGCTGGCCGTCGACGTCACAGTCACCGCGGCCGATGGCAGCGTGCCACCATCAAGCCGAGTATCGCCCAGCGCAACCGCATTGTTCGCCTTAATGGAAAGAGCATCTGTCCCGACATCGTCGGCATTTGAGCGCAGCGTCAACGCCGTTGATCCGGCGCTTCGATTGACCGCACCAAAGGTCGATTTCACGGTGATACGCCCGTCGGAAAAAATACTGCTCGCACCCGCAGCGCCGAGCGCAATGTCACCCGCCGCGTTGTCCAGATCGGTTTCGACCGTGAGATTGCCGCCCAAAAGGCCCGAACCGAGAGCTACGCTGGTCTTGCCCTGAAGAGAACCTGTCGTGCCCGCCCGCAAAGCACCAACATCAATAGCGTCGGCGGTGGCTGTGACAGATCCGGTACCGGCCCGCGCCGTGCTCGCAGTGAACGAAGCTGCGTAGTCGGTGGTAATGCCCCTGGCGAGAAGCGTGTCGCCTGCCTCAACCTTTCCGACCACTGCAATCGCGCCATCCGAACGAAGCGTGACGTTCCCGCCAGCAGTTGCCGCCGCCAGCGACATCGAACCGGCAACTGCATTGATATTGCCTGCCGCTGCGGTCAGAGCGGTATTCACAGTCAGACTGGAAACCGGCGCACCGGTGCTTCCAATCACCACGGTCCGCTCTGCCGCAAGCAGATCGGCAAGCACTGCGCCACCAGTGGTAAGGCGCAAATCCTGATCAGTGCCCAGCGCGCGCGCGGTCGTCAGCGTGATGCCGCTCCCCGCCGTGATCGAAACAGCACTACCCGCCGCAGCCGTGCTGTTCCCACCATTGACCGTGCCGTTCGCCGCAAACGTCGTTGCAGCCGTGCCAGTGAATTTAGAAGCGTTGGCCCCGCCAATTTCAACCGAACCCGTATCAGACTGCACCGTGACTGCAGCTGTGCGAGCAGCGCCACCGGCCAAGGTCGCGTTTCCAAGATCGATTGCGCCAACAGCATCAATCTTCAACGCACCTGTCCCCGCATCAGTGCGGTTTGACCGGATCGTAAGGTCGGCTGCGGTAGAATTGATCGCCCCGCCGGTCGATTCCAGATCGATCGCGCCACCTGCAAGAATCGTCTCGGTTCCGGCGATGCCCAGCGTCAGGTCGCCATTTGATGTCACATCAATGGCACCGTCGGTTTGAACTGTGCCCACTGCCACGGAATCCGATGCGCCTGCACCCGATTGCACCAACACATCGCCCGTCGCGGCGATGCGCGCCACGGTGGCGCTGGCATTCGACCGGACGGTCACGTCGCCATTCAGGCCGGTGGTTGAAAGCAGGCCCTGGCTGTCGATGTTTGCACCGGCAACCGGGTCACCGCTGACAATCGGGTCGGATGACGTGGTAAGCGTTACACCACCGTTGTCGGCCGATGCGATCAGCCGACCGCCGGTATCGACTTGCAGCAACGTGCTGATGGTATTGGTAGCGTTGGAAGCCGCCACAACGATGTTGCGCCCACTTACCTTGCCAGTGCCGAGCACCTGGACGCCGCCCATTTCGGTGCCAGCCAAAATGTTGAAGCTGATCGGGCTACCCGTGGTTGGCGTGAAGCTGACATCGCTTGCTGCAACGATCAGCACTTCACCGTTGGCATCCACATCCTTGCCGATGTTGATTTGCTCACCCAGCAGGACCAGCGCACCTTCGGTAGCGATCTTGCCCGCGCCTGGTACGAGCTTGATTTCCATTGCCGTCAGCGGGTTGCCGTCAACATCATTCTTGATGCCAAGCGCCTGTCCCAAACCCAAAGTCTTGCGCTGCAAACGCACCGAGGTGCCGCTGAATGCATCGGCCCCTGTCTCACTGCCAATGAAGTCAAGCGAGGACACAACCAGACTGCCACCGCTGAACGCCCCGGTCGGCCCGAATGTGATTCCCGACGGGTTGATAAGCCACACCGAAATGTTGTTGCTGCCGCCGTTCGAGGCATTGACCGAGCCGTTGATATACGACGGGAAGAATGTTTGCGTTCCCATTACATCCATGCCGATCACACGGTTCACCACGGTGACCGGTGTAGAATCAGTCACTGATGCGGCCGTCGATACGAAGTTCACCGTGTTCCCGGCATCGACCGAAAAAGTGTTCCAGTTGATGACCCGGTTGTTGGCCAGCGCGTCAACCGTCAGCGTGTTTCCAACAGTGCTGATGTTGGCCCCGCCAGCGTTGGCCAGTTCGGGCAGTGCCTGCCCAAATGCCGTATGCGCCAGGAAAACTGAGGAAATGCAGGTTGCGATGCCAGTGCCGAGGCGGAGGGCACGACGCTTGCCGTTGATGGCGTTGTTCATCGATTTAACTCCCCGGTCTATCACAGGTTGAACGGAACGAACTGGAAGGTCATCGACACAAGGACCCGGTCATCGGGTCGTCTTGCGAAGGCGCCGGTCAACAGCGGCTTGTCCAGCGCGTGGGTATAAGTCACATCAAGACGGATGGCCTGCGCCACCGACATGCGCGCGCCGCCGCCCACCGAAGCGATGTAGCGCTCCTTTTCGGAGGCGTTGGGGCCAATGTTCCACAGCTTCACACCTTCGTAGAAACCGTAGAGTTGCCCCTTCACCTTCTCGTCCAGCCTGAAGTTCAGACGTGGTTCGACAACGAAGCCCACTGCGCGGTCACCGGTGTTGGCACCTGGATCATATCCGCGACCAATGGTGAAGTTGCCGATGGCGTAGGTGTCATAGTTCAGCAACGCGCGGTTGGCCCACTGGCCGTTGACCTTGCCCGAAAGTTCGAACACCGGCCCGGCCTTGTAGAACCCTTCAACACTGCCGCGCACCACGGTGGCCAGCGCACTGCCATCGGTGCGGGAAATCCCAAAGCCGCCGACGGGAATGTTGTTGCGCGATGCGCCGAACACATCGATGCCCCGGCGCAGTTCCAGCGAACCGGAAACGCCGGCAATCTGCTCGCCCACCACGCTCAATTTGGCCTTTGAACCATCCAGACGCAGATAAAGCGTCGAAATACGATCGCGCGAAAGCGGGCTGGAAGGCAGGCCTGGCTGGAAAAAGCGTGAACGCTGCTGCGAGTATTCAAACCCGCCCGTCAGTTTCACCCGATCGGTCACCGTGCGCACCAGCGGATGCGAGAAAGCAAGCCCACCGACAATCGAAACGGTTCGCTGATCAAGCGAAAGCAGGTCCGGGCGCGCCTCGGCGATGGTTGCGCGCAGTTCCATCGTGGTCCCGGCGCTGTTCAGCATCATTGCATGGCGCAGCGCGGCAATGCGCTGCTCCTTGAAATCGAACGTGCTCTGCCCGGTCAGGGTCGTAATGTCACCCTGCCCCGTCAGGCCATAAAACTCGGCATGGATCAGTCCGGTCTCACGCCCGAGGAAATCAGCGTTGTAGTTCTGCAGGTTGGCAAGCAGCGAGAACGAGCGGAAAGAGACAGACAATTCGCCGATCAGATCGCCGGGGCGGCCACTCGCCGGGCTGAGCGCCAGTTCAACCGACAGCCCTGGAATATCGTTAGCCAGCAGCAGGATGCGCTCGGCTTCCGCTTCGTTCAGCGGATCGAGTTCCTTCAGCCGCTCGATACGGCGCTGCAACAGTGCCTCATACGGGCCCACATCGCCGCGCACGCGCATTTCAACGATTCGCCCGGACACGACTTCAAGCTTGAGCACGCCCGAATCGATCCGCTGCTGTGGCACCTGAACGCTGGCAACATACCGCGCCGCACGCAGGCGGGCCTGCACTTCATCGCGCAGATCACATACCTGACGGATCGGCTGTTCACCTGCGGCAGGAGTGATCCCGCCCAGAAGCTGCATGATCTCGCCCGGAAGCGCCACGCCGCCCGGCGCGGTGATCTCGATGCTGGTGATCGTCGTGCGGATGTCGCTGGTGGCAAGCGGGCAATCTCGATGCTGGTGATCGTCGTGCGGATGTCGCTGGTGGCAAGCGGGCACGGCCCCGGCTCAACGCCTTCGGATCGCACCGTCGCCGTAGCCTCGGGCGTCTCAGGCTTGCTGACCGGCAGATCAAGCTGATCTCTGGTCTGCACAGCCTGCTGCGCTTGCGCAGCCGTTGCAGAGATACCGATGGCAGCGACGCCAGCAATCGTGGCGAACAAAGGCTTCTTCAATTCCGTGCCCCCTGGAATACGCTTTCCCGACGGCACATTCATGCCGCCTTCGAAACTTCCTTGTGCGACCCGAAACTGCTTTTTTGTTCTGCCCGTTACCTGCCTTAGCACCGGTATGGAGTCAACGTGCGTTAACCTTTTTGGCACCAAGACTAAGAGTGCGCTTTACCGCATCTCATCGACCAAACATCTAGCACCCGCAAACGTGCGAGAATGTGACACAACACACGCTATTTTCAGCCGACTAATGGCGCCGAACAGGGTAAACGCAACAGCGGCCGGACTTTCGCCCGACCGCTGCAATCTGATCCAATTTGGATTTAGCGCAAAGCCCGTCAGGCCGGCAGCAACTTGCGTTCCACCGCGATGCGCTGAATCGCTTTTTGCAGCTTTTCAAACGCACGCACCTCAATCTGGCGCACGCGCTCGCGGCTGACGCTGTAAACCTGCGAAAGCTCTTCCAGCGTCTTGGGGTCATCCACCAGACGGCGATCGGTCAGGATATGGCGCTCACGCTCGTTCAGGCTGTCCATCGCCTCGACCAGCAACTGGTGGCGATAGCTCGCCTCCTCGGCATCGGCCACGGTCTCGTCCTGCAACGGGCGATCATCGGTCAGCCAATCCTGCCACGAACCCTCACCATCCTCGCGCATGGAGACGTTCAGCGACGCATCGCCGCCCATCATCATGCGCCGGTTCATGTTGATCACTTCCTGCTCTGGCACGCCCAGATCAGTCGCGATCTTCTTCACGTCATCGGGATGAAGGTCCGAATCCTCGAACGCTTCAAGGTTCTTCTTCATCCGGCGCAAGTTGAAGAACAGCTTCTTCTGCGCTGCGGTGGTGCCCATTTTCACAAGCGACCAGCTGCGCAGGATGAATTCCTGCATCGAAGCCTTGATCCACCACATGGCGTACGTGGCCAGACGGAAACCGCGATCCGGCTCGAATTTCTTCACGCCCTGCATCAGGCCGATGTTGCCTTCGGAGATAAGTTCGCTAACGGGAAGACCATATCCGCGATAGCCCATGGCGATCTTCGCCACGAGTCGCAGATGGCTCGTCACCAGTTGTGCGGCGGCTTCGGGGTCCTGATGTTCCTGAAAACGCTTGGCGAGCATGTATTCCTGCTCAGCCGTCAGCACGGGGAACTTGCGGATTTCCGATAGATAGCGGTTGAGGCTGGCTTCACCGCCAAGGGCAGGAACGCTAACCTTTTTGCTTCCCTCACTCACCTGAACACTTCCTTTCCTTGCGTCGGTTCCCTGTGATCGGCCCCCTGATGGGCGACCGGCGGCGGGACCACACTGTGCAGAGTCGCTTCGGCATATCCGGCCCGACTCCAAAGCCTGCTACTACAACATCGCCATAACTTTTGCATCCTGCCCCTCAGCGCACAGTTCGACGATGAGTTCCCGCATATCGACGGGCGTCGTGCTGATGAAGTGAACCGCCTTGCCACTGACGGGATGGATGAAGCCCAGTTCCGCCGCGTGCAGCGCCTGCCGCTGAAATCCGAGCCGACTGAGCAGCGACCGAAGCCTTGAAGGTGTGCGTCCATAAACAGGATCACCCAATAGCGGATGGCCAATTGACGCAAGGTGAACGCGCACCTGGTGGGTTCTCCCCGTCTCCAGCCGACACTCCACCAAGGCAGCACCCTCCAGCGCAGCCAGCGTGCGATAATGCGTCACGGCGTGCTTCCCGCGTCCGTCCTCCACCAGCGCCATCTTCTTGCGATCATGGCTGGACCGTCCAATCGCCCCGCGCACCGTGCCCGCAACCGGCACCGGCAACCCGGCCGTCACGCATTTATAGGCACGGATGATCGAGTGATCCGCAAACTGCTTGGCCAGTCCTTCATGCGCCACATCGGTCTTGGCCACAACCAGCAGGCCCGACGTATCCTTGTCGATCCGGTGCACGATCCCCGGCCGCGCCACCCCACCAATGCCCGAAAGCTGCCCCCTGCAATGATGCAGCAGCGCGTTGACCAAAGTCCCGTCGGCGTTCCCTACCGCCGGATGGACGACCAGCCCCGCAGGCTTGTCCACTACGATCAGCGCCTCGTCTTCATATACGACCACCAGCGGAATATCCTGCGCCACGGCATAGGACGGCGCAGCTTCAGGAATGGAAATCGTAAACGGCGTGCCTTCAGGCGGCTTGGCCGATGCATTGGCAGCCCGCACGCCACCGATGGCAATACGCCCCTCACCCAACAGCGCCTTGACCCGCTCACGCGAAAGCCCGCTCACATCGGCCAAAGCCTTATCAAGCCGCTGTCCGCCTGCGGGAACAGTCCCGGAAATGATCGTGTCAGCGCCCCCCATCAAGGAGGGATATGGGGAACACCTGAGTGGGACGCAAGGCAGGACGATCAATGATCGTGAGCGGTTAACAAACGCTTGAAAAGACCTTCAAGTTTGGAGATTTGCCAAATTGGCAGCATAGTCTCCACTGGGAATGACGGCAGTCGGAAAGTGATCAAACAAATTGTCTCCGCAACTCCTCGGGCCGAAATTTGGAATGATCGATAATCTGTGTAGCAGTTTCGTGTGCAGTCAGCGGAATAGCATTCGGATGTTCGCAACCGGCAAACCCGTCGCTATCGCCTTAAATCTGTTTGAGCAAAAAGTCCGACCTGAACGCTGCGCCATTGCCGCGTGTAGTCCATTTCAACCAGCGCACCACAATGCTTGCATGTAGCCAGCAATTCACCACCTCCGCGCCCGACCTTGCCTAATCGCACCTTAACTGCGGAATGATAATTGTATTCGCACAGTGCAAATCTGCGACGCAACCTGACGAACACTGATCTAGGAAAAAATTTTGCGGCAAAATCAACCATACCTGACTTTCTCATCACTACTTTCCCCGATTCCGAAACCCTGCCGTACTTGATACGATTCTCATTAAACGGGATTTTTGTTTCGAAATTTTTGCCTCTGCCAAATTCTCTTTATTGTCACAGATAAATCGGAGAAAAGAGCACAGCATTCCAAGAGAATATATTTTTGCGGTCGTCGTATAGGTTCGCTGAAATTGAAACCGGTCCAAATTGGAAAATGTGAATGTCCAAGGATAATCCATTGATGATGCAACGATCATGCCTGGTGGGATGACCGCGATCAGGGCGCTCTCAAAGGCTCCATCATCCAGAAAGCTCAGGGCCTTATCTTTCTGAGATTTGCAACTCAGTCCAAACGAGCATTCCAAAACGTAGGGAAGTACGTCAATGATTTTTGGAGCAACGTCGGACACTTCAAATGCCTGAATTTCTTCGCATGTATTTGCGAAATCACGAATATAATAAATATCATTTGAATTAAACATAACACTTTGATTCCTCGAATTCAAATCCTTTTAAAGCATAAGAAGATGGATAACAGTAAATTATCTCCAGATCTTTTCTAATAATTGATCTCAGATTGGAAATTAAGACACGTAGTGTGGATCTATTAATAGCACTTTTTCCAATAAAGCACGAGCAAAGATTTTCAACTGAAACTGGTTTTGGAGAATTCTGCAAAAGCAGACTTACTATTTCAACCTGCCTAGGAGTGATATTATTGACCCCAACTTCAGTAATTGCAGATTTCAAAACAATGTCTGCAGCGTCGGGCATGTTGCGAGAAAAAGTCAAGGTATAGCGCCTAACATGCGCACTCGCACGTACATGAGCCTCAGGAATTGCAGGTCGTGTCCCGGTACGTGGTGTAGGTTCTGCCGGTAGCGAAGCTGACCGGACACGCGCTAATCGATAAAGCGCTGTAGTGTCCGGTCAGTTTCGCGGG
>NZ_NCII01000103.1 GCF_002256775.1 Novosphingobium sp. 17-62-19 | reverse complement strand
AATGTTCTCTAACCGTTCCCGTGTGTCTCAAATTGCGAATCAAGAACAAAGCTGGCTCGATGGCCTGAACCCGCCCCAGCGTGAGGCGGTGTTGACCACAGAAGGGCCGGTGCTGATGCTGGCGGGTGCGGGCACCGGAAAGACCGCTGCGCTCACTGCACGCCTCGCCAATCTGCTGCGCCAGCGCCTTGCTTGGCCAAGCGAGATTCTGTGCGTCACTTTCACCAACAAGGCTGCGCGGGAAATGCGTGAGCGGGTTGGTGCGCTGATTGGTCCGGCAGTTGAAGGAATGCCTTGGCTCGGCACGTTCCATTCGATCGCCGCCAAGATGCTGCGCCGCCATGCCGAACTCGTCGGCCTGCAAAGCAACTTTACCATCATCGACACCGACGATCAGTTGCGCCTGCTCAAGCAACTGATCGTGGCCGAAGGCGTGGACGAAAAGCGTTGGCCCGCCAAGCAGCTCGCCGGCTTGATTGACCGCTGGAAAAACCGTGGCCTGAACCCCGCCGATCTCGATGCGCTGGAGAACGAAGCTTATGCCAACGGCAAGGGCCAGCGCTTCTATGCCCTCTACCAGAATCGCCTGAAAGACCTGAACGCGTGCGACTTCGGCGACCTCACGCTGCACATGCTCAACATCTTTCGCCGCGAACGAGACATTCTCGAAAGCTGGCAGCAGCGGTTCAAGTACGTGATGGTGGACGAATATCAGGACACCAACGCGGTCCAGTATCTGTGGCTGCGCCTGCTCGCGCAGAGCCGCAAGAACATCTGCGTGGTGGGTGACGATGACCAGTCGATCTATTCATGGCGCGGCGCAGAAGTCGCCAATATCCTGCGGTTTGAAAAGGATTTTCCGGGCGCTAAGGTCATCAAGCTGGAGCAGAACTACCGCTCCACACCGCACATCCTTGGCGCGGCGTCCGGCCTGATCGCAGAGAACTCCGAACGCCTCGGCAAGACGCTGTGGACCGAGGTCGATGGCGGCGACAAGGTGCGCGTCATTGGCGTGTGGGACGCGCCTGAAGAAGCACGTCGCATAGGTGACGAGATCGAACGCCTTGAACGCGAAGGTGCCGCGCTTGATCGGGTGGCGATCCTTGTGCGTGCACAGTTCCAGACGCGCGCCATTGAAGACCGCTTCATCCAGATCGGCATGGGCTATCGCATCGTCGGCGGTTTCCGTTTCTACGAACGCGCAGAAATCCGCGACGCGCTGGCCTATCTGCGCCAGATCGCCAGCCCGCAGGATGATCTGGCGTTCGAGCGCATCTACAACACCCCCAAGCGTGGCCTGGGCGACAAGACATTGGAGAAGCTGCACCGCCATGCGCGCGTGCGCGGCATTCCGCTTTCGCAGGCAGCCGTTGAAGTCCTCGACACCGACGAACTGCCAACCCGCGCGC
Organism: Novosphingobium sp. 17-62-19; assembly: GCF_002256775.1. Taxonomy (GTDB): domain Bacteria; phylum Pseudomonadota; class Alphaproteobacteria; order Sphingomonadales; family Sphingomonadaceae; genus Novosphingobium. The sequence goes on along the minus strand of NZ_NCII01000103.1, from coordinate 18,099 downwards.
GCAACACGCTCGGTGCCTTGATGCGCGATTTCACCCGCTGGCGCGAAACGGTCAAAACGTTGGTTCCCGCCGAACTCGCCCGCACGATCCTCGACGAAAGTGGCTACACTGCCGCGCTGCAGGCCGAAAAGACTGCCGAAGCGGCCGGCCGCCTCGAAAACCTCACCGAACTCGCCCGCGCGATGGAGGAATACGAGACGCTGGGAGACTTCCTCGAACACGTCAGCCTCGTCATGGACAACGAGGGCGTAGCCGACGAGGACAAGGTCACGATCATGACGATCCACGCCGCCAAAGGTCTGGAATTCGAAAACCTGTTCCTGCCCGGATGGGAGGAAGGCGTGTTCCCATCGCAACGTTCCCTTGACGAAGGCGGTTTGGCCTCGCTGGAGGAAGAGCGCCGCCTCGCCTATGTGGCCATCACCCGCGCCCGGCGTCGCTGCACGATCCTCCACGCCGCCAATCGCCAGATCTATGGCCAGTGGACCAGTTCCATCCCCTCGCGCTTCATCGCCGAGCTGCCAGCCGACCATATCGAGGAAGAAACCACGCTTTCAGGCGGTGCATCGATGTGGCGGGCCAACTGGAGCGAGCGGGACGATCCTTTCGCGCACGTGGCTCAGGCAAATGCTTCGCGCGGAGCATCGCGCGGACCGGGCTGGCAGCGCGCCGCTGCCCAACCTTTCGATCCAAAGCCCCGCCGCATTGCCGAAAGCACCCGCAGCGCCGCGAGCTTCGCTGCCAAACCGCGCAACGACATCGCGGTGGGTGCGCGCGTCTTCCACGAAAAATTCGGCTATGGCACCGTGGCCGAGCAGGAAGGCAACAAGCTCGAGATCGACTTCGACGGGACCGGACGCAAGCGCGTGATCGACAGCTTTGTGAAGCTGGCAGGATAAAAACAGCCCTCTCAATCAGTTGAGGTTGTGAGGGCTGTTTTTCTACGCTTGTATGCTGCGTTAAAGCGCCGAAACGCCCAGAAACTCTGGGACCGGCCCATTCCATTCGCCTGGCTTGCTCAACGGCTCAGCCTGATCGCGATAGGTCCGCTCGCCACGAGGCGGGCGGGCAGCACGTGGCTCACGTGCCGGTTTTACTTCACGCTCCACCGGAGCCGAACGCTCGGGACTCGCCTCGCGCTCTGGCTGAGCCTCGCGCTCTTCACGTGCAGGACGCTCGGAGCGGCGCGCGCGCTTTGGTTCTGCCGAAGCTTCCACTTCGGCCTTTACTGCGCGCGGCTTGCGCTCTGCCTTCTCGGCGGCCTCAATCTTGAATTCAGGGATCTTGGTTCCCTGCAATTTCTCAACGTTCTCGATCGATTCAAGATCGTCATCAGCCACCAGCGTAAAGGCCCGGCCCATTGCTCCACCACGCCCCGTACGGCCAATGCGGTGCACGTAATCATCCGGGTGCCAAGGCGTATCAAAATTGAAGACGTGGCTCACGCCCTTCACATCCAAGCCGCGTGCAGCCACATCGGACGCGCACAGTATGGTGATTTCACCGTCCTTGAACTTCTGAAGTTCGACGTTCCGCGAGTTCTGGTCCATGTCGCCATGGATTTCACCCGCCGCAAAGCCATGGCTCTGCAAAGACTTGGCAAGTTCACGCACAGTCGTTTTGCGGTTGGCAAAAACAATCGCAGTCGTGACGTTGTCGGTTTTCAGCAGGTGGCGCAACACTTCGCGCTTCTGGCGGGTGGTGCAGCGCACCTTGTGCTGGACGATGCTGGTGTTGGTCGAAGCCGGGCGCGCCACTTCGATCATCTTCGGGTTCGACAGGAACTTGTCGGCCAGCTTCTTGATCGGGGGTGGCATCGTAGCCGAGAACAGCAGAGTCTGGCGCTGAGCCGGAAGCTTGGTGCAGATATTCTCGATATCGGGGATGAACCCCATATCGAGCATCCGGTCAGCCTCGTCGATCACCAGCAGGTCACAGCCCGTAAGCAGTATCTTGCCGCGTTCGAACAGGTCCATCAGCCGACCCGGTGTGGCGATCAGCACGTCAACGCCGTCCTGCAACGCCTTCACCTGATCGCCCATCTGCACGCCACCGATCAGCAGCGCCATCTTGAGGTCGTGGTTCTTGCCGTACTTTTCAAAGTTTTCGGCAACCTGTGCGGCCAATTCACGCGTCGGCTCAAGAATCAGCGAGCGTGGCATAAGCGCACGACGGCGGCCATGAGCCAGAATATCGATCATCGGCAGCACAAAACCGGCGGTCTTCCCGGTACCGGTCTGCGCAATACCAATGATGTCCTTCATCATGAGGACGGCGGGGATAGCCTGCGCCTGAATCGGGGTCGGCTCATCATAGCCGGCATCAAGCACCGATTTGAGCAATTCATCCGAGAGGCCGAGGTCGGCAAACTTCATGCAGGCAATTTTCCGAAAACAAGAGACGGTGCATCATCTGCACCAGCTGGACGGCAAGCTCTTGGCTAAGCTGCCAGCACTATGGGGCGCTATGACGCCATGCGCCAAAAAGTCAAGAAATCCGCACCGGTGTGGCAGTTTCAGTCATCATCGGGTACGAGTTCGCGCATCTTGGTGATCGCGCAATTGGCCCCGGCGCGCGAATGGATCGTATCTCGGCCCGCACAAAGCCGCCCGTCTTCACTACGATCAACGTAAAAGCCTGAATAGAAATCCCGCGCCCGGCACGATTTATCAAGGCTCGCCCCGATCATTTTTCGGTTGCGGGTAATCAGCAGCAAACGGTCCTGCGATTCGATCTGGACCCCCGCAATGCTGGCAATTGGCAGGCACTTGTCAGCCTTGCGTTCAAAAAAGCGCGGGGGCTGCGGTGGCCCGGAAAAGCGGGGATCGGGCGGTGGTGCCAGCATTGATCCTGGCATACGCGGGGCAATGCGCACGATCATACGCTGCTCGACGCGCACCTGATCCCAAGTCTGGTCACCCAGCCGGTCAGCGATGAATGCATCAAACGCCCCGGATGTTGGCGATTCTTCAAAAAGTGGAAGCCCGGAGGGCATGCTTGCCGCTGCCCACTCGCTGTCCAAATCCAACGGCACTACAGGTCCGCTCGCGCCAAGCGAAAGCAGCATTCCCCACGGGGCCAGAAGATTAGCAAGACTCAACATCTGTGAAGCGAGAACTCTCGTTGACCCCTCTTGGGCGGTGAGGCCCTGTACCGCTACCACCCTGTACCGCTACCGTCCTGTCCGCACCCGTAGCCCGAACGCTTGAACCTTTGCTTAACCTGCACGCAATCAAAAATGAATTGCCCTCACGCGCACCGCGCAATAGCCGGATGCACATGAGCGACACGTTTCTGAAAGAAGCGGCCCGCCTGCTCGGGCCAAAGGGGTTGACCACGGAGGCGACCGATCTGGAGCCGTGGCTGACAGACTGGCGTGGGCGATATACCGGCAAGGCTCTCGCTCTGGCATCTCCTGCCGATACCGGCGAGCTGTCCGCGCTGGTCAAGCTCTGCGCCAAATACGGCGTCCCCATCGTCCCACAAGGCGGCAACAGCGGCATGTCAGGCGGCGCAACCCCTTTCGACAGCGGGCACGAACTGATCATCTCTCTGCGCCGGATGAACCGCATCCTTGCCGTGGACAGCGCCTCGCGCACCGCAACGTGCGAAGCAGGCGTAATCTTGCAAGTGCTGCATGAAGCAGCCGAGGCGAAAGACCTGCGCTTCCCGCTGACTTTGGGTGGCAAGGGGTCGGCCACAATTGGTGGGCTGATTTCCACCAACGCGGGCGGCACGCAAGTGCTGCGCCATGGCTCGATGCGCGCGCTGGTGCTTGGCATCGAAGCCGTGATGGCCGATGGTTCCGTGCTTGATCTGCTCGCCCCGTTGAAGAAGGACAATCGCGGGTTCGATCTGAAACAGGTGCTGATCGGGTCTGAGGGCACGCTGGGAATCGTCACTGCCGCGACGCTCAAACTCGCGCCTGCTATCGCCGGACGCACCGTGATGTGGGCAGGCACCGCGTCGTTGCACGATGCGCGCAGCCTGCTTCTGCTGGCACAGGACATGGCCGAGGATCAACTGGAAGGCTTTGAAGTTCTTCCGCAACACAGCCTTGAAGCAGTGCTGGACTACCTCCCCGATGCCCGTGCGCCACTCGTCGAACCACACGCATGGCACGCGCTGATCGAACTCGTTGCCGGTGACGCCGACACCGCCGCGCGCCTTCCCGAAATCGCCGAAAACCTGCTCTCCACCGCTTTTGAGCGCGGTCTCATCGCCGATGCCACGATCGCCGCCAGCGAGGATCAGGCCGAGCGGCTGTGGCTGATCCGTGAGACGATCTCTCCGGCTGAGCGCGCAATTGGTCCGGCAATGCAGCACGACATCTCAGTTCCGGTCGAAAAGATGCCAGCCTTTGTCGAAGCGGCCGTGCCGCGTCTGGAAGCAGACTGGCCCGGAACACGCGCGGTTTGCTTCGGACACCTTGGCGATGGCAATGTCCACTTCCACGTCATCGTCCCCCCAGGACGTCAGCGGACGGAATGGGAAGCTTCGGATGGCAAAACAATCAGCGCCCAAGTGCATGATATGGTGGCCGCATGGGGCGGCTCCATTTCAGCCGAACACGGCATCGGACGGCTCAAACGCGACGAACTGACACGTCTGTCCGATCCGGCTACGCTGGCAGTGATGCGCGCGATCAAGCAAGCGCTCGACCCGCAAGGGCTGCTGAACCCTGGCAAGCTTGTGTAACGTTGCTTGCACGCTCCTGTGTCAGTCCCTAATAACGCGGTTCCCGCGTGATGCGGCCAGCGCCGTTATTTTGCCGTGCGTTGTTTGTTGCTTATTGGAGAGATGCAAAATGGCCAGCGCGCCGCAAGCGAACCTGCCGATGTTCTACAAGGATCTGATGCCACTCAACAGCCGCGACCACGCAACGTGGAAGGCAAAGAATGCGGATGCCGCGCCCTGGCTCGTCGGTCAGCACGCTATCCCATTGACGGCAGAAGAATTTCCGCAGGCCGCTCGCCACTATCCGATCATCTTCGCGTCGGGCGACAATCCGGTTCCGCTCGCGCTGATGGGCCTCAACGAAGGCGTGAACGTCTTTGTTGACGAGACCGGCAAGGTAACTCAACCGATCTACATTCCGGCCTATGTGCGCCGCTATCCTTTCCTTCTCGCCAAGCTGAACCCTAGCAGCGAAGAGCTTTCCTTGTGCTTTGATCCCTCGTCAGGCCTGCTCGGCGATTCGCACGAAGGGCAGGACCTGTTCACCGATGGTCAGCCTTCGGAAGCAACCAAGGCTGCTCTCGGCTTCTGCGAACAGTTTGAACAAGCCGGTCAGCGTACGCAGGCTTTCATCGACGAGCTGAAGAAGCATGACCTGCTGATGGAAGGCGAAGTTGCCATTCAGCAGGACGGAAACGATCAGCCCTTCATTTATCGCGGTTTCCAGATGATCAATCAGGAAAAGCTGCGCGAAATCCGTGGCGATGTGCTGCGTGGCTGGGCGCAGAGCGGGCTTCTGCCGCTGCTCTATGCACACCTGTTCTCGCTTGAACTGATCAGCCAGATCTTCGGTGCGCAGGTTCAATTGGGCAAGGGTCCGGTTCCGGTGGTGCCTGTTCCGGCGGTCTAATTCGCGCCAAAGCGCAATCAGGCAACAGTCCGAAAGAAAAACGCGGCGACCTCACGGTTCGTCGCGTTTTTTCTTGGAGTGTTGCAAAAATCACTCGAAAACCCTTGCAGCCCCCCTGTACCTCACCTATCTTGAAGATGTTGCGCTGCGGCTCCCCTCATGGCCCAGCGTAATTGGTACACTTCGGTGTACCTCCTCCCTGAACCTTGGCCACCTGGAGCTTGCTCCAGGTGGTTTTTTCTTGGGCTAGAACGGGATTGTTGGGTGCTATTCCGCCGCTGCGCGCCAGCGGCGACGGTCAGACGTACGGCCAAGGTCCGCCACATCCACCGCCAGCCTCCGCACCAACCCGATGACCAATTCCACGGTGGCGCTAAAGCCCGGCCCAGGCTCAGCCATGCGCGAATCAAGATAGCAGGTACGGTCTATTTCCAATTGCAGGCAATGCAGTCCCTCGTGCCTGCGAGCGTGCCGCTCAAGCACATAGCCCCCTGCATACGGCCGATTGTGCGAAACCCGCCGTGCAGATTCGGCAAACACGCTGAAAGCCGACGCGACTATGCCACCGTCGCACGAAGCGCCGAACCGGTCACCGATCACAAATTCCGGCGCAGCTTCCCCCGGTGATCGCGCGGCCAACGGCGGCATGGAATGGAGATCGATCAACAGTGCAGCGCCCCAGCGATCGCGAATCGTCTCCAAAGCATCAGCCAGCGCACGATGATATGGCTCATGAATGGCGGAAATCCGCTCGGTCAATTCGGCATGATCCAGTCGCCGCTTCCACAGTTCACCCAGCCCCGGCAGCCGACGCGGCACAAGGCCAAGACCGCTGCGTGCCCGCCGTCCGAAACCGCTGGGCGCAGCCGATGCGTCGGGTGGCCTGCCTCCGAGCATTTCCCAATCAACATCATCGCTCGCCCGGTTAAGGTCGAGCATCGCACGCGGCGCACGCGCGATCAGCAGCGCAGCGCCTACCTCCTGCGAAACCGCCTCACCGAGCAAATCGGCGTAGCGGTCTTCAAGGCGCGGGGTGGAAAAGGCCGGGTGGCGCATCCGGTCCAGCAGCGATTTGGCATAGGCCCGCCCAGCGTGGGGCACCGCGATTATCACCGGGATCGGCGAAGGGTTCGGCAGTTTGAGCGTGAAAGCCGGGACACCGGGATTGCCGGGCACCGATCCGCCATGGATCAGCGCCGAATCAGCCATTTGCTCGCCGGGATGCCGCATGACACAACCGTGCAACTGATTCGTGGTGAAGTCAAAATCCTGCCTGGCTCATCAACGCGCTTGGTCGGAAAGTTTTTACACCTTTTGGCGCAATTGACAGGGTAAGCAGCGCAAGAATGTTAACCTCGCACGCCTATATGTGCTGTTCCGACGCACAGTGTGGCGTCTCCGCCCGTACCGAAGCCCATAACAGATACAGGTAGGCCATGATCCGCATATTGCTCGCCGAAGACGAAGAGGCGATGCGCACTTACCTCACGCGCGCACTTGAAAACGCGGGTTTTTCCGTGGCCGCCGTTGATCGCGGAACCGAGGCAATCCCGCTGCTTGAGCGAGAACACTTTGACCTGCTGCTCTCCGACATTGTCATGCCGGAAATGGACGGGATCGAACTCGCGCAGCGTTGCGCCGAAATCAGCCCCGCCACGAAGGTGATGTTCATCACCGGATTCGCCGCCGTCACACTGAAGGCGAATCGCGAAGCGCCACAAGCCCGCGTGCTGTCAAAGCCCTTCCACCTCAAGGATCTGGTGCTTGAAGTGGAGCGCGTTTTCGAAGATGCACCCTTTGCCGGAACGCGCCAGCCCTGAAGAAGGTTGCACGATGGTGCGGGCGTATAGCTCAGTGGTAGAGCACTATGTTGACATCGTAGGGGTCGCAAGTTCAATCCTTGCTACGCCCACCATCGCATGAAAAACCCCGCCACCGGCGGGGTTTTTTCTTGTCCAGAGCACGGGAGGCGGAACGGCAGAACCGCCCCGCACCCCATCGGTTTACTTGCCTTGCCAGTTCGGCTTGCGCTTCTCGGCAAAAGCTGCCGCACCCTCGCGCGCATCACTCGATGAGAACACTGGCGCGATATAGGCCTGCTGCTTCGTCCACATCTCCGCATCGGTCCATTCGTGCGAATCGCGGATGATGCCCTTCGATGCGATCAGCGCCAGCGGTCCATTCTCGGCAATCCGCGCCGCCAATGCTTTGGCCGCATCGATCGACGGCCCTTCGATGATCTGGTTGACGAAGCCCAGCTCATAAGCCCGCTGCGCCGTGATGAAATCGCCCGTCAGCGCCAGTTCCATTGCGATGCGCGGCGGAATCTGACGCGGCAGCTTGATCAGGCCACCCGCGGCGGCAGCCAGCCCCCGTTTGGCTTCGGGAATGCCGAACTTCGACGAAGCGCTGGCCACGATCAGATCGCACGAAAGCGCCAATTCCATGCCACCGGCCAGCGCGTAGCCATCGACGGCGGCGATGATCGGCTTCTTCGGCGTCCATTCGGACAGCCCGCCAAAACCGCGCCCCGGAACCGAAGGCGATTCGCCGCGCAGGAATCCCTTGAGGTCCATGCCCGAACAGAACGTGCCACCCGCTCCGGTCAGAATCGCACAGCGCAAATCGCTCTCCGCATCCAACCGGTCCATGGCGGCCGAGATCCCCTCGGCTGCCGCCTTGTTCATTGCATTTTTCGCATCGGGCCGGTTGATCGTGACGATCAGCACGTTGCCATCGACTTCGGTAAGGACTTCGGCCTCGCTCATTGCATCTCTCCGCATAAAATCTCGCCCGGCTTTAACCGGTCACTTAAAACACTGCCCCGCGATGCTCGCCATGTCCAGTGCCAACCACCCTAATTGTTGCGCGAATTGCCCACCTGCCTTGCGCCGGGCAAAGCCTCTGCTAAGGGAAAACGCAAATTATCTCCCCAGCTTGAAAGACAGGATGGTTATGGCGAAGATCAAGGTGAAGAACCCGGTCGTTGAACTCGACGGCGACGAAATGACCCGGATCATCTGGGAATGGATCCGCGAACGCCTGATCCTTCCCTACCTCGATATCGATCTCAAGTATTACGATCTCTCGGTGCAAAAGCGTGACGAGACTGACGACCAGATCACCATCGATTCCGCCAACGCGATCAAGCAGTACGGCGTCGGCGTTAAGTGCGCCACGATCACGCCTGACGAACAGCGCGTCGAGGAATTCAACCTCAAGTCGATGTGGAAGTCGCCCAACGGCACCATCCGCAACATCCTTGGTGGCGTCGTGTTCCGCGAACCCATCGTGATACAGAACGTGCCCCGCCTCGTTCCGGGCTGGACCGATCCCATCGTGGTTGGCCGCCACGCCTTTGGTGACCAGTATCGCGCCACCGATTTCCTCGTCCCTGGCCCCGGCAAGCTGCGCCTTGTCTGGGAAGGCGACAATGGCGAAACGATCGATCGCGAAGTCTTCAAGTACCCATCCGCCGGTGTCGCTATGGCGATGTACAACCTCGATGATTCGATCCGCGATTTCGCACGCGCCTCGTTCAACTATGGTCTGAACCTCGGTTGGCCGGTCTACCTGTCCACCAAGAACACCATCCTCAAGGCCTATGACGGCCGCTTCAAGGATCTGTTCCAGGAAGTGTTCGACGCCGAAGGCTTCAAGGAAAAGTTCGCCGCCGCCGGCATCGTCTACGAACACCGCCTGATCGATGACATGGTTGCCTCGGCGCTCAAGTGGTCGGGCAAGTTCGTCTGGGCCTGCAAGAACTACGATGGTGACGTGCAGTCCGATACCGTCGCGCAAGGCTTCGGCTCGCTCGGCCTGATGACCTCGGTGCTGATGACGCCAGACGGCAAGACGGTGGAAGCCGAAGCTGCCCACGGCACGGTGACCCGCCACTATCGCCAGCACCAGCAGGGCAAGCAGACCTCGACCAACCCGATCGCCTCGATCTTCGCATGGACGCGCGGGTTGATGTATCGCGGCAAATTCGACGAAACGCCCGACGTAGTGCGCTTTGCCGAAACCATCGAGCGCATCTGCATCGAAACCGTCGAAAGCGGCAAGATGACCAAGGATCTGGCGCTGCTGATCGGCCCCGATCAGGCGTGGATGACCACCGAAAAGTTCTTCGAAGCCATCGTCGAAAATCTCGAAGCGGAAATGAAGAACTGGGCCTGATCGCCCGGTATCGCCGCCACAACATAGAAAGGCCCCGGTTCACGCCGGGGCCTTTTTTGCTGGCGTGCTGAATTCTACCCCATCGGTAGACGTTACCGGGTGACAGAATCTGCCCCCTCGCCTAACCTCACACCATGGCAGGCAATCTCGAACCGACTACCGCACTTTCCGACGTTCTTGTGGTCCTTGGCGCTGCCGGGATTGTTATTCCAGCATTCGCGCGCCTGCGTATCACCCCGATCATCGGCTTCATTTTCGTCGGCCTTGCAGTCGGCCCGTTCGGGCTTGGCTCTCTCGTCGGCCAATACCCCTGGCTTTATCACATCACGATAACCGATCCGGCGGCGATCGCACCTTTTGCGGAATTCGGGATCATCCTGCTGCTGTTCGAAATCGGCCTCGAACTCTCGTTCAATCGTTTGTGGGACATGCGCCGCCTCGTTTTCGGGCTTGGCGCGATGGAACTGGGTGTGTCGGCGTTCCTGCTTTCGGGCGTCCTCATGGCGACAGGTCTGCCGATCAGCGGCGCGTTCGGCCTTGGGCTGGCGCTCGCCTTGTCCTCCACAGCATTGGTCCTGCCGATTTCCGGCACACAAGGCCCCGTTGGCCGCGCGGCACTCGCCATGCTGCTGTTTGAAGATATCGCGCTTGTCCCGATCATCTTCCTGCTTGGCGCTTTCGCCCCCTTCACCGCCTATGATTCGGGACCAAGCATTGGCGAAACCTTGCTCTACGGAGGCATCGTCGTTGCCGTCCTGCTTGTCGGTGGGCGCTTGCTGCTGCCTCGCCTTTTCGCGCAGGCCGCCCAGACGAAGAGCCCGGAACTATTCCTTGCCGCCACGATGCTCGTGGTCATTGCCTCGGCGCTCGCCACGTCAATGGTCGGCCTTTCGCCCATCATGGGCGCACTGCTGGCCGGGCTGCTGATCGCCGAAACGGAATACCACTCCGAAGTCGAATCGATCACAAAGCCGTTCAAGGGCCTCGCGCTCGGCGTGTTCCTCATCACCATCGGCATGGGGATAGACCTGCGCGCTGTCTGGGCCGAAATCGTGCCGCTGACCGTTGCTGTGCTGGGCGTGGTCATTCTCAAGTCGTTTGTCACCGGCTTTGCCCTGCGTGCCATGGGCAAGAACCGCGCCACCGCGTTGCAAACCGGCATCCTGATGGCCAGCCCATCCGAAACGACGCTGATCGTGCTGACCGCTGCTGCCGAAGCCACGCTGATCGACCGCGAAACTGCTCAGTTCTGGCAGATCGTAACAGCCATCGGCCTCACGATCACACCCATGCTCGCAAAGCTCGGCGAATACTGGGCCAGTCGGCTCGACAAGGACACCTCAGACACCGAACAGGCCACACCCGTTGCAGAACCGGAGGGCGAACGCGTCGTCGTCATGGGTTTTGGCCGCGTTGGAAACCTGATTGCCGATATGCTGACAGTTCATGGCGCAAAGTGGCTTGGCATCGACACCAACCCCGAAATCGTCAAGGCAGCCCGCAAGCAGGGCCTTCCAGTCGTATTCGGCAACGTTGACAGCGAAAATGCAGTCCAGCGCCTGGGCCTCGACAAGGCCCGAGCCATGATCCTAACGATGGACGAACCCGTGCTGATCCTGCGCATGGTCAAACGCCTGCACAGCGCCTATCCTGATTTGCCGATCATCGTGCGCGCCCGCGATGCCGCCCATGCAGCCGCACTCTACAAAGCTGGTGCCAGCCACGCCGTGCCGGAAACACTCGAAAGCTCACTGCAACTGTCCGAAGCCGTGCTGGTGGATCTCGGTTTCCCGATGGGGCCAGTCATCGCCTCTATCCACGAGAAGCGCGACGAATTCCGCCAGAAAATCAAGGAAGAAGGCGAGTTGAACTCGCTGCCGCGGTTGAAATCGGCCTCGCTGAGAGAACGCTCCTAGCGCAAACGCGGCTCGAACACGCTCCATCCGGTGCGCTGCACGAGCCGCTCCAGTGCCAGCGTTCCAAGGTGTGAATTGCCGCTGGCGTTGAGTCCGGGCGACCATACTGCAATGCTGGCAACTCCGGGAACTACCGAAAGAATACCCCCGCCCACACCCGACTTGCCGGGCAGGCCCACACGGAATGCGAAGTCGCCGGAATTGTCGTAATGCCCGCATGACATCATCAGCGCATTGATGCGCCGCGCGCGATTGGCGGTGACAATGGAATGGCCCTCCACACGGCCCCCGTCCATTAGATAACGCCCCGCCATGGCAAGTTCCCGGCAACTCATCGCCAGCGCGCAGAAGTGGAAGTAAACGCCCAGCACCCTGTCCACCGGCGCACGGATATTGCCGAAGGCGCGCATGTAATTGGCCAGCGCCATATTGCGAAAGCCGGTGTCCTGCTCGGCCAGAGCCACCGCCTCGTCGATCCTGATCGCCCCTTCGTCGTCACCTGCAAGGGTGCGCACAAAATGCAGCATCTGCCCGATCGCCTCACGCGGTTCGCAACGCCCCAACAGCACGTCGCACAGCACGATCGCGCCTGCATTGATGAAGGGATTGCGTGGAATGCCGTGTTCGCTCTCCAACTGGACGATGGAGTTGAATGCACTGCCCGAAGGCTCACGCCCGACGCGCTGCCACAACTGGTCCCCCACCGCGCCCAGCGCCTGCGTCAGCGCAAAGACCTTGGAAATCGACTGGATCGAAAACGCCTCATCCGCATCGCCCGCCACATGCACCGCGCCATCGGCCATGACCACCGCCATGCCGAACTTGTCGGGCGAGACTTGCGCCAACGGCGGGATATAGCTTGCCACCGCCCCACGCTCAGAAATGCCGCGCATCTCGTCTGCAATGTCGGATACTATTCGGGCAATATCGGGTGCTGCGATGGTGTCCATATAGCGCACCATCGCACGAAGCCGGTTACCCTGCCACTACGCCCTTTGCCGCAGCCACGGCATCAGCCGCCTTCGAACCATCCGGCCCGCCGCCCTGTGCCATGTCCGGGCGGCCACCGCCGCCCTTGCCGCCCAGCGCTTCCACGCCCGCGCGCACCAGATCTACTGCGCTGACCCTGCCAATCAGATCCTCAGTCACCGCCGCCGCGATCGAGGCCTTGCCCTCGTTCACCGCCACGATCACCGCCACGCCTGATCCCATGCGCTGCTTGGCCTGATCCAGCAGCCCGCGCAGGTCTTTGGGGTCCAGCCCTTCGAGCACTTGGCCGGAGAACTTCACCCCGCCCACGTCCTCGTCAGCGCTTTCCGCTTTCGCTCCGCCGCCGCCGAGCGCCAGCGCCTTCTTGGCCTCGGCCAACTCGCGCTCCAGCTTCTTGCGTTCATCCATCAGCGCCGAAACGCGCGCTTCCACGTCTTCAGGAGTAGTGCGCAGGATCGCAGCCGTGTTCTTCAGCGCATCTTCACGCGCCACGAACCACTGCCGCGCGCCTTCGCCGGTCAGCGCCTCGATCCGCCGCACGCCCGATGACACCGCGCTCTCGCTAACAATGCGGAACACGCCGATGTCACCCAGCGCACGCACATGCGTGCCGCCGCACAGTTCGACCGAGAAGTGCTTGTCCACAGCACGACCCATCGAAAGTACGCGTACTTCGTCGCCATACTTCTCGCCAAACAGCGCCATCGCGCCAGCCTCGATCGCCTCATCCGGGCTCATCAATCGCGTCGTCACCGGTTCATTCGCGCGGATTTCGGCATTCACTTCCGCCTCGATTGCCGCAATATCATCTGCCGTCAGCGCGGTCGGCTGCGAAAAGTCGAAGCGCAGACGATCAGCCGCCACCAGCGAACCCTTCTGCGTCACATGCCCACCCAACCGGTTGCGCAAAGCCGCGTGCAAGAGGTGCGTGGCCGAATGGTTCGCCCGGATCGCATCGCGGCGCTCTACGTCGATGTCGAGCTTCACAACGTCGCCGATCTTCACCGTCCCGGTCTGAACCGTGGCATTGTGCGCGTGCAGGCGGCCAAGCGGTTTGGCCGTATCACCAACTACCAGCGTCAGGCCATCGGCTCCAGTGATCGTGCCAGCATCACCGGTCTGCCCCCCGCTTTCACCATAGAACGGCGTCTGGTTGACGATAACCGTAACATCGTCGCCCGCCTTCGCGCTTTCGACTTCCTTGCCGTCCCGCACCAGCGCTACAACCTGCGCCTCGCCGGTCGTGGCGGTGTATCCGGTAAACTCGGTCGAACCCACGCGCTCGGCGATGTCGAACCAAACTTCACCGTCCGCCGCCTGCCCGCTGCCCTTCCACGCCGCGCGCGCTGCCGCCTTCTGCTGCGCCATCGCCGCATCAAAGCCCTCGCGGTCCACACTGATCCCGCGAGCGCGCAACGCGTCTTCGGTCAGATCATAAGGGAAGCCGAACGTGTCATAGAGCTTGAACGCGGTCTCGCCCGGCAGCTTGTCGCCTTCGCCCAACGCGCCGGTCGTTTCATCGAGCAGCCTCAGACCGTTCGAAAGCGTACGCCGGAACTGCACTTCCTCGCGCAGCAGCGTTTCCTCGATCAAAGGCTGCGCGCGGCCCAGTTCAGGATAGGCCGCGCCCATTTCCGCCACCAGCGCAGGCACCAAGCGATGCAACAGCGGATCGCGCGCACCCAACAGATGCGCATGGCGCATCGCGCGGCGCATGATCCGGCGCAGCACGTAGCCACGTCCCTCGTTCGAAGGCAGCACGCCATCGGCCAGCAGAAAGCTGGTCGACCGCAAGTGATCGGCGATAACGCGATGGCTCGCACGCTGTTCACCCTCGGCCTTGATCGAAGTCAGGCTTTCCGACGCAGCGATCAGCGCTTTGAACGTGTCGGTATCATAGTTGTCGTGCTCGCCCTGCAGCACCGCCGCAATACGCTCCAGCCCCATGCCAGTGTCGATGCTGGGCTTGGGCAGATTGTCGGTGATCTCACCCGCGGTCTGCTCGAACTGCATGAACACGAGGTTCCAGATCTCGATGAACCGGTCCCCGTCCTCGTCCGGCGATCCCGGAGGGCCACCCCAGATGTGGTCGCCATGATCGAAGAAGATTTCCGAGCACGGACCGCACGGGCCATCATCACCCATCGCCCAGAAATTGTCCTTGGTGGCGATGCGGATGATGCGATCTTCAGGCAGACCTGCGATCTTCTTCCACAGCTCGAAAGCCTCGTCATCGGTGTGATAGACGGTGGCGAGCAGCTTATCCTTGGGCAGCCCCCATTCCTTCGTCAGCAGAGTCCACGCGTGCGTGATCGCCTGCTCCTTGAAGTAGTCGCCGAACGAGAAATTGCCGAGCATCTCGAAGAACGTATGATGCCGCGCGGTGTACCCCACGTTGTCCAGATCATTGTGCTTGCCGCCTGCGCGCACGCACTTCTGCGACGACGTCGCGCGCGGGGTGGCCCGCGTCTCGAACCCGGTGAACACGTTCTTGAACGGCACCATGCCCGCGTTGACGAACATCAACGTGGGGTCGTTGTAGGGCACCAGCGGCGCGGACTGCACCACATCATGGCCGTTCGAGCCAAAGTAGTCGAGAAAGGACCGGCGGATTTCGTTCGTGGAAGTCATGACTTGCCGATTAGGCGAGCACTCGGCGCGCTACAAGCACGTTTCATCCATTACGGTAATCGGAAGTTGCACTTACCAGCCACGCCGCTGCCGGAAACGAGACGCGTCCATCCACCAGATGCGCCTTGACGAGTTCCAGCAACCGCTGTTCGACATCTTGCCGCTCCGCATCCCCCAGGTTCCGCAATGCCGATGCGGCAGGACCGATTCGCCGGAACAGCGCCATGGCCTCTCCGACCGGATCTTCCCCTGCCCCGGCGACATAAGCGAAATCCACCGGCGTAAAGGCAAGATCGCGCCAGCCTGCCATGCACAGCCGGATATGATCGGGATCGGCAAAAGCAAACGGACCGGGCGCAAACCGCTCCGTGGCTGCTGGCGCAGTTGGCGGTAGAAGGGCGGCAAGGCTTGTCGCCCAGACGTTTTCCGAAGGCTTGCGAAAACAGGAGAACACCACGCGCGCGTCCGGTGCCGCCACTTTCGCGAGATTCGCGAAAGCAGCCGGTGGATCGGGAAAGAACATCACCCCATGGCGTGAGATATAGAGATCGGGACGTTCGCTCTGTGGCCCCCATTGTGAAGCGTCCGCCTGCAAGAAGCAAACATTCGGCAGGGCCGACCGGGTGCGGGCAGTAGCCACAAGGTCGTCTGAAATATCGACACCGGTAACCGAGGCCTGCAATCGTGTTTGCGCAACGGCGATCGACAGTTCCCCTGCCCCGCACCCGATGTCGACGATCACATCACCGGGCTCGGCCGCAATTGTGGCGAGAAGGTGCGGCGTCAATTCGCCAAAACTGGTGTCTGTGCGCTGCCATTCCTGCGCCCAGCTTTTTCCGACCGTCCCCTGCCAATCCCTTGCATTGGTCATCGCCGCAGCCTTTCACATGCCGAAATAGTCACCGCCCTTTTCGCGCGCGCGCTGCCATGCCGGACGGGCATGTGCAGCAGCTACGAACGCAGCAAGCTTGGGAAAATGTACGCCTGCACCTTGCATCACCGCAATCTCTGCCGGGAAGCTCATCATCACGTCCACCCCGGTCCAATCGTCGCCGATGAAATGACCCGATGGACGCAGTATCTGTTCCATGTAACCGAAATGCGCGGCCAGTTGCTCATCGATGCGCGGCTTGAGCGGCGCGGCCGCATCGCCAAGCCGCGATGTGTAAAGCTGCATCAGGATGGGCGTCATCGCCGACCCTTCCGCAAAATGCATCAGTTCCAGATGACGCAACGCATCGTCCGAGCCTGCAACCGGGAGCCACGCACCATTGCCAAAGCGTTCGCACAGCACTTGAACGATCGCACCCGATTCCTCGATCACGCGCCCATCAATCTCCAGCAGCGGCGACTTGCCCAGCGGATGCACGGCCTTAAGCTCCGGCGGAGCCAGGTTGGTTACCGCATCGCGCTGATAATGCCGGATCTCGTAGTCGACACCAAGTTCTTCAAGCAGCCAAAGCACACGTTGCGAACGGCTGTTGTTGAGATGATGGACAATGATTCCCACGGCGATTCTCCTGAAAATTTAACCGCAAGGTTAAACATAACCTCCTGCAACGCAAACAAAAAGCCCGCGCGATCCTGCCGGGGAACGCGCGGGCCCTTTGGTGTGGCGAAGGGTTGCCGGTCTCGCTTGCCCGGCCCGCCGCCTTGAAGGATCAGATGTCGTCGTCCGCGTCCGGGCCAGCCATCAGTCCTTCAGCAACCTGATCGGTGCGGCCGCGAATTGCGGCTTCGATGCGGCTGCAGATTTCGGGGTTCTCGCGCAGGAAATTCTTGGAGTTTTCACGCCCCTGCCCGATGCGAATGGAGTCGTAGCTGAACCAGGCGCCCGACTTTTCGACGACGCCGGCCTTCACGCCAAGATCAAGGATTTCGCCGATCTTGGAAATGCCCTCGCCATACATGATGTCGAATTCGACCTGCTTGAACGGCGGAGCGACCTTGTTCTTGACCACCTTCACGCGCGTGGCATTGCCGACGATTTCGTCACGGTCCTTGATCTGACCGGTGCGGCGGATATCGAGACGGACCGAGGCGTAGAACTTGAGCGCATTGCCGCCTGTCGTCGTTTCGGGATTACCGTACATCACGCCGATCTTCATGCGCAGCTGGTTAATGAAGATCACCATGCAGCGCGAACGGCTGATCGAACCGGTCAGCTTGCGCAGCGACTGGCTCATCAAGCGGGCCTGAAGGCCAACATGGCTGTCGCCCATTTCGCCTTCGATTTCGGCGCGGGGCACCAGTGCGGCAACCGAGTCCACCACCAGCACGTCAATCGCGTTCGACCGGACCAGCGTATCGACGATTTCGAGCGCCTGCTCACCCGTGTCGGGCTGCGAAACGATCAGTTCATCGATGTTCACGCCCAGCTTGCGGGCATAAACCGGATCGAGCGCGTGTTCGGCATCGATGAACGCCGCCGTGCCGCCACCTTTTTGCGCCTCTGCAATGACATGCAGCGCGAGCGTGGTCTTGCCTGAGCTTTCCGGCCCGTAAATCTCGATCACGCGGCCGCGTGGCAAACCGCCGACGCCCAGCGCAATGTCCAAGCCGAGCGAGCCTGTGGAGATCGACTCCACCTGCATCGTTTCCTTCGAGCCCAGCTTCATGGCCGAACCCTTTCCGAATGCACGGTCAATCTGTGCAAGGGCCGCATCAAGCGCCTTCTGACGATCCATGTCCTTGGTCTTACCTTCCTCGATGAGCTTGAGCTGAGCCGCCATGGCTTCGTTTCCCTTGCTAGAGTTGGCTCACATGAACCGTCAACAAGGCTTATGTACCCTTTGT
>NZ_NCII01000012.1 GCF_002256775.1 Novosphingobium sp. 17-62-19 | reverse complement strand
CCCAGCCGCGACCCTTTTTCTGGATCTTCGGCGCGTCGGCGCGCTCGCTGGCGGGGCGCAGGGTGAGGGTCTTTTTCATTCTGCGTACGCCTTGCCATTCATATCTTCGTCACCCTGGACTTGATCCGGGGTCCCGCTTTTTGTTTCGTCCGCTGCGAGAGGAAGCGGGACCCCGGCTCGGGGGCCGGGGTGACGGTGAAATATAGGACCGTGCATCACCCCACGCTCCCTTCAAGACTGATGCCGAGCAGCTTCTGCGCTTCGACTGCAAATTCCATCGGCAACTGCTTCAGCACGTCACGTGCGAAGCCGTTGACGATCAGGGCGACGGCGCTTTCCTGATCCAGCCCGCGCTGCATGGCGTAATAGAGCTGGTCATCGCTGATCTTGCTGGTGGTCGCTTCATGTTCGATCGTGGCGCTGGGGTTGCGCACTTCGATATAGGGCACGGTGTGTGCGCCGCAGTCTGCGCCCAGCAGCAGGCTGTCACACTGGGTGAAGTTGCGCACGCCTTCGGCCTGAGGGGCCACGCGGACGAGGCCGCGATAGGTGTTGTTCGATTTGCCCGCAGAGATGCCCTTCGACACGATGGTTGAGCGGGTGCGCTTGCCGTTGTGGATCATCTTGGTGCCGGTGTCGGCCTGCTGGTGGTTGTTGGTGACGGCGACCGAGTAGAATTCACCCACCGAATCATCGCCATTCAGCACGCACGAGGGGTACTTCCACGTGATGGCTGAGCCGGTTTCCACCTGCGTCCAAGACACCTTGCTGCGCGCACCCTGGCACAGCGCGCGCTTGGTGACGAAGTTGTAGATGCCGCCAAGGCCTTCGGCGTTGCCGGGATACCAGTTTTGGACGGTGGAATACTTGATCTCGGCATCGTCCATCGCAACCAGTTCGACCACGGCGGCGTGGAGCTGGTTTTCATCGCGCATCGGCGCGGTGCAGCCTTCGAGGTAGCTGACATAGCTGCCCTTTTCGGCCACGATCAGGGTGCGTTCGAACTGGCCGGTGTTTTCCGCGTTGATGCGGAAATAGGTGCTCAGCTCCATCGGGCAGCGCACGCCTTCGGGGATGTAGACGAAAGTGCCGTCCGAAAAGACTGCGCAGTTCAGCGTGGCGAAGTAGTTGTCGTGCATCGGCACAACCTTGCCCAGCCACTTCTTCACCAGATCTGGGTATTCGCGCACCGCTTCGGAGATGGAGCGGAAGATGACGCCTGCCTGTTCCAGCTCCTTGCGGAAGGTTGTGGCGACGCTGACGCTATCGAACACCGCATCGACTGCGACCTTGCGCGCGCCTTCGACACCGGCGAGCACTTTCTGCTCCTCCAACGGAATGCCGAGCTTTTCGTAGATGCGCAGGATTTCGGGATCGACCTCGGCAAGGCTGCCGAGCTTGGGCTTGGCCTTGGGCGCGGCCCAATAGTAGGCGTCCTGATAGTCGATCGGCGGGACGTTCAGCTTGGCCCAATCGGGCGTGGGCATGGTCAACCAGTGGCGATAGGCCTTGAGCCGCCATTCGAGCATCCACTCCGGCTCGTCCTTCTTGGCCGAGATATAGCGGACGGTATCTTCGGACAGGCCCTTGGGGCCGTATTCCTGTTCGATGTCAGACGACCAGCCATGTTCGTAGTCGGCGACGCGGGCGCCTGATCCTTGAGTTCTACGTTATCAGTCATGCCATAACCTCCGCCCCCAAGGCCGCAGTTGCGGCAGGACGGGACAATTGGGTGAGCGGGATTCCGGCCAGCGCACCGCGCAGTGCGGCGTCAACCGCGGGCCAGTGCGGGCGGACGGTGCACGCGCTTTCGAGCGTGCAATCATGGCGCCCATGATCGCTGCAGGGGGTGAGCGCAATAGGGCCTTCGACCGCCTCCACAATATCGGCGAGCGTGATTGCAGCGGCGGGGCGGGCCAGTTTCAGCCCGCCATGTGCGCCGCGCACCGCCTTGAGCAGGCCTGCGGCGGACAATTTGCTGACCAGTTTCTGCACGGTAGGGGCAGGCAGCCCGGTTTCATCGGCCAGTTGCTGGGCCGAGACACGGTGCCCACCACAATGGCGCGCGGCGGCGCTCATCGTGACGACGGCATAATCGGCCATGCTGGAAAGGCGCATCGGCGGGTGTCCCGAAATGACGATCTGCAAATCAGACCGAATCGTTCCGGTTATCTAGGCGCGGGTGATGCAAGGCGCAAGGGCGGGCTTTGTGGCTGGGGAGATGGCCAAAAAAAGGGCGGCCGCGATCCGCAAAGGATCATCGGCCGCCTTGAAAGTCGAGAACCCAGCACATCGCTGCACCGAGCCCTTCGGGTCGCAGCGCCTTCCTAGGCAGAAGCCCGGTTCAAGAATTGTATGGATTCGACAAATTCGGTGGCATTCTGGCAACATTAGCCGATCATTCAATTACAATTGCCGTCATTTCCGACAGATTCGAACTTGGCCCCCGGCGGAATACGTCGCAATGGTGCAACACGGGGTGTGCGTGTGGTCTTGAGGATTGCACGCTGGACTTACCCTGATTCGCTTCGACATCCTTCATCCGTTCGCAGAACCGGAACCGTTTGACCGTGACGCCTTATTCGCTGCTGCGCCCGCTGATTTTCCGCATTCCGGCTGAACCTGCCCATCGCCTGACCATCAAGGCGCTGTCGTTGAGCCACGCCGGGGGCACCAAAGCTCCGACGCCAAGCCTTGCGCAGCGGGTGGCCGGGATCGCCTTTCCCAATCCGGTCGGCATGGCTCCCGGTTTCGACAAGAACGCCGAAGTGCCTGACGCGATGTTGGGGTTGGGTTTCGGCTTTGTGGAAGTGGGCACGGTTACGCCGCAGCCGCAGGAGGGCAATCCCAAGCCCCGCCTGTTCCGGTTGGTAGAAGACCGCGCGGTGATCAACCGGATGGGATTCAACAATGAAGGCGCGCAGGCGGTGGCCAACCGGCTGGTGCGGCGGCGCGAGGCGGGGCTGCGCGGACTGCCGGGGATTGTGGGCGTAAACATCGGCGCAAACAAGGATTCGGTCGATCGCATTGCCGACTATGCGCAGATGACCCGGCTGATGGCGCCGCTGGCATCTTATCTGACCGTCAACATTTCCTCGCCCAACACACCGGGGTTGCGGGCTTTGCAGGACGAAGGCGCGCTTTCGGCGCTGCTCGATGCTGTGATCGAGGCGCGGGGCAATATCAATGTGCCGATCTTCCTGAAGCTTGCGCCGGATCTTGAGCCTTCGGACATCGACGGGATTTGCCGGATCGCGCTGGAAAAGCAACTGGCCGCGCTGATCGTATCGAACACCACGATCACACGCCCCGCGCTGAAGTCGCGCCATGGCATCGAAGCGGGAGGACTTTCGGGTGAACCTTTGCGGGAGCTGGCGCTGCAGCGGCTGCGTGATTTTCGCAAGGCCAGCGGCGGGGCGATTCCATTGATCGGTGTGGGCGGAATTGCCACGGTGGACGACGCTTGGGCGCGCATCAGGGCTGGAGCGAGTTTGATCCAGATTTATAGCGCGATGGTCTATGAAGGACCGGGGCTGGCATCGCGGATCGTGGCTGGCCTTGAAAAAAAGGTACGTGAGGCGGGCATGACGTCCATTGCCGAGGCGGTCGGCAGCGAATAGCCTTGTGTGCATGACATTCATGCGCACCCTTCGCTTCCTGCCCGTTTCCGCCGTCCTGCTAGCCGGAGCCTGCGTACCGCCGCCGAGTGCCTCGGTGGCTCCGGCCAATCCGGCGCCGATTGCCTCTGCCGCAGAAGGGGTGTCGGTCGACGGTCCGGGACTGGTATCTGCTGCCGACGCGCGCGCGGCCGAGGCGGGCGTGCAGATGCTGCGACTGGGCGGCAGCGCCACCGATGCTGCCATCGCGACGATGCTCGCGCTGACCGTGGTGGAGCCGCAAAGCTCCGGGATCGGGGGCGGCGGGTTCCTTGTGATGGGCGATGCTGCGGGCAAGGTTGAGACGATTGATGGGCGTGAAACTGCGCCAAAGGCGGCAACGCCACAGTGGTTCTATGCCGATGGCAAGCCGCTGGTCTGGCCGGATTCGGTGATCGGCGGGCGCAGCGTTGGCGTGCCGGGCAACTTGCGGCTGGCGGCGATGGCGCACAATGAAAAGGGCCGGATCGCGTGGCGCACGCTGTTTCAGCCAGCGATCAAGCTGGCGCGTGACGGATATGCCATCACGCCGCGTATGCGCGCGACGTTGAGCGCGGCGAGCCGCACGGGCGCGTTTGATCCGGCGGCGCGGGCGCTGTTCTATGACGCAGGTGGTGAGCCACTGCCGGTGGGCACCGTGGTGCGCAATCCCGCGCTGGCGGCGACCCTGGAAAGCATTGCGGCGCGCGGGGCGGACAGCTTTTATACCGGCGAAAATGCGATGCTGCTGGCGAGCAAGGTGGGCACCAGCCCTAAAAATCCCTCCCCGCTGACGACAGCCGATCTGGCTGCCTACAAGGCGGTGAAGCGGCCTCCGGTTTGCGGGCAGTATCGCCAATATCGCGTGTGCGGGATGGGGCCTCCGAGTTCGGGGGCGACCACGGTTTTCGCCATTCTGAAGCAACTGGAG
This sequence comes from Novosphingobium sp. 17-62-19, assembly GCF_002256775.1. GTDB lineage: Bacteria > Pseudomonadota > Alphaproteobacteria > Sphingomonadales > Sphingomonadaceae > Novosphingobium. The sequence goes on along the minus strand of NZ_NCII01000012.1, from coordinate 43,931 downwards.
CGGTTTGATATGAAGGCGCTCGGCCCTGCGAGTCCGACCGCGTGGCATCTGATCGCGGAGTCGCAGCGGTTGGCCTATGCAGACCGCGAGCAATATCTGGCTGACAGCGATTTTGTGGACGTGCCGGTGGCGGGGCTGATCGATCCTGCCTACCTGTCTGCACGTTCTGCGCTGATTTCCGAAAGTGCGACGATGGCCACCGCGCTGCCGGGCAAGCCTGCTGGCGCCAAGCTGGCCTTCGCGCGGCCAGCGCACCAAGAAGAACATGGTACCACGCATTTTGTGACGGTGGACCGCTGGGGCAATTCGACCAGCTATACCTCGACCATCGAAGGGCCATTCGGATCAGGCCTGATGGTGGGAGGGTACTACCTCAACAACGAGCTGACCGATTTCAACATCGTGCCCGACAAGGATGGCAAGCCGACGGCCAACCGCGTGGAAGGCGGCAAGCGGCCGCGAAGTTCAATGTCTCCCACGCTGGTCTATGGCCCGGATGGTGCCTTGCGGCTGGCCGTGGGCGCGGCGGGTGGAACGACAATCCCGGCACAAGTGGCCAAGGCGATCATCGGCGTGATCGACTGGGACTTGTCTGCGCGCGAGGCGATTGCGCTGCCCGTGATCTATGCGCCGGGCAATGCGGTTTCGGTGGAAAAGGGCACCAGTCTGGAAGCCATGATCCCGGCTTTGCAGGCGCTGGGCCATGCGCAAGTGACGGCGCGCGGCCCCTCGTTCAAGGCCAATGCGATCGAGCGGGTGCGCGTGGGCGGCAAATGGGTGTGGCGCGGTGCTGCCGATCCGCGCAGCGAAGGGGCGGCTGTTGCACCTTGACGTGATGCAACACAGGTTGCCGTAAGGGCGGTGCGTCACTAGGTTCCACTGCAACCATCAGGAGCGGACCGGAATGGCCGCCCGAACCGCAATTGGGCCGAGGAACCAGACGTGCAGCTTTCCGATTTCGCAGGCTTTCCGAATCTTGTTGCGATGTTCCTGGACCGTGCGGGCCATCGCGGTGACAGCCCGTTTCTGTGGGCCAAGAAGCAAGGCAACTGGCAATCGATCAGCTGGGCTGAAGCCGCACGGCAGGTTTGCGTGCTGGCCGAATCGTTGCGCAAGCTGGGACTCAATCCAGGGGACCGGGTGGCGCTGGTTTCGGAAAACCGGCCCGAATGGTGCATCGCGGATCATGCGATCATGGCGGCAGGGCTGGTGACCGTGCCGACCTACATCACCAATACCGAGCGCGATCACCTGCATATTCTGGAGAATTCCGGCGCGCGGGCGGTGATTGTTTCCACCGCCAAGCTTTCACAGCCTTTGCTGCCCGCCGCGCTTTCTGCGCCGGGGGTGGAACATGTGATCGGCATGGAGCCGCTGCGGCAGATGCAAGCCGGGAAACTGGCGTTCCATGATTGGGCCGTGTTGACCGAGGGTGATGGCGCGGTGGCGCGGTGTGCTGTGGATGCGCGCATGGCGGGCGTGGGGCGCAACGATCTGGCCTGCCTGATCTATACCAGCGGCACTGGCGGAAGTCCGCGCGGGGTGCGGCTGCACCACGGATCGATCCTGTGCAACGTGGAAGGGGCGGCCTATATTCTTGCCGAGGATCTGGGTTGGGGTGAGGAAGTGTTCCTCTCGTTCTTGCCGCTGTCTCATGCTTACGAGCATACCGGCGGGCAATATCTGCCGATTGGTATGGGCGCGCAGATTTACTATTCGGAAGGGCTGGAGAAGCTCGCCTCGAACATCGAGGAAGTGCGTCCGACGCTCATGGTCGTTGTTCCGCGCCTGTTTGAAGTGCTGCGCACGCGCATCATCAAGCAAGTGGAAAAGCAGGGCAAGGTGGCAAACTACCTGATGGACCGTGCGCTGACCATCGGCGGACGCAAGGCGGCGGGGAAAGGCCGCATCGTTGACCTGCCGATGAGCCTGATCCTTGATCGTACGTTGCGCCCCAAGATCAAGGCACGCTTTGGCGGGCGGATGAAGGCGATGGTTTCGGGCGGGGCGCCGCTCAATCCCGATGTTGGCGTGTTCTTCGATGCGATGGGGCTGACCATGCTGCAAGGCTATGGCCAGACCGAGGCCGGGCCGGTGATTTCATGCAACCGCCCCAGAGCAGGTCTGCGGATGGACACGGTCGGCCCGCCGATGAAGGGCGTGGAACTGAAGATCGCCGAGGATGGCGAAATTCTGGTGCGTGGCGAACTGGTGATGCACGGCTATTGGCAGAACGAAGCCGAAACCGCGCGCGCGATCCCCAAGGAAGGGCCGAACGCGGGCTGGCTGCACACGGGCGACATCGGGCACGTGGATGCCAAGGGCCGTATCGTCATCACTGATCGCAAGAAGGACATGATCGTCAACGACAAGGGCGACAATGTCTCTCCGCAGAAGATCGAGGGCATGTTGACGCTTCAGCCCGAAATTGCGCAGGCGATGGTGAGCGGCGACAAGCGGCCCTATATCGTCGGGCTGATCGTGCCCGATCCTGAATGGGCACTGGAATGGGCGCGCGCGCAGGGCGAGACGTTCGATTTCAAGGCTTTGCAAGATCTGCCCGCCTTCCGCAACGCAGTCCGTGCGGCGGTGGACCGGGTGAACAAGGAGCTTTCGGTGATCGAGAAGGTCCGCCAGTTCGCCTTTGCCGATGAGGCGTTCAGCATCGACAACGAGGAAATGACGCCGAGTTTGAAGATTCGGCGGCACAAGATTCGTGAGCGTTACGGCGCGCGGGTGGATGCGCTGTACAAGGCATGATTGGAGCGCCTACCGCCCTGCCATCGCCTTGACCCGCGGCAGGTAAGTGCGGCCGATGCGCTGCATCGATCCATCCACCAGTTCTGCCGACCACACCCCGAGGCCATCGTGCTTAAGCCCGGCGATGCGATCGCGCCGCACGATGGTGGACCGGTGGAGGCGGATAAAGCATTCGGGATCAAGCCGTGCCTCCAGCCCAGCAATGGTGTGAAGCATCATGTATGACCGGCCATTGCCGTTCTGGTGGCCCACGTGGAGGCGCACGTAATCGCGCTCGGCATCGATGCGTTCAAGGTCGCTGGCCGCTACGCGGATCAGTTCGGAGCGGTGCGGCACCCAGAATTCCTCGATCCATTCGCTAGCGGGCTTTTCCGGGGTGAGCGGCGTTTCGGACGGCGCGGTACGACGGGCCTGTGCGCGTTCTACGGCGCGCTCCAATCGGTCCTGCGCCACGGGTTTGAGGACATAGTCCACCGCGTCACAATCGAACGCTTCGACCGCGAAATCATCGTGCGCGGTCACGAAGACCACGGCGGGGCGGTTTACCTGCCCCGAAAGGGCGCGGGCAACGCCGAGGCCATCCACCTCGGGCATCGTCATATCGAGCAGCACGAGATCGGGCGTGAGGGCCGCAATCAGGCGCAAGGCTGCTGCACCATCGCTGGCCGTGCCCACCACTTGCAGCGCGGGGATGCGCGCGCAGAGGATTTGCATACGCTCTACCGCGAGCGGTTCGTCATCGACAATCAGCGTCCGCATTCCGTCTCCATCAACACTCATGGCGCACTACTGGCATGGTCAGCACGGTGGCATATCCGCCCGCAGGAAGCGGCCCGCTCTCGACCTTCGCATCCTCGCCAAAACGGGCGATCAACCGGCTTTTCACGTTTTCAAGACCGATGCCCGTGCTGCCGCTCACAAGGCCTTCGCCCGGCCCGTCATCGGCCACAGTAAGGACCAGAAAGCCGCCCGCCTCGCGCGCGGAAATGCGGATCGTGACAGGGCGGATCGTGGTGGATACGCCGTACTTGATCGAGTTTTCGACAAGCGGCTGCAGGATCATGCCGGGCACACAGGCGCTCATCAGATCGGCTGGCACATCGAATTCGCAGCGCAGACGTTCGGGGAAGCGAACCGCTTCGATTTCCAGATAGTGGCGCTGCAAGGCAATCTCGTCCTCCAGTGGCATATCGGTGGTCGGGTCGCCGGCCAGGCTGTGGCGATAGAAGCGGGAGATGGACTGGATCATCTTTTCTGCCTGTTCAGCCCGGCCGACCATGACCAAAGCTGACAGGGAATTCAACGTGTTGAACAGGAAATGCGGGTTCACTTGGTAGCGCAGGCTCCGCAGTTCGGCAGCCTTGGCGGCGCGGCGATATTCACCTTCACGATATTCGGCAGCACGCAACTGTTCGCCATTGCCAAGCGCGAGATAGAGCGCAGCCCAGGCGATCAGCAGGAAATAACGTCCCAGCGCTACGTCGGTGAGCTGGCGCCACAGGCCCTCCTTTTCCACCAGTTTGCGGATCACGGTGACCTTGCTGGCGGTGGTCAGTTCTTCGGTTTCCGCAGCGGGCGAGCTTGCGGACGGCGCAGGCGTTGGCGTGGGGCTGGCAGGGGCGGTCCGTGTTGCCGTTGAAGCCACAGGCGATCTCGAAGGACGGGGCGAGGGGGCCGCATTGGGCTCCCGTGGCTCTGGCGAAATGCGTTGCCGAGCCAGTTCTGCACGTGCCTGCGCCAGCGCTACCCTGCGCGCGGCTTCGGCATGACGGAGGGCGATCTGCGCATCGCGGCGCGCGGTATCGCGTGTGGCTGCGGCATTGGGTGTGGCTGGCGGCGCGGGAGACGCTGCACTCGCGGCAGGCTGTGGTGGTTCGGGCGGGGCTGGCGGCGGAGTTAGCACGCCTGAGATTTCGCCATCGCCGTCAACGCGATAGATCTTGCCACCAGTGCGCAATTCGGAACGGCCATCTGCATATTGGCGGATAACCATACCTGGTTGGGTGATCACCGTGCTGCCATCGGCATTCCGCACGATCCCGGCGATGCGCAGCGCCACCTCGGCGCGATCTTCGGCAAACTGTTCAATCTCGGCAAGGTCGTCCTCGTCCAGCAGTGGATCGGAGGCGGGCGTTGCTTTGTGCGAGGGTGCAGGTGCGGGTTCGCGCTGGGTGCGAGGCGCTGGGGGAGCGGGCGGAGGTTCAGGAGGAACAATGCCTTCGTCGAGCACATCAACCAGCACGTTGCCAGCCATGTCGCGCCGGATGTTTACCGATGGCACCTTGCTGCCGTCAGCCGCGGTGTTTTCGTCAGAAGGTGATGCGCGATCGCTGTCCTGATCATGCGCCAGATTTTCGAGCATACGCTTTTCAACCGGCGCAAAGGCCCACTGGTTGACGGCGGCCAGGGCGAGCGCGGCAGGCAGCATGATCACCAGTGCCGCACCTCCGCGCACCACCAGCGACCGTCCATCGAAGCGCCGCAGCAGCGGCCAGCAGGCAACCGTGACGATGATGCCTGCCAGCGTGACCAATCCACGCCGCCACAACAGATCGGTGAAATCGCCCAGTTCCACCACCAGCCCACGCACGGTGATGAGCACGAAATAGCACAGCCACAGCGCGGCAGCCGACAGGATGACCTGCCTGGCCGGTACATGCGGCACTCCCGGATCGATTTGTGACGGCGTCATTGGAAGAACCCTAAACGCCAACCGCCCGACACACCAGAACGGTGGTCGGGCGGCATAGGCTGTTCATCGAAGCGAAAGGTTATGCAGGCAGCAACCCTTCGTCCGCAATCTTCTTCTTCCACACCAATGGCGCAGACTTGTGGACGTTTTCGCCGTCGCTATCGACTGCCACTGTCACGGGCATGTCCTCGACGGTGAATTCGTAGATCGCTTCCATGCCAAGGTCTTCGAAGCCCACGACCTTCGATTCCTTGATCGCGCGGGCGACGAGGTAGGCCGCGCCGCCGACCGCCATCAGATAGGCGCTCTTGTGATTGGCGATGCTCTGCGTGGCTGCGGGGCCACGCTCTGCCTTGCCGACGCTGGCCAGCAGGCCGAGGTCGAGCATCAGGTCGGAGAAGCTGTCCATGCGGGTGGCGGTGGTGGGGCCTGCCGGGCCGACCACTTCTTCGCGCACCGGATCGACCGGGCCGACATAGTAGATCACGCGGCCCTTGAAATCGACCGGCAGTTGCTCGCCCTTGGCCAGCATGTCCTTGATGCGCTTGTGCGCGGCATCGCGGCCGGTGAGCATCTTGCCGTTGAGCAGCAGACGGTCGCCCGCTTTCCAGCCCTGCACGTCTGCCTGTGTCAGCGTGTCGAGATTGACGCGCTTGGCCGCCGAATCGGGCGCCCAGTGGACCTGCGGCCATTCATCGAGCTTGGGCCGTTCGAGATAGCTCGGCCCGGACCCGTCGAGGCTGAAGTGTGCGTGGCGCGTGGCGGCGCAGTTGGGGATCATTGCCACCGGCTTGCCCGCAGCGTGGCAGGGGGCGTCCATGATCTTTACGTCGAGGATGGTCGAAAGGCCGCCAAGGCCCTGTGCACCGATGCCGAGCGCATTGACCTTGTCGAAGATTTCGATGCGCAGCTTTTCGATGTCGGTCTGCGGGCCGCGCAGCTTGAGCTGGGCCATGTCGATCGGCTCCATCAGCGCTTTCTTGGCTAGCAAAACGCAATGTTCCGCTGTGCCGCCGATGCCGATGCCGAGCATCCCCGGCGGGCACCAGCCCGCGCCCATCTGCGGCAGCATTTCGATCACCCAGTCGGCAATCGAATCGCTTGGGTTCATCATCTTGAACTTCGACTTGTTCTCGCTGCCGCCGCCCTTGGCCGCGACATCGACAACAACCTTGCTGCCCTTGACCATTTCCACGTGGAGCACGCATGGCGTGTTGTCGCGCGTGTTGCGGCGGGTGAAGGCGGGATCGGCCAGTACCGAGGCGCGCAGCTTGTTATCCGGGTTCAGATAGGCGCGGCGCACGCCTTCATCGACCACGTCCTGAAGCGAGAGGTCGCTGTCGAGGCGGCAATCCTGCCCCCACTTGATGAAAACGTTGACGATGCCGGTGTCCTGACAGATCGGACGGTGGCCTTCGGCGCACATGCGGCTGTTGGTGAGGATCTGCGCGATGGCGTCCTTTGCCGCGGGGCCTTGTTCAGCCTCATAGGCGTCACCCAGCGCGCGAATGTAGTCCATCGGGTGGAAATAGCTGATGTATTGCAGCGCATCGGCAACGCTATCGATCAGGTCTGTTTCCTTGATCGTCACCATTTCGGCCATTCGGAAATCCCTCCAATGCCTGAGAAACTGCGAACGCCCCTTACGCGTCGACAATCGACATGCAAATCCCTTGGAAACAGCAGATCGATAATCTACAGGCACTTGCCAGAGATCAATTGCGGGAAACGATGCCTTGATCGGCTCCCGTCTGAAACATGAGGGTTGCGATGACCGTGGTTGAAGACCGCCCGGCTGTGGATGAAATGCAGGTTGCGCGCCGTGCAATGATCGATAGCCAGCTGCGTGTCAGCGGCGTCAATGCACCCGGCATTCTGGCTGCGTTCAACAGCGTGCGGCGCGAGGATTTTGTGCCCGCTGACCGCCGCGCGGTGTCCTACATGGATCGGGCCGTGCCGCTGGGTGAAGGCAAGTTCCTCTCACCGGCGCTGACGTATGGCCAGATGCTTGAAGCTGCTGGCACCACGTCGGTTGACAGCGTGCTGGTCGTGTCACCCAACGGGTATCTTGCGGCGCTGGCGGGGAAGCTGGCGGGCAACGTGACCCGCGCGGATGCGCTTGGCACGGCGCAGGGTGGGCCGTATTCGCTGATCCTGATTGACGGCGCAGCCGAAGTGCTGCCTGAAGCGCTGGCCACGCTGCTTGCCGATGATGGTCGCGTTGTCACCGGGATTGTGGATCGCGGCGTGACCCGCCTTGCCATTGCGCGCAAGGTTCTGGCCAAAGTCATTGCCACCCCGCTTGGCGATGCCGATTTTGCGGTGCTGCCCGAATTTGCTGCACCGAAATCGTGGAGCTTCTGAGCCTTATGGCAAAATACAAGGCGCTGAGCTTGCTGCTGGCGACCAGCGCCGCCGCTCTGCTGGCAACACCCGCGCTCGCCGATGATCTGCGTCAAGCGCTGACCAGTGCCTACAACACCAACCCGACGCTGCAAGCTGCCCGCGCCACTCAGCGCGCGACCGATGAAGGCGTGCCGATTGCCCGGGCGCGCGCGCTGCCGAGCTTGTCTGGCCAAGGCAGCTACAACCGCACACTCAAGGCTAACCCCAACTCGTTCCTGATCACCGACTGGTCCACCAGTGTTGATCTAAGCCTGCAGGTCCCGATTTATTCTGGCGGATCGGTCAAGAATTCGATCCGCGCTGCCAAGACTCGCGTCGAAGCGGGGCAAGAGGATCTGCGGGGCACCGAAGCGGGCGTGTTCAGCGAAGTGGTTGCGGCCTATATGGACGTCATCCGTGATGGCGCGATCGTCGGATTGAACCGCAACAATGTCGAAGTTCTCTCGGTGAACCTTTCGGCCACCACCGACAGGTTCGATATTGGCGATGTAACGCGCACAGACGTCGCCCAGTCCAATTCCCGCCTTGCTCTGGCCCGCAGCGATCTGCGCACGGCCGAGGCAAACCTGCAATCCAGCCGCGAGCGTTTCATCCAGGTGGTGGGCAATCCGCCGGTCGATCTCGCACCGCCGCCGCCGCTTCCCGGGCTGCCTGAAACGCCGGACGATGCAGTCGTTTTCGCGCTTGAGAACAATCCTGATCTCCTCGCTGCGCGCGAGCGCAGCAAAGCTGCGGCTTTCGACGTGAAAGTTGCGGAAGCCGCGAAGAAGCCGACCGTTTCGGTTTCGGCCAATGGCAGCCGTCAGGAATTCAAGGGCAGCTTTCTTGGCACCAACGAAGTGCTGCGAGAGGCCAATACCACCGCGCAAACCGGCGTGACGCTCTCGGTGCCGCTGTTTCAGGGCGGTGGTCCCGGCGCACAGACCCGACAGGCTCAAGCGCGCGAATCGGCAACGCTCGAACAGGAAGTTGGCGTAGAGCGCCAGGTCATTGCCGCGGTGCGTTCGTCGTTTGCCTCATGGCGCGCCGCGAACGAAATCATCGCGATGAACCAGACCGCAGTCGATGCTGCGGCGCTCAGTCTCGAAGGCGTGCGGGCTGAAAACAGCGTGGGCAACCGCACCATCCTGAACATCCTCGATGCCGAACAGGAGCTGTTGCGTGCGCAGGTGCAACTCGTTGCCGCGCGCCGCAATGCCTATGTTGCAGGCTTCAACCTGCTTTCGGCCATGGGCAAGGCGGATGCGGATGATCTTGGCCTTGATGGCGGAGCGCTCTACGATCCACAGGTCAATTACGAACGCGTAAGGGGGCGCATCTGGGATTGGGATCGCGACCCTGATCCGCAGGCAGTTTCGACGCGCACCGTTGACACGCCCGCGCAGGATGCGACAATCCCCCCGACGCCGCGTCCGTGATAGAGAATCGGTGTAACAGGGCTTGTTGGGGGTAAAGGGTTCGATGCGTCAGGCCGGTGAACCGTCCGTCGAGGAAATCCTCGAATCGATCAAGAAGGTGATCGCGCGTGATAATCGTGCCGAGGTGCAATCGCGCGCCCGTGCCGAACAACCCCGGCCCGCGCCCCGTGCGGAAATTCTCGAACTTACCGAGACCGACGAGGAAGACGACGCGGATGCCGGTGGACTGATCGCCGATGCCGCAGCAGCCTCCATGCGTGAATCGCTGGCTGCGCTTTCCATGCTGGCCCAGCCCGGCGTTGCGCCGCAGATCGTCCGTTCGGGCGAAACCTCGCTGGAAGGACTGGTGCGTGAAATGCTGAAGCCCTTGCTGGGCGAATGGCTGGACAAAAACCTGCCTGCCATGGTCGAAAAGATGGTTTCGGTCGAGATCGCGCGGATTGCCGGAAAACGCGGCTGATTTAGCGGTTTGCGCTGCACACATGTGGCGCTAATCCTGTTTCCATGAAAACCAACTCGTTGTTGTCGGCGGCTGCACTGGCCGTCGCATTCGCTGCACCTGCTGTTGCCCAGCAGGCCGCGCCGCTTTCTCCGCAAGATCTTGTCACGCTGAGCCGTCTTGGTGGCAGCGCGATTTCCTCCGATGGCAAGCTGGTCGCCTACGTGGTCACCACAACCGACCCGGTCAGCTACAAACGCACACCTGCGCTGTGGGCGCGCAGTGCCGATGGGAAGGACGCGCCGCGCCGCATCGATACCGGCGGCAGCGTGAGCGACCCGGCCTTTGGTCCTGACGGCGCGCTCTATTACTTGTCAGACCGCAAGGTGGGCGAGGCAGAGACGACGCAGGTGTGGAAAGTCGATCCTGCCAGCGGCGTGACCACGCAGGTTACCGCGTTCAAGACGGAAGTTGCCGGGTTCGAATTGTCGCCCAATGGCAAACGGATCGCGGTGTGGGGTGACATTGCGCGAACCTGCCCGACTTTCGGTTGCGAAAGCGACGGCAACACTGCGCAGCCCGGCCCCGGCACCGGGCGTCACTACAAGGACGGCGCGGGCTTCGTGCGGCACTGGGATGCGTGGGAAACGCCGGGCAATTACAGCCGCGTCTTTGCCTTCGATCTGGGCGCGGATGGCAAGGCAAGTGGTGAAGGCCAGGCGGCGGATGGGCCTGTCGGCACACTCACCGGTGACAGCCCGAACAAGCCTTTTGGCGGCGGTGAGGATGTGGCGTGGGCGGCAGATTCGCAGTCCCTGTTCTTCGTTGCACGGCAGGCTGACCGGAATGAGCCGACCTCGACCAATCTCGACATCTGGCATTCAAAGCTGGATGGCGGCGCGCCAACCAACCTGACCGAGGCCAACAAGGCCACAGACAACACACCTGCGCCATCGTCCGACGGCAAGTGGCTGGCCTATGCGGCGATGGCACGGCCCGGTTACGAGGCCGACCGGTTGGTGGTGAACCTGATCGACCTGAAAACCGGCGCGCGGCGCGAACTGACCGGCGCGTGGGATCGTTCCGTGGCATCGCTGACATGGACCCCTGATGGCAAGGCGCTGATCGCTACGGCGCAGGACGTGCTGGATAACCCCGCCTTCCGCATCGATCCGGCAAGCGGCAAGGTCACGCGGCTGGTGCTCAACCCGGGGCGGGAAGGGCACATCGGCGGGGTGGTGCCGCTGAACGATGGTCGGCTGCTCTATACCCGCGATTCGCTTGATGCCCCGGCGGAGCTTTTCGTGGGCAAACCGGGCAAGGCAGGTGTGCGCCTGACCGACGTTGCGACGACGGCCCTTTCAACACGTGCGCCGGTCGTCACGCAGCGCTTCAGCTTCAAGGGCGCAGACGGCGATGTGGTGTGGGGCCAGATCACCAAGCCGAGCTGGGTGAAGGGCAAGATGCCTTCGATCCTTTACGTCCATGGCGGGCCGCAGGGGTCTTATAACGACAGCTGGTCCAACCGCTGGAACCCGCGCGTCTGGGCAAGCCAAGGCTATGCCATAGTCTCGATCGATTTCCACGGATCGACCGGATACGGGCAGGCTTTTACCGATGCGATCAACCGCCAATGGGGCGGAAAGCCATTGGAAGATCTGCAGAAAGGCTTTGTCGCCGCCATCGCGCTCGACAGCCAGATCGATGGCGACAATGCCTGCGCCGCCGGGGCGTCCTATGGCGGCTACATGATGAACTGGATCGCGGGCGTCTGGCCCGACCGGTTCAAGTGCCTTGTCCAGCATGACGGCGTGTTCGATGCCCGCGCTATGGCCTATGAGACCGAAGAGCTGTGGTTCGACGAATGGGAACATGGCGGGCACCCCTATTACGAAGCGCCGCAAGAGTTCGAAAAGTGGAACCCGGTGAGCCATGTGGCCAAGTGGAAAACGCCAATGCTGGTGATCACCGGCGAGAAGGATTTCCGCATCCCTTACACGCAGGGACTTGCCGCGTTCACCGCGTTGCAGCGCCGGGGCATTCCGTCTGAACTGCTAGTCTTCCCAGATGAAAATCACTGGGTGCTGAAAGCGAAAAATTCGTTGCAGTGGCACCAGACCACCTTCAACTGGCTCGATCGCTGGCTCAAGAAGGACAGTAAGTGAGCTTTCCATCCGAAGAAATTCTGCAAGCCGAAGTCGCACTGGCAAAGCTGGGTGGTTTCAACCCGCAGCGCCATATCCTGCTCTGCGCCGGGCCGGACAAGGACAAGTGCGCCCCGCGCGAAGTGGGGGACGAGGCTTGGAATTATCTGAAGAAGCGCCTTGGCGAGTTGAAGCTGGGCGGGCCGCAGGGCGTGCTGCGCAACAAGGTGGGGTGCCTGCGCGTGTGTCTGGTCGGGCCGGTCGCGGTCGTTTATCCCGACAACGTATGGTATCATTCGTGCACTCCGCCAGTGCTGGAGCGCATCTTGCAGGAACACGTGATCGGTGGTGTTCCGGTCGAAGAATTCCGTCTGAAACCACCCGTCTTGGCGGGGTGAAGCTCTATCCCCGCATCGCGCGGTAAACGCTGGCGGCGCGGCGGATGTGCGTATTCGCCAAAGCGCGCGCCCAGTCTTCGTCGCGGGTTTCGAAAGCTCTGACCAGATCGCGGTGGTCGCGCTGGCTCTGCTCCATGTCAGCACGCGAATACTGTTCTGCCGTCCGGTGGACGACGATCTGACTGACCACGAACTTCATCAGTTGCGCCAGCCGTTCGGATTGCGCGGCAGCCAGGATAACCGCGTGAAAATGGCGGTTGCCTTCGACGAAGCCTGAAACGTCCGGCCCGTCCGCCTCGGCAATCGCGCGGTCGATGAAATCACAATGACCGCGCAATTCCGTAATCTGTTCGTCCGAGATCAGTCGCGCGGCGCGGCCGGCGCAGTGGCTTTCCAGCATGGCGCGCAGGCTGAACAGCTCCTCCTCGTCGTCATCGGACCAGACCGGCACGAACACGCGGTTTGTATCTGAACGCTGGAGCAGCATCTCGCTCACGAGTTCGGCAATCGCCTCGCGCACCGGCGTGCGGGAGAGGGCGCAGAACTGCGCGAATTCGTCCTCGGTGACGAACTGCCCGGCCGGGAAATGGCCCGACAGGATCCCGGCGCGAATCTTGCGGTAGGCTTCCTGAGAGGCTTTGGACACGGCTGCTCCTGTATCGATCTGGCGGCGGGCCGGTGAGCCCGCCTCCAGACCCCCTCATCAGAACGTGGCGCCCACTTCAACCCCGATCAGACGCCGCGCACCCGGCGTGATGAACGATCCGCCAAATTCGATCGCCGGAATGGCCTCGGAAATGTAGCGGCGATCCAACAGGTTTTCGGCAAACACGGCAATGCGATAGCGCTCCATGTTTATGCCTGCGCGCAGATTGAGCACGCCGAAGGCCTCGCGCTTGGCGACGTCATAGCGCGCATTGCCGACGAATCCGGGCGCCCCGAGGGCCGAGATCGGCAGCAGCGCCGAGAAGATCGTCGGCCGCTCCTGATCCTGCACCGAATGGAACCATGTTGGCCCGGTGATGCGATAATCGGCGCGGAACAGCAGTTTGGCGCTGTCCGTCAGTGGTGCGTTGATTTCCGAGCCGATGTTCAGCGTCCAGTCGGCGGTATAGGGCGATTTGTTGCCCACAGTGTAAGGGCGAGAGGCGTTTTTCTTGATCTCGCTGTCGGTCACGTTGAACGAGCCGAAGACCTTCCAGCCATCGACGATCTTGCCTGTTAGATTGATCTCGGCACCCTTGATGTCGACCTGATCGATGTTCGAAACTACGCGCAGCAGGCCAAAGCTGCCGACGAAGAATTCGAAGAACTGCATATCGGTGACGCGGGTGTAGTATCCGGCCAGATCAAATGTGATCCGCCCGTCCCACAATTGGCCTTTCACGCCGCCTTCGAACGCGCTCGACCGCTCCTTTCGGTAAAGGTCGTTGATCGTGACATCGGCATCGATCGTGCCCGGCGTCACGCCATCGTTGAAACTGGCATTGACCACGGCGGACGAGCCCTGGTTGTTGAAGCCGCCCGATTTGAAACCGATGCCCCAGTTGGCATAGATGTTCAGGTTCGGCGTTGGCCGGAAGCTGAGCGTGACTTTGGGCTGAAGCTGCTTGAACGTGGCGTTCTTTGCCACGAACGGACCGAAGGCCAGACCGGGGTTGATCGGCCCGCCGGTGAAAGGATCAAGCTCATTAGGCACGAGCGAATTGGCCGAGCGGTCCTCGATGTCATAGCGCAGCGCAAGGCCCGCGGTGAACTGCTCCGAAGGTTTCCATTCGGTCGCGCCGAACGCGGCATAGACATTGGTGCTGAACTTGTCGGCCAGCAGCAGTGAAGTGGGGTTCGCTGAATTCGGCGCATTGTAGAGCTGTTTGATTACGCCCTGCCCGGTGTCTGCGCCAAGGCTGACGCCAGTCTTGCGGTCGATGTGCAGGAAATAGGCGCCGAGTTGCCATGTCAGCGGGCCATCGGTGTTCGAAAGCAAACGCACTTCAGCGGAAACGTCTTCCTGCTGGCGCAATTGGTATTGCGTGCCGTCGCAGGTCGTGGGGCTGTAGGGTCCGAATGTGGAGCCGTTGGTCGGCGCGAAGATGAACGGAACCGGGATCTGACCGATGCCGCCCGGCGGGTTTACCGGGAAACCCGTCAGCGCCGCCGTGCTGGCAAAGCAGGCGTTCACCGAACTGGCGACTGCGGGGTCCGCTGCGCTGATGAAGCGGGCAAAGTCTGCCGAGGTGCCATCGGCGACAAGATCCTGATCGACATCTGAATAAAGCCCCCAGGCCACCACTTTCATGCCATTGCCGAATTCGTGGTCCAGCTTGATCGAGGCGTCGATGCTCTTCTGATCGTTGGTAGCGCGGATGTTGTTGTAGAAGTTGAACGGGTGCTTGTTCACGTCTTCATAGAACGCGCCGCCGAACAGCGGCAGGTGGAAGGCGGCGTTGAACGGCAGCGAAGCGCCCTTGAACTCTGCGTAACGCGCCTTCACGTCAAGTTGCGTGGCCGTGCCTTGGCCCAGCATGAACCGGCCATCAACGGCCCAGTTTTCCTTGTCATCGACCGTCTTGGAATTGTTCAGGAAGGTGTTGCGCCACCAGCCATCGGTGGTGAAATAGTAACCTGAAAGCACAAAGCCCGCGTTGTCGCCCAGCGGTCCCGCAATGTGCGCGGTCGCCTCGTATGTCGCCTCGTTGGCATAGGATGCGCGGAGGCCGCCGGTCAGTGTTTCGGTCGGCTTCATCGTTTGCAGGACAATGGCACCGGCTGCGGCATTGCGGCCATAGAGCGCGCCCTGCGGGCCTTTCAGGATTTCGACCTGCGTGAGCGTACCCTGCGGCTGGTTCAACTGCGCGGTGTTGGTCTTGAGGATGCCGTCAACGACCAGCGCCACCGAACTTTCGGCATCGCGCGCACCGTTGATCCCGCGAATGTTGATTTGGGTATCGCCCGCTTCGGCCGTGCCGGTAACAATGGTGACGCCGGGGGTAAGCTGGGTGAAATCCTCCGCCTTGACCGCGCCGGTGTTCTGCAGCGCGCTGGCGGTGAGGACCGAGACCGAGGCGGGCACGTCCTGTAACCGCTCGTTCTGGCGGCGGGCGGTGACGATGATGGCATCGCCAGTGTCTTCAGTTGCCGCAGTGTCTTGCGGCACCTCTTGCGCGATGGACGGTGTGGTCGCAGCCAGCAGGCCAAGTGCAGCGGTATTCAGCAGAAAACGATTGGCACGCATTCTCAAACCTCCCTTTTGGTTCGATCACGACCTGATATGGTTTCGCGCATGTCCGGGCTTTTGCCCCCTCTTGACGCACGCTTGTGACAAGGGCAGCTTATTGTATACAAAGTGCTGCGGTCAAGGTGCCAAGATTCATGCGCGTATGTGCAGGTTTCGGGCCTATCTGGGATGGACGCAGAATGAGTTTGCATACGAAGTGATGTGGAGAGCCATGATTTCTGATCACCCTTTCTGCTTGGCCGGGGCGCTGTCATGACTGCGCAATCGATCACTTTTCTCGAGGTCGGCCCGCGTGACGGGTTGCAGAACGAGAAGACCCTGATCTCGACGGCGGACAAGCTTGAGCTGGTTCGGCGCAGCATTGCGGCGGGCGCGCGGCGAATCGAAGTGACCAGCTTCGTCAATCCCAAACGCGTGCCGCAGATGGCCGATGCCGAGGAGGTTTGCGCCGGGCTGCCTGACGAGGTCGGGGTCAGCTACATCGGCCTCGTGCTTAATGAACGCGGAGCAGAGCGGGCGATTGCCACGAGGCGGCTCCATGAGCTGGGCGCGGTCTGCGTTTCGACCGATGGCTTCGCGATTGCCAATCAGGGCCAGACCAGTGACGAATCGGTTGTGGCGGCCAAGGCCATTGTCGGCATGGCGCAGGCCGCTGGCCTGAAAGGACAGGCGACGATCGGCGCAGCATTCGGTTGCCCGTTCGAGGGTGAAGTCAGCGAGGACCGTGTCGTTGCCATGGCCTGCGCACTGGCAGAAGCCAAGCCCATCGAGGTAGCGCTGGCTGACACCATCGGCGTGGCTGATCCGGCGAAAGTGTCACGGCTTGTCCGCCGCGTTGTTGAGGCGGTCGCTCCGACCCCGGTGCGCGTCCACTTTCACAACACGCGTGGGACCGGCATCGCTAATGTCTGGGCGGCGGTCGAAGCCGGCGCGAGTGTGGTGGATGCGGCGCTGGGCGGTCTTGGCGGCTGCCCCTTTGCGCCGGGCGCGGCGGGCAATGTGCCGAGTGAAGACGTGGTCTATATGCTCCACCGCGCTGGCGTTCAGACCGGTATGGACCTGTCCGCACTGATCGAGGCCAACCATTGGCTCGCAGGGGTCATGGGCCGAAAACTTCCCGGAATGGTGGCGCAGGCGCCTGCCTTCCCGAAACCTGTTCAGGAGAACTGAGAGCATGGGTTATCGCCTTGGCGTGGACGTGGGCGGCACGTTTACCGACCTCCTGCTGTTCGACACGGCATCAAGCGCGTTCTGGCGGCACAAGACGCCATCGACGCCGCATGACAGCTCCGAGGGCATCCTCAACGGGGTCACTGCGATCTGCGCGGCGGCGGGGATTACGCCCGGCGATGTGGACTTCTTCCTCCACGGCACCACCGTTGCGACCAACGCTGTGCTGGAAGGCAAGGGCGCGCGAGTTGGTCTTGTTGCCACCGAGGGTTACCGGCATGTCATGCAGATCGCGCGCAGCTTCGTGCCGGGCGGGCTGGCGGGCTGGATCGTCTGGCCCAAGCCGCAGCCGCTCGCCGCGTTGGAAGATACGGTTACGATCAAGGGCCGCATGAGCGCCGAGGGCGAGGAAATCCGCCCCATCGACGATGCCGATATCCGCGCGCAGCTTTCAGTCCTGAAGGCCAATGGCGTGGAGGCGATCACCGTCAGCCTGATCAATGCCTATACCAACGGCGCGCATGAGTCCCGCGTGGGCGAACTCGCCGCCGAAATCCTGCCGGGCCTGCCTGTCTCGCTCAGCCACGAAGTCCTGCCCGAAATGCAGGAGTACGAGCGCACGCTGACCACCGTGGCCAACGCCGCCGTGCGCCCGATCGTCAGCAAGTATGTTTCGAACTTGCGCTCGCGCCTTGCCGATGCGGGGATGGAGGGCAAGCTCTCGCTACTGCGGTCCGACGGCGGATTGATGAGCGCGCAGAAGGCCGAGGAGCATCCGGTCAATATCCTTATGTCCGGGCCTGCGGGCGGCGTTACCGGCGCGATCTGGGTCGGGCGCAATGCCGGGATCAGGAACATCCTCACGCTCGATGTCGGCGGCACAAGCACCGACGTCGCGCTGATCGAGAACCTGGAAGCGCGTCGCCAGCGCACCACCGAAGTGGGCCATCTCTCCGTCCGCGCGTCTGCTCTGGATGTGAAGACGGTAGGCGCTGGGGGCGGCTCCATCGCCTATGTACCTGAATTGACCGGCGCATTACGCGTCGGCCCGCAGAGCGCGGGTGCGGTGCCGGGGCCGGTGGCCTATGGCAAAGGTGGCACGCTGCCCACGGTGACGGACGCCAACGTGGTGCTCGGCTACTTGCCCGAGAACCTGCTTGGCGGCACGTTCAACCTTGACCGAGAGGGCGCAAAGAAGGCGGTGCAGACCATTGCCGATGCACTCGGCATCGATCTGATGGCCGCCGCGCGCGGGATCATCGATATCGTCAACGAGAACATGTTCGGCGCGCTGCGCATGATTTCGGTGCAGCAGGGCTACGATCCGCGAGACTTTGCGCTGATGGGCTTTGGTGGAGCGGGGCCGCTCCACGTGAACGCGGTGGCCCGCCTTATGGGATCATGGCCTGCAATCTCGCCGGTCAGCCCCGGCGTGCTCTGCGCGCTGGGCGATGCCACCACGCGGATGCGCACCGAAACCGCACGTTCGTTCAGCCGCCTTGCCAGCCAGACCGAAGCGGTCGACCTCATCGCGATCCTCGACGAAATGGCCGCGCAGACCCGCGCCGAACTTGTCGCCGATGGCGTGCCTGAGGACGAGATCACCAGCGCGTTCGAAGTCGATGTCCGCTATGCAGGACAGGCCTTCGAAGTGCCGCTGACGATCACCGCCGATGTGCTCACCAGCGATGGCATCGCGGGAATCCTCGCGCGCTTCGATGCCGAACACAAACGCCTGTTCACCTTCAACATGGACACCCCGCACGAGATCGTGAACCTGCGCGCCGTCGCCATGGGCCGCGCACTCGATTTGCCCGCAGCGGAACTGGAGAAGGGCGATGGCAATCCCATCGCTGCCAAGATGCGCGATCACGTGCTGTGGATGGATGGGCGCGAACAGCCCGCCGTGATCTACGATCGCGCCAAGCTGCGGGCCGGAGATGTGATCCCCGGCCCGGCCATCGTCTGTGAAATGGATTCGACAACGCTGATCGAATCCGGCTGCACCGGCACGGTCGACGCTGTCGGTAACATCCTGATTCATCTGGCCTGAGGGAGCATCAGCCATGCCTGCAACCATCATCCAGACCAACGAAACGCCCTTCAACCGCATCCCCATCGACCCCGTCACACTCGACATTATCGAGAACGCGCTGCGCAACGCGCGCATCGAGATGGACGCCACGCTGGTGCGCACCGCGATGTCGCCCGGCATCCGCGAGCAGGGCGATGCTTTCCCGCTGATTGCCGATCACACCGGCAAGATGATCGTCGGCCAGTTCGGCAGCTTCATCGGCGGCTTCCTCGATAACTATGCAGGCACGCTCGAAGACGGCGACATGATCTTCCTGTCCGATCCCTATTCGGTCGGCGGCGCGGTCAGCCATTCGAACGACTGGCTGGTCCTGCTGCCGGTGTTCAAGGACGGACGCCTGATCGCCTATACGTCGATGTTCGGCCACCAGTCCGACATCGGGGGCAAGGTCGTCGGCTCCATGCCGATCAACGCGCGCTCAATTTTCGAAGAGGGCGTGCGCATCCCGCCGGTGAAGATCTGGAGGAAGGGCGAATACAACGAAGACCTGATCCGCCTCGTCATGCACCAGACCCGCAAGCCTGACTGGTGCGCGGCAGACCTTAACGCTCTGATCGCCGCCTGCCGCGTGGCAGCGCGTCGCGTGGTGGAAATGGCCGAGCGGTTCGGCGATGACGTCTATGTCTCGGCCACGCAGGAACTGCTGGCGCGCAACCATCGCGCAATGAAGGCGCTGATCGGCATGGCCATCGCGGAAGAGCCGGTCAGCTTCGAAGACTACATTTGCGATGATGGCATGGGCTTTGGCCCCTACAAGATCAAATGCACGATGTGGCGAGAGGACGGCCGCGTTGTGCTTGATTTCACGGGCACCGATCCGCAATCGGTCGCCTCGATCAATTTCCTGCTGAACGAGAACATGTTCAAGATGTTCTTTGGCATCTACATGATCATGGTGTTTGATCCGCAGATCCTGTTCAACGACGGGTTCTACGATCTGATCGATGTGCGCATCCCAGAAGGATCGCTGCTCAAGCCCAAATTCCCTGCCGCGCTTTCAGGCCGCACCCACGCGCTTGGCCGTATCTTTGACATTCTGGGGGGACTGCTCGGCCAGAAGACGCCCGAATTCCTCAACGCTGCCGGGTTCTCTTCAAGCCCGCACCTGTTCTATTCGGGCGATGATGAGCGCGCGGGCAAGAATGCCGAATGGTTTCAACTGTTCCAGATCGGCTTCGGCGGCATTCCGGGCCGCCCGATGGGCGATGGGCCGGACGGCCATTCGCTCTGGCCGGGCTTTACCAACGTGCCCAACGAATTCCTTGAGCGCTACTTCCCGATGGTGATCGAACGCTACGAGTGCGAGCCGGATTCGGGCGGCGCGGGCCTCCATCGCGGCGGCAACGGCATCCGCATGACCTACCGGTTCCTGTCCAAAGGCACCATCGCGATCCACGATGACCGCTGGTTCGTGCCGCCATGGGGCGTCAATGGTGGCGAGCCGGGCGCACGCGCGCGCAAGATTCTCGAAAAGGCTGATGGCTCGCAGATCATCGTCGGCAACAAGGTCGAAGACGTAGACGTGGAAGCTGGCGACATGCTGCACTTCATCACATGGGGCGGCGGCGGTTGGGGCGATGCTCTGGCGCGTGATCCCGCTCTCGTTGGTCTCGAAATCCGGCAGGGCTTGGTCACCGTTGAAGGCGCAAAGGCTTATGGCGTGGTCGCAGATGATAATGGCGTGATTGATGTAGAGGCAACCGAGGCTTTGCGCGCCGAACTTCGCAGCAGCCGTGGTGAACTTCCGCTTTTCAACTACGGGCCGGGGATCGAAGCTTTGCGCGCCAATTGTGAGGCGGAAACTGGCCTCCCTGCGCCGATCCAACCTGAATGGCCGCTTCTGGAAGCGGCGGAGTAATTACAATGACTGCCCACAATTCCGGCAATAACCCCGGCGCTTTGCGCAACATCCGCGTTGTCGAACTCGGCCAGCTTCTCGCAGGTCCGTTCTGCGGCCAGTTGCTGGGCGATATGGGTGCCGATGTGATCAAGGTGGAGCCGCCGGTAACCGGTGACCCCATGCGCGAATGGGGCCAGGGCGCGGAAAAGGTGCAGTGGGAAGTGATCGCGCGCAACAAGCGCTCAGTCAGCGCCAACTTGCGCGTGGCCGAGGGGCAGGCACTTGTGCGCAAGCTGATCTCCCAAGCAGATGTGCTGATCGAGAACTTCAAGCCCGGCACGATGGAGAAATGGGGCCTTGGCCCAGACGTTCTGCTGGCAGAACAGCCGGGCCTGATCATCGCGCGCATGTCGGGCTATGGCCAGACCGGCCCTTATTCGGATCGCGCAGGGTTCGGCGGCATTGGCGAAGCGATGGGCGGCTGGCGCTATATCGTGGGCGAGCCCGACCGCGCGCCAAGTCGCATGGGCATTTCCATCGGCGACACGCTGACCGCCACATACGGCTGCATGGGCGTTCTGGCGGCGCTGCACGAGCGCGCGCAGACCGGGCGCGGGCAGGTGGTCGATGCCGCCCTGTATGAATCCGTGCTGCAGGTGATGGAAGGTCTTGTGCCCGAATATGACCGGAGCGGGTATATCCGCGAACGCTCCGGTTCTGTGCTGAAGGGCATTGCCCCGTCCAACGTCTATTCCTGCAAGGACGGCGAATTCATGATCGGCGCGAACAAGGATTCGCTGTGGAAGCGACTTGCCACAGCGATGGGTCGCCCCGAACTGGGGGATGATCCGCGTTATGCCACCCACCTTGCCCGTGGCGAGAATCAGGACGAACTGGATACCCTGATCAACGCGTGGACGCGCACCCTTACCATTGAGGAGGTGGATGCGCTGATGATCGAGCATTCGATCCCCGCAGGCCGCGTCTATCGCGCGCCCGACATGTTGGCCGATCCACATTTTCAGGCGCGCGAGGCGATCATCGAGGTGGAGACCGAACGCTTCGGCCCGCTCAAGATGCAGTCGAGCTTCCCTAAACTGTCGGCCACACCCGGCTCGGTGCGTCGGCCTGCGCCTTCGAAGGTAGGCCAGCACAATGCCGAGATCTATGGCGAATTGCTCGGGCTGAGCGAGGCAGAACTGGCTGCGATGGCAGCCAACGGAGTGATCTGAGGCAGGAGGGCGTCAGCCCTCTGCCTCTTCCCGTTCAATCTCGCGCCAGCCTATGTCACGGCGGCAGAAGCCTTCGGGGAAGCTGATGGTATCGACCGCTGCATAAGCTGCATTGCGCGCAGCTTTCACGCTTTGCCCCTTGGCCGTCACGTTCAGTACGCGCCCGCCATTGGCCGAAAGGACTCCGTCGGCTGAAAGCGCAGTACCCGCGTGGAACACCTTTGCCCCGCCCGCTTCCGCTGCTGGAATATGATCGATCCTGCCGCCCTTCTTCGGCGTGCCCGGATAGCCCTGCGCTGCCATCACCACAGTCATCGCCACATCGGACGAAAAGCGCGGAGGCTGGATGCTGGAAAGCTTGTTGTCGGCACAGGCCAGCAGCAGTTCAACGAGATCGGTCTCAAGCCGCATCATCAACACCTGGCATTCGGGGTCCCCGAAGCGTGCGTTGTATTCGATCAGCTTTGGACCCTGCTCGGTCAGCATCAATCCGGCATAGAGCACGCCGGAATAGGGCGTTCCCTCGTCCGCCATGGCCTTCACAGTGGGTGCCACGATCTGCGCAATCGCCAGCGCTTCCAGTTCGGGGGTCAGCACGCGGGCCGGGCTGTAGGCGCCCATGCCGCCGGTATTGGGGCCCGTATCGCCATCGCCCACGCGCTTGTGATCCTGCGCTGAGCCAAACGATACGATCGTTGCGCCATCGGTCAGGGCGAAGAAACTCGCCTCCTCGCCGGTCAGGAATTCCTCGATCACCACTTCGGCGCCCGCAGACCCGAATGCGCCGTCGAACATGTCGTCCACGGCGGCTTCGGCTTCGGCCATGGTCATGGCCACCACCACGCCCTTGCCCGCTGCCAGTCCATCGGCCTTGATCACCACCGGTGCGCCAAAATCGGCCAAGGCGGCGCGTGCCTCGTCCAGCGATCTGGCGCGGACGTAGCCTGCAGTTGGAATATCAGCCCGCGCACACAGATCCTTGGTAAAGCCCTTAGACCCTTCCAGCTGCGCCGCTGCGCGGCTTGGTCCGAACACCGAAAAGCCTGCTCCGCGCAGCGAATCCGTCAGCCCATCCACCAGTGGTGCTTCCGGGCCGACCACAATCAGGCCAATGCGATTTGTTTCACAAAAGGTCACCACCGCCGCATGATCGGTCACGTCCAAGACAACGATCTGTGCATGATCGGCGATGCCGGGGTTGCCGGGTGCAGCATAGAGCTTGTCCAGCAGCGGCGATTGCGCCAGTTTCCAGCTGAGGGCATGTTCGCGCCCACCCGATCCCAGCAGCAGGATATTCATGGCATTCCCTTCCGCGCCCTATGATGACGACGATACAAGTGGCTCGGGCGGGCTACTAGCGAGGGAATCGGCTGGCGACAACGCTCCGGCGCTTTCCATCTCCGAGATTTCGGCGTTGCTGAAGCGCACGGTTGAAGATCGTTTCGGCTTCGTGCGCGTGCGGGGCGAGCTTTCGGGCGTTAAACGCGCCGCCTCTGGCCATCTCTACGTGAGCCTGAAGGACGAGAGTGCGCGGCTTGATGGCGTGATGTGGCGCGGCAATGTGCAGCGCCTGAACTTCCGCCCTGAAGACGGCGTGGAAGTGATCGCCACCGGCAAGCTGACAACCTATCCCGGTCGTTCGAACTACCAGATCGTCATCGACCGCATGGAGATTGCGGGCGAAGGCGCGCTGCTGGCGCTGCTGGCAAAGCTCAAGGCGCGGCTTGAGGCCGAAGGTCTGTTTGATCCAGCGCGCAAAAAGGCGCTGCCATTCCTGCCGCGCGTTATCGGCGTAGTCACATCGCCCACCGGCGCAGTCATTCGCGACATTCTCCACCGCCTGTCGGACCGTTTTCCCACGCGGGTCGTCGTCTGGCCGGTGCTGGTACAGGGGCAGGGCGCAGGTGCGCAAGTGGCCAATGCCGTGCGTGGCTTTTCGGCCTTGCCAGAGGGGGGCTCCATCCCGCGCCCTGATCTGGTCATCGTTGCGCGCGGTGGCGGCTCCATCGAAGACTTGTGGTGCTTCAATGAAGAGGAAGTCGTCCGCGCCGTGGCGGATTGCACCATCCCGATCATCAGCGCCGTGGGGCATGAGACGGACACAACGCTGAGCGATTTCGCGGCTGATTTGCGCGCACCCACGCCCACTGCTGCTGCCGAACTGGCGGTGCCGGTGCAAGCCGAACTTGCGGCCTTCGTTGCCGATCTAAATGCCCGGCAGCGTCGCGCCCTTGCCCGCCAGCTTGCTCAGGCCAAGGAGCGCCTTGAGGCCCGCAGCCAGCGGCTGCCTCAGCCGCAGACCTTGCTGCAAGGTCAGGCCCAGCGCGTCGACGATCTGGCCGAGCGTTTGCGTCGCGCGCTGCTGCACCGCACCGAAATTGCCGGATCATTGCTGGCCCGCCATGCCGGAGCGCTGAGGCCCTCACTGCTCACCGCGCGAGTGGATCGCGAGGCCGAACGGCTCGCCGCTCGCCGGTTGCGTCCCGAAGTTTTGCTCCAGCGCATCGAACATGCGCGTGCAAAGGTGATGGCGTTGGACCGCTTGCGCCTGTCGTTGGACCCGGAAGCCCCGCTCAAGCGCGGCTATGTGCTTGTCACCGACGCTGACGGTCAACTGGTCAAGGACCGCGCGACTGCCGCCAATCGGCCTAGCCTGACGCTGAAATTCGCAGACGGCACGCTTGATGTCAGCACTGGTGGAACGGCCCCCACACCTCGCCCAGCACCCAAACCGCGTCCGCCTGCGCCGCGCGCCGGACAGCAGGAATTGTTCTAAGCGCGCAGAGCCGCTACATTGTGCTCATGTTGATGTCCCAATCCGGTCGCCTTGCGCGCCTTCACTACCTCCCCGGCAGCTTCCGCCAGCTTTCGGGCGGTGATCACGTTCTGTGCGCGGTGAGCGGCGCACAGATCCCGCTCGACGCCTTGCGTTACTGGTGCGCGCAGCGGCAGGAGGCTTATGCCACGGCTGAAATCTCGACGAAGCGCCACCTTGAGGGGTAAACCGCAGGATATGATCCTCCCGCGCCGCCAGTTCCTCACCGGGTCTGCCACGCTGCTCGCCGGGCTTACGCTGGGCAATACGCCGGTTAGGCCGATCACGCTCGAACCCGGCGGCCGTCTGACACAAGGCGGCTGGTTGCGCGGACGCCTTGCGCCCGGCGCGTCGGCACTCACGCTAGATGGCAAACCAGTGCCTTTTGCCCCTGACGGTGCGTTCCTGGTTGCATTTGATCGGGACGCAGGCACCTCAGCCCATCTCGTTGCATCGTTCGCCAACGGCAAACCCGCAGCAGAGACGCTGACCATCGCCCCTCGCGCATGGAACATCGAACACATCAATGTCGCACGCAAACCCGGTGGGGTGACCGACGAGGCCTATATGCGTCTGCGCAAGGCAGAACTCGCGCGCATCGGCGCGGCGCGCAGCCTTGATACCGGCGCGCAAGGGTGGCGGCAGAACTTCGTGCGCCCCGCCCCCGGACGCCTGTCAGGCCGCTTCGGATCGCAGCGCATCTACAAGGGTGAGCCTGCCGCCTACCATTCGGGCCTCGATATCGCAGGTGGCGCCGGTACGGTCTATGTCGCCCCTGCTGACGGCGTGGTGATTCTCGCAGCGGCGGACAAGGCGTTCAGCCTCGAAGGCCACCTGCTGATGCTCGATCACGGCATGGGTCTCAACAGCGCGTTCCTGCACGGATCGTCGCTGCTGGTGAAGGAAGGAGACAGCGTTAAGCGAGGTGATCCGCTCGGCCGCATCGGCGCTACGGGCCGCGCCACCGGGCCGCACCTGCACTGGTCGATCAAGTGGGGTGGCAGCCGCCTTGATCCGCTGCTGCTGCTGAACCCTGCGGCCTGATCCGCCGGGCTACGACCAGCTCTCGCCGTAGCGTCATACCTTCAAACGCAAAAAGGGGCGCCGAACCATGGTTCGGCGCCCCTCCTTATGCAGACTTCAAATCAGATCAGAAGCGGAACTGAGCCGATACGAAGAAGTCGCGACCAAGCACGTCGAAGGTGCTCGGGTAGGTGTTGGCCTGCTGCGCGTTGCTGCCGATGATCGGGGGAGCCTTGTCGAACAGGTTGTTGACGCCAACATTGATGGTTGCGCCTTCGGACACTTCAGCCGACAGGCTCAGATCGAAGACGTTGTAGGCACCAATGCGATTAACGACACGGCCACCCGTGTCATCATCCGTAGCGCCAACATGGCGCCAGCGGACTGACGTGGTCAGCGGGCCGTCGATCCAGCTCAGACGGCTGTTCGCCTTGAACTTCGGGATCGGATCGCCGCAGTTCAGGCCGAACTTGCCTGCGCACTGCACGTTGTCTTCTGGCAGATCAACAAGCGGAGTGAACGTGTACTTGTCGGTGTAGGTTGCCAGCAGGTTGAAGGCGAGGCGCGATTCTTCACCGAACATGCCAAAGCCCACGCGGGTGGCATAGTCGAGTTGGAAGTCGACACCGCGCGTTTCCAACGACGCGAGGTTCGCGTTGTTGGCACTGACCACAAACGGCGGGCCAGAAATAATGCCCTGGCTGTCACGGCTGATCAGGCCGCAGATTGCGCTGTTGGCGTTCTTGATGACGTTATAGCACAGGTTGAGGATGTTATTCACACCACCGCCAGCGGTCGCAATCGACTTGTCGATGCTGATGTCGAAGTAATCTACCTGCAGTGTCAGACCACGCACGAAGCTCGGCTGAATGACCACACCAGCCGTCCAGGTGTCCGAAACTTCTTCGCTCAGGTTCGGGTTTCCGCCGAATGCGCCCTGAATTTGCGTTGCCGGCTGCAGAACGAGACCGGCACCGTACGAAGAGGACGGCACACCGGTTGCAATGCAAGTGGCGCGATCAGTTTCTGCGGTCGGTGTCGCGCAAGGATCGGTTGCCGTCGGGAAGCCGACCGACTGGCCGCCGAACAGTTCGCCCACGTTCGGTGCACGAATGGCGCGCTGATACTGGCCACGGAACGTGATGTCGCGAACCGGAGCGAAGCGAACACCGCCCGAATAAGCCCACACGCCACCAACTGCCTGAAGCGAATAGTCAGAGTAGCGGACCGCACCATCGATTTCGAGACGGTGGATGAAGCTGTCCTGGACTAGCGGCACCGAAAGTTCGCCGAAGAATTCGGTCGCGGTGTAGCTGCCTTCGGTGGGCTGACCGGCGTTGAAGCCGACAACGTCGCCTGAAGACAGTGCAGTATCAGGAATGAACTCGCTGCCCATCTGACGCCATTCGGTGCCTACAGCAAAGCGGACTGGTTCGTTGGAAGAACCAAACTTGAACAGGTCACCGGTGACGCTGGCCTGTGCAACCTGCAGTTCCGAGATCACGGTGTTCTGAGCAAGGATTGCGATCGAGTTGAGGCAGGCATCGCTCAGTTGTTCAAAGCCGAACACATTGCAGGTACCGTTGCCGGCCAGACGCGTGAAGGCGCTGCGCGAAACGTTGCCTTCCTGAATCTGCGAGTTCCGGGTGCGCGAGTACATGTAGTAGGCATCGTAGCGGATGCTGTCAGTGATATCGCCACGCACACCGCCAAGAGCGCGGAATGCACTGCGATCGTCTGAAGCGTTACGCGAGGAGATGCCGGTGGTGCGGGTGTTCACCTGAAGGCGGACCGAACCTGGCTGAAGCGCTCCAAACTGCCCGGTGCCTGCCGTGAATGCGCCGTAAGGATTGGCCGCACCAAGACCTGCAGCCGCTGCGATCGCAGCCTGCTGGTTATTGGCGATCTGCGTCATCTGGGCAAAATCGCTGGCCGAAACGAGGCCTTGAATAGCGCTCAGCTGGAAGTCCACATTCTGTGTGACCGGAGTTGCGGCCAGTTCGTTCTCGACGCGGTTGTTGACGTACGAGAATTCGAAGTAGGCCTTGGCGTTTGCGTTGATTTCGTAATCACCATAGCCACCAAGCAGCCAGCGCTCCTGCGGAACCATCAGATAGTTGACGGGTGCGAAGTTATAGCTGTCTGCGCCGGTATAGGGACGGCTCGTGCCCGGCGTCGCAAAGAACGCGCCAAGGCCTGGGTAATTGGTCCCGGCAGCGATCGGGAAGCAGTTTACCACGGCCCCTCGGGTAGAGTCACAATTTGAACCAGTGCCAATTGGAAGGTTCGGGGAGGCAACCAGACGTCCCTGCGGCACGCCGGGCGACCCCTGCACAGCAAGAGCACCGCCGCTGTCGGCCAATGCAACGCGCGAGAAATCGCGCGCCGACTGGAACACACTGCCGCGCTTGTTGTATTCGCCGTAGACCGTCACGTTGCCACGATTGTCGGCAAATTCGGTGCCAAGTGCGATATTGGCGTTGAAGCGACGGCCGTCACCTTGGCCAGTCAGGCTCTGCTGCACGCCCACTTCGAGGCCCTGCAGATTGTCGCGCAGCTGGAAGTTGACGACGCCAGCGAGTGCGTCCGAACCGTACACGGCCGAACCACCACCGGTCACAACTTCAACATTCTTCAGCAGGAAAGTCGGGATGGTGTTGAGATCGACGGTCTGGTCAGTGCCGTAGAACATGTAGCGGCGACCATTGACCAGCACCATGGTGCGCTGGGCGCCCAGACCGCGAAGGTCAAGCGTGGCGACGCCGCCACCGGGGTTGTTCGAGAACGAGGTGGTGCCCGGAATGACCTGCGGCAGGGCGTTGAGGACGTTTTCAGCGTTTACCGTACCAGAAAGACGAAATTCTTCGGCACCCACGATCGAAACCGGGGCAACGCTGGTCACGTCAGAGCGCGCAATGCGCGAACCGGTGACGACGATGGCTTGTGCCGGCTCTTCACCTTCAGCCTGAGCTTCCTGTGCAAAAGCGGCTGGCGATACCAGCGCGAGGGTGACGGCGGCAACCGCCGTCGAGCGCTTCAGCGCCGCGCGCTTGAGTATGCTAGATTGAATCACTAATCAGTCCTCCTGTTAAGTCTGACAGCGCGCCCGATGGAAGCGCCAGCCCAACCCTGTCTTGTAGATTGCAATGGCTTGGGTCCTTGACGAAAAGTTTCGCCTGCAACAACCGACCGCCCGCAAACTATCGACTCTTTCGCCACACTGCGGGAATGCTGTAAAGCTAATGCAACATGGCAAACCGCCTAAGGCAATGGGATGTTGCAACCGTGCAACACCACGCGAATCCTGCCAAATTGCCGCATTGACAGCATTTGGCGCGCAAGGGCGGGTATTTTAGCCACAATATTGCGTTCAGGTGCGGTGCATCTTCGCAAATCTTTCCCGGTGAGGTTAAATTTCATCTGCAACCACCCTGCGTACATTTGCGTGCACAATTGACTTGCGCAGTCACGCCGGACTAGCATCAACAAACCATGAAGCCCTGCAACAGATGATCCGGATATTCGACCTCGATTCCGGGATCGACCGTGGTGTGGCCGCTCGCCGGTTTGCCCGCGATGGCCGTGTACAGATTCGCAACCTGTTAACGCCTGAATCCGCGGCGAACCTTCAGGACATCATTGCTCGGCAAACGCCTTGGGGCATTGCGTGGCAAGTCGGCCGTAGCGGGGCGCAGCGGATTGATGCGCGCCAGATTTCGGTCATGCCGCCGCCGAAGCAGCGCGAACTGATCGATACGATCCACCGTTCCGCCGCCAAAGGTGAATATGCCGTGCGTTTTACCCAGTACGCGATCCTCGACGCTTACTTGCAGGCAGGGGGTGCCTCGGGGCCGCATGATCTGGTGCTGGAGCATCTCAACGATACGCCGTTCCTTGACCTTGTCCGCGAGGTGACCGGCATTCCCGAACTGGTGAAAGCCGATGCGCAGGCGACGCTTTACGGACCGGGCGATTTTCTTTCCGTGCACAACGACAGTCATGTCATGGAGGGCTGGCGTGTTGCCTATGTCCTTAACCTGACATCAGCAGACTGGCAGCCAGACTGGGGTGGTTACCTCAACTTCCTTGACGAGGACGGCGATGTGATCTGCGGCTGGAAGCCCCGTTTCAACACGCTCAACCTGCTTCGTGTGCCTCAATTGCATCAGGTGACGTATGTCCCGCCGTTCGCTCCCCGCGCCCGCTATGCGATAACGGGCTGGCTACGGGACCGATGACGCTTACTGCGCAGCAATGGCGTGATCGCGCGATGGCGGCAAAGGCTGCGGGCGATCTGGCAGAGGCCGATGCGATCTTTGCGCAAGGCATCGCTGCTTTTCCCGGGAGCGCTCCGCTGCTCAACAGCTTCGGCAGCTTTCTGGCCTCGTCAGGCCGGCATGATGACGCGCTGATTCGTTTTGAGGCCGCACTGGCTGCCGATCCACATCACGCGGAAGCCTTGTGCAACAGCGCCATTTCGCTCTCACGTCTGGGGCGTGCAACTGATGCGCTGGCATTGCTGGTCAGGCAGGAAAAGTCTTTCGCCAAGGCTTCACGATATTGGGCCGTCCGGGCGGCGACCGCGCGGGAACTGGGCAAGCTGGATGAAGCCGCCCGCGCCTATGACGCGCTGCTCAGGATCGAAGCCAGCCATGCCCGTGGCCTGCATGGGCGTGCACGGGTGGCGCTGGAGCGCGGCGAGACGGACATGTGCGCCCGCTTTGAACAGGCGCTTCCGCACAATCGTGCGGATGCAGCCGCATTTCTGGGTTATGCGCAGGCTCTGGCTTGTTCGGGCCGGATGGTCGAAGCGCGTGAGCTTGCCGAAACGCTGGTCAGCCAATTGCCGGCATGGACCGATGGCCTTCTTTTTCTCGCCCAGTTGCGGTGGGGTGCTGGAGAGACCGACCGGTTTTGCGATCACTTTGCACAGGCCGCTGCCGCCGCTCCACATGATCCGGCCATTCCGCTCGCCTGGGCCGCTGCGCTTTCCGGCACCGACCGTCACGCCGAGGCTGCCGCTGTAGCCGGACGCGCTTTTTCGGCGCAGCCTGACGATCTGGCGCTTGCACTTGCGGAGGCGGAACACGCCGGTGCGGCAGGTGATCTTGCGCGGACCGACGAAATCTTCTCGGCGTTCACCGTGGAAACCGCGGAATTCAAACTGGCGGAAGCCCGTCATCGCCTGCGCCAACGCACACCTGACCGCGCCGAGGTGCTCTTGGCAGAAATTGTTGCGCAAAGCCCGGACATGATTTCAGCATGGGCGCTGCGAGATTTGGCGTGGCGGATGCTGGACGACCCGCGTGCGCAGTGGCTGCATTGCCAGCCCGGCCTTTATGCGCAGCGCTCGCTTGGCCTTTCGCCTGCGTTTCTGGCAGATCTGGTCACGCTCCTGCGTGATTTGCACGCAAATTCACTCCCCCCGATCGGCCAGTCAGTGCGCAGTGGCAGCCAGACGTGGGGGGGGCTGTTCGATCGGATGGAGCCGGAACTGCGCACCCTGCGTGCGGCAATCGACGACATGCTTGCCGATTTCCGCGCGGACCTGCCACCTGCCGATGAAACCCACCCCCTCCTTCGGCACCGTGACCGTCCATGGTTCCTGCGCGGCAGTTGGTCGATCCGCATGACAGAAGGGGGCCGTCATACCGAGCATATCCATCCGCAAGGCATATTGTCATCCGCCGCGCATCTGGTGGTGCCCCCCGATGCCGGGGCGGACGGTGCCGGGTGCCTCGAACTTGGTCGTTCGCCGCCAGACCTCGGACTGGATTTGCCCCCCCTTGCCACGTTCGCCCCGCTGGCGGGCAGTGCGGTGCTGTTCCCCAGCACGTTCTATCACGGTACGCGACGGTTCGGTTCGGGTGAGCGGATGTCCGTGGCGTTTGACGTGGCCACAATGGTAAGCTGACCGCGCTTCAGCGCACTCGCCAAACCTTTACCCCGGATTTCGGATCGACCAGTACCGGCTCCAGCCAATCAGGCGTGCGGCCTTTCACGAGGTGGGCCATGAAACCGTCCGGCGCACGTTTGCGATAGACACCTGCTTCGCCGCCACTCGGACAGATCACCACAAGCGTCGCGCCGCGCCGCGCCATGATTGCGCGCGCGCCATGATCCGGGCCGAGGAAGGCAACAATCAGGTCGCGCATCGCGGCGCTTGCGCGGTGGTGCGCGGTGGCGATTACGGTGTGATTGCTGGTAACAAGCAGTGTCGGCCCTATGTCCAGCCCGGACAGGATTGTTGCCTGCGGCATGGCTGCAATTTCGGGCGCGAGCGCGGCGAAATTGCACGCCTTTGTGGCCGACGTCGCTTTGGGCTTGGCGGTATCAAACGTCGACCCGGCCACTCCAACTACCGCCCCCGGCACGAACAGCGCCATGATCAGCAGCACGCGTGCAAGGCGGCGCAGCAACAGGCGGTCAGCCGACCAGCGGGCAATCTGCTCCTCAATCTGCCACGCCGCCGGAACCGCTGCGAACAGGCACGCCACCGCAGAGGCGCGCGCCACCAGCAGGCCGATCAGCGTGGCCCCGGCCAATAGCAGCGCCATGTCCATCCAGAACTCGCGCACATCCTTGCCCTGCGCCATGCGCCACAGCCGCCAGCAGGCCAGCAGGCCCAGCGCTGGCAACAACACCATAGTTGCGCCCAGAACCAGCCCCTGTCGCCAGAATGGCAACCCTTCTACCACCGACCCCAGCCAGACAGTCTTGACCAAAGGATCAAGCGCGCCAAAGGCATCGGCAGACAAGCACTGCGGTGCGCGCAGGCCCATGATCGCGGCACCGCCGATCCCGGCAATGGCAAGCACAGCAACACTGAGTGCCGGAGGCCGCGCCCTCAACCGGGGCAAAAGCAGCCCGCACACGCCTGCAACCCACGCAAACACCGCCAGATGAACAGGCGAAAGCGCGTCGCAATAGTCAGCAACATCTCCCCATCCGCGTGTCATCAGGAACAGCGCCAGCCCGCCCAGTGCCAGGCTCGCCATGAAACTCACCAGCCAGCGGTCATCGCCGCGCAGCAGGCGCAGCGCGCAAACAGCCGCGAAGATCACCGTCAGCGGCAAGGCCTCCAGCGAGATCGACAGCGACAGGGCCAGCGCCAACCCCGCCACCACGCCGCCGCCAAGAACTGAACGAGACGCCATGCCGTTGAGCGCCACCAGCGCCAGCACATATTGCCAGCCGTGATGATCAATCCGCAGCGGCATCATGCGGAACGATGCGGGCACGGCAGTCAGCACCAGCAGCGCCGCAATGGCGCCTGCCCTGGCTCCGAACTGGCGGGCGGCCAGCCGGACTGTCAGCGCCATTGCCGCCAGCAAAGTCAGCAGAGGCACCAGCACGATGGCCACCACTTCGGCCTGCGCCATACCTAACACCGGACGCAGCAGTACGATTACCGCCACAATCGGCAAGTCCACCACGCGCGTCCAGTGCATGGGCACGCCATCTGGCGGCGCGATACGATACTGTGTAAGGTCAAACCAGCCTTGCCCGGCCAGCAGATCACGGACTTGCTGCAATCGCAACGCATCATCGCCATCGAGGAAGTGTGCGGGCGAGAAACCGCCCCAGCCCGCGAACAGCATCAGCGCGGTACCCAGCAGCCATACCGCAAGCACGGCAGCCCATGGCGTGGATGTGTCGGAACTCCTAGACGAAGGACCGTCGATCACCCCCCACATCGGCAAAGCCTCACTGAAAGACCACTCGCTTGCGCAATAGCCATGTCGCGGTGAAGCTGGCGCCGATTGCTGCAATTTTGGCAAGGCGCGAATCCACGCCGATCATTGTGCCTGCTGCCACGATCAGCGTTGTCAGGCCCAATCCCAACAGCGCAGACCCCACGAACAACGCCTTTTGCCGGTTGCGTGCACCGCGCTCCGAAGCAACTTCGTCAGTGAACACGGTGCGACTGGACAAGAGCCAGTGCGCCACGATGCCCAGCGAATAGCCCGCAGCCGATGCTGCAACGGGTATCGTCCCTAATGCAAGCAGCGTAAGGAATGAACCCATGTCCACCGCCAGCGCGCCCACGCTGGCAAGCAGGTAGCGCAAAAGCGTGATGCGGCGCAGGCGGTCGATCATCGGCAGGATCATCCCGTTCAATTCAGACACCAGAGTTACAGTCAGGCAGCCTTGGCAGGCTTTTCAGGTACAATCCGCTCAGGCACAGCGCGCACCGAGGCCAAAGCCGCAGCCTGATCCTCGCTCAGTGCGGCACGCGCCGGGATCGCGTTTTCCGCGCCCTCGTCACCCGCTTCGTGATACTCGGCATCTTCGTTTACGCACCACGTATCAAAGATGCGTGCGCCCGCCGCGATGTTCTCCACCGTGAGCATGGCGGTCATCATGGCGTGATCCTGGTTGTTGTAGCGGTGCATACCGTTGCGGCCGACCAGGTACAGCGTGGGGTGCGCCGTTTCGAGTTCGGTACGCATCGCAGCCACATTGGCGGCATATTCGTCGTCATAGACCGGATAGGCCTTTTCCTGACGCACTACTACGCCACCGATCACCTTGTCCGGGCTGACGAGACCAAGGATCGCCATTTCCTTTGTTGCCAGCGCGATCAGATCATCGTCGGTCGAATCCCACAGATCGTCGCCTTCAAAGCAGAAGTATTCCAGCCCTACGCAAGCCACGCTTTCATCGGGCACCATTTCGGGCGACCACGAACGGAAGTTCTGGATGCGGCCGACTTTCACCTTGCTGTCGTGGATGTAGATCCAGTTGTCGGGGAAAAGTTCTTCCGACCGGATCTTCAGTGCAACGGTCAAAAAGTCGCGATAGCGCAAGCGGCTACCTTCAAGCGAGGTCGCTGGCAGCGGGTGTAAGCGCGCGCCCAGTTCGCGCATCGGGGCAGAACTGATGGCATGGCCCGCCTCGATCATCAGGTCGCCTTCAGGGCCAGTCGCAGACAAGCGCCAGCCACCCTGACCATCGGCAGCAAGCTGCTTGAAGGAATGGCCCATCAGCACTTCGCCTTTGCCCGTGGCCAGGATCTTGTCGCGCGCGGCGTCCCACATCATGCCCGGCCCAAGGCGCGGGTAGCGGAAGGTTTCAAGCAGGGTCTTGGTCTGCATCCCGTCGTTCGGGCGCTTGTTCAGCCCGAGGCTGCGCTTGAGACCATCGGTGACGGCGCCCCAGAGCGAGAGGCCCTTGATGCGCTGTGCGGCCCAGTCTGCGCTCATCTCATCGCAGGGCATCCCCCACACCTTCTCGGTATAGGTCTTGAAGAAGATCGAATAGAGTTTGCTGCCGAACTGGTTGATCGTCCAGTCTTCAAAGCTCTTTACCGTGCGGTTGGGGAACGCCTTGGCTTTGGCAAAGCTTGCCATGCACAGGGTTGAGCGAACGAGCCCAAGATTCCACAGCGCTTCGAACGCGCGCAGTGGATAGGAGTAAAACTTGCCCTCGTAATAGATGCGGCTCATGCGTGGGCGCTGGATGAAGTCATCCGGCAGGATCTCGTTCCACAGATCAACCACCTGCTGCGATTTCGAGAAGAAGCGGTGCCCGCCGATGTCGAAGCGGTAACCTTCGTGTTCCACCGTGCGGCTGATGCCTCCGACGTAGGTCTGAT
Source organism: Novosphingobium sp. 17-62-19 (assembly GCF_002256775.1). GTDB lineage: Bacteria > Pseudomonadota > Alphaproteobacteria > Sphingomonadales > Sphingomonadaceae > Novosphingobium. The sequence goes on along the minus strand of NZ_NCII01000012.1, from coordinate 8,666 downwards.
CCTTTTCGATGATCGCCACCGAGAAGCCACGCTTCGTCAGAAGGTATCCGGCGGTAAGACCGGCCGGCCCTGCGCCGATGATTGCAACGTCAACCTTGCGGCTCTGGTTCGCTGAAGTCGCACTTGTGGCGCGAATCGTCCCGTTAACCATTAAAACCCCCGTCTAAAGCGCTCTTTGCCGGGATCAGAGGTGGAGGAAAATGGATAAAGGATGGTTAACGATGTGCGCGGGTTTGGCGAACGTCGCAGCGTTCACCCAAATCTTGCGGATCACGCCTGAGACTCACGGATCAAGTTCGCCGAAAGCGTTCCGGGTGGTTGCGCGCATCATGTTCGTGCTCCCCGGTTTGCAGGGGCGCTGCGATCCGCGCCAGTTCGTCCAGCTTGAAGGTCTGTTCAAACAGCACACCATAGCGCGGATGGCTACGCCAGCGCACCTTGGCATAGAGCGGCGGCATAACATCGGTTTCGATCCGCACCAGTTCGTTCATCAGCAGCCACTTGTCGCTTTCGATGCACGCGCCCTGTTGCGAAATGTCCTGAAACGCCACGCGCACGGCCTCACCGCCTGAATGCAGGATGCCATCCAGAAGAATGCGCAATCGCACCTGACGTTTGGGAAAGGCCCCATGGCTTTCATCCAGCAGGCGGTGCACATCCACATCGTCGCCAAAACGGAAGCCGGCAAATTCGCCTTCGCTCCAGACGAGTTCTATCGGATAGCGGTCACCATTGCTCATCTCCACGGCCAGCGTGCGATGGGGTGGCAGCGGGTTGAACAGGCGAATTTTCAGACCGGTGGATGAAGCGTCCCGGATAACGCAAAGAAATTCGCTCGTATCGTCAGCAATCAGCTTGGCAGCCCGGATCAACAGCATGAAGCGGGGGGCGGCGCGCTGGTCCGCTCCCCGGCTGTCTTCACCGCCGTTTGTGGCCTCCGGTATGTGGTCTTCTGGCTGGGCCAAGCCCTATCCCCTTGCGCACAGGTCCCCGATTCCGGGACTCGCGCAAGTCTCGGACAAGGGAAGCTAACCCACAAAGTCCTACCGTGAAGTTACCCAGCGCACATTTTGGGAGATTTTAAGGTAGTTTATCTTTGTAATGATTGAAGAACTTCCCTCCAGCCAAGCAACTTGAAGTTCTGTGGTGCCGGGGCATTGTCCCCATCCTGCGCCACGAACAGCCCCCCCGGAAACGCTGGGCCAAAATCGCCCAAAGCCAGTTCGATTCCATCGGTATCGCTTGTCGCGCCAAAACGCCCGGCGGAGATGCGGAACCGTCCACCCGGTGCCGCGGTGGCCAGATCAAACAGCACATAGGCGTTGTCGCCCTGGCTTGATGCCACCAGGAACCCGCCGCGCTCGCCCTCAGGGGCCAGTGCAAGGCCTTCCACGTCATCGACCAGTCCCTTGTCCGGCCCAACCATGGCAAAGGCCTCTGCGTTAAGCGTTGCAGGCTTCAGATCGACCTTCCAGATGCCAGTGTCTTCTTCGGCGACGTAAAGAATGCCTGTCCGGTCATCCACGACGCAGCCTTCGGATTGCGTGGCAAACTTCACCGAACGCACATATTCCGCACGGACCGTTCCGCTCACCTCAACCAAACGGCTTTCGGCCACCTCGCCGTCCTTCAGCACCACATAGGCCCGCGCGAGTTCTCCGGCACCAAGCGCCTTGCCCATGCAAAAGCCATAGGCTTCCACCGGCGGACGTCCCGCAGCCATAAAGGCTTGCGTCCCAAGCGCGGTCAATTTGCCTGTCGCCCCATCCAGCGTGAACAGTGCAATCTTGGGCACCGCGCCATCGGTCCGGTCGCTCGCCCCCACCAGAATGCGGCTCGGCGCAACTTCGCGCAGGTCCACATTGTTGAGCAGCCCGGCTGCCACAAAATCGCGCACCTTGCCGTCCAGCCCATAGACATAAAGCCCGGCCTTCTTGTCGGTCCCCAAGATCAGGCTGGCGGCGGGATTGGCCGCATTGCGCCAGATCGCTGGATCGTCCGCAGCATCGGCCTTGTTGCCGGTGCCCACTGGCGCAGTCTCGCCCGTGGCTTGGATATCGGCGGCGGGGTAGAACGGACGAGGCGGCTCTTGCATTCCGGCACAGCCAGCCAGTGTCGATGCGATACCGAGAACAAGGATGTAGCGCATAGGAAAGCCCTTTTTTCAAATCGGATCGTGGCAAATGGTCCGCAAGGTCTGCAAATCCAAAGAATACCCACGTGCCGTCACGAATTGATCACAAAAACGTCGCCAGTTCGTCACTGAACTGCACCATGGCTGTCATGAAATGCCGTCATAGGCCTCCCGGAACACAGGGAGTTTCCAACGATGAACATGCGCAAAGGTCGCATCGCAAGCCGGGTTCTTGCGGTGCTTATGGCAACGTCTGCCTTTCCCGCACTCGCTAACACTATTACCGGCACTGTTGTTGACGATACCGGCACCCGTCCGCTGGCAGGTGCCGAAGTGCGCATCAGCGGCGTCGATCGCGTCGCTCAGGTCGATGGCGAAGGCCGCTTCCGCATCACTGGCGTGCCCGCTGGCACCTATGATGTCACCGTGCGCTTCGCCGGTGCGGAGCCATCGACAAAGTCCGTAACTGTGGTCGATGGTGGCGAACAAGCGCTCGCTTTCGCAATGGCACCAGAAGGCGCGGGTTCCATGATCCTCGTGATGGGCCAGCAGGCAACGCTGCTGTCGTCTATCGCCCGCCAGCGCACGTCAGATACTGTCACGACGGTGCTCACGCGTGACTCGATCGGCCAGTTCCCCGATCAGAACGTGGCCGAATCGCTGCGCCGCGCGCCTGGCATCAACGTGCTGAACGATCAGGGCGAAGGCCGCTTCGTTTCGGTCCGCGGTCTGGCTCCCGGCCTGAACTCCTCGTCGATCAACGGTAACCGCGTGCTGTCCACCGGTGGTGACAACCGCGATGTGGCGCTCGACGTGGTGCCCAACGAACTGATCGAATCGATCGAGATCAAAAAGTCGCTCACGCCCGACATGGATGGCGATACTATCGGTGGCTCGATCGACATCCAGACCACTTCGGCCTTCGACCGCAAGAAGGGCTTCATCGGCCTTGTTGCCGAAGGCGGCTACAATGAGCTTTCCGAAGAGTGGTCGCCCAAATTCTCCAGCAACTTCTCGCAACCGATCACCGAAAACTTCGGAATCGCCGGTGGCGCGAGCTGGAATCGTCGCCGCTATGCCACTGACAATATCGAAGCAGACGGCTGGGTAACCGGCGACAATGGCGTCGATTACGCCGAAGACCTCGAATACCGTGACTACGACGTCCAGCGTAATCGCTGGGGTGGAAACCTCAGCCTCGATTGGCGTCCTTCGTCCACCACCACGCTTTATTTGCGCGGGCTCTACTCGAAGTTTGATGATACCGAACTGCGCCGCCGCCTTGTCTTCGGCTTCGATGCCGAACCGGCTTCGTCGAGCGACAACGCCGTCACCTTCGATTCAGCGGACGGTCGCATTCAGGTTCGCCGCGATCTCAAGGATCGCCGCGAAGTCCAGTCGATCGCCACCGTCTCGGCCGGCGGCAAGACCGAAACCGGTCCGTGGACCATCACGTATGACGTTGCACGCTCCTACGCCGATCAGCAGGAGAACGGTTCGATCGATCCAATCCGCTTCCAGCGTCGTTTCCAGACGCCGGGCGCGCTTGGCGTCACGGTAGACTACGACGATCTGCAGCGCCCTGCCTACAACATCAATTTCGGCAGCGCCGGCTTCCTCAATCCTGGCGGTTACGGCCTGACCCTGCTCGAACGCACCACGCGTGAAGATGCCAAGGACAAGGAATGGAGCTTCCGCACCGACATCGCGCGCGAAATCGCACTTGATGGCGGTGATCTCGAAATCAAGGCAGGCGGCAAGGTGCGCCTGCGTGACAAGCGCCAGAACTTCATCATCGATCTGTTCGAAGATGTCGACGGCGGCCTGACCCTGGCCGACGTGCTTGGCAGTCAGACCTACACTCTGGCAGACCTTGGCCCGCTGCCCGATCTGGCACTGGTGCGCGCTTTTGCTGCCAGCACGCCGGATTCGCAGTATGAACGCAACGACCTCGAAAGCGACTTTGTGGGCGCGTCGGAAAGCTTCCGCGCCAAGGAAGATATCTACGCAGGCTATGTGCAGGGCCGCCTTGATACCGGGGCCATTCGTGTGATCGGTGGGGTCCGCGTTGAACACACCAAGCAGAACCTGACCGGCAGCCGTACTGATATCGTCGAAGAAGGCGGCACCCGCAATGGCGTGGTGCTGGATGAAGACACGCTCTTCGTCACCCCGGTCAACTTCCAGCGCAGCTACACCAATGTCCTGCCGAGCTTCAATCTTCGCGCCAATCTTTCGCCGAAGGTCGTGGCCCGCCTCGGCGCTTTCCGCTCGTTGTCGCGCCCCAGCTTCGGCAAGCTCGCTCCGCGCTTCACCCTCTCAGAGAACGAGGACGGCGAACGTGAAGGCTCCTTCGGCAATCCTGATCTGCGCCCCTACAAGGCATGGAACTTCGATGCCACGCTGGAATACTACTTCTCCAACCAGTCAGTGATTCAGGGGGGGCTGTTCTACAAGAAGATAACGGATTTCATCGTCGATACGCGCCAGATTGATGGCACGTTCGCCGGGATTGACTTTACCGAAGCCGATATTCCGCTGAATGGTGATGATGCCGAAGTGTTCGGTGCCGAATTCAGCTACAGTCAGGCCTTCACAACGCTGCCAGCGCCTTTCGATGGCCTGGTCACCAGTGTGAACTACACCTACACCAATGCGCGCGGCGAAATTCTTGGCCGTCGCATCCCGCTGCCCCAAGCATCAAAGCACACCGCAAACTTCGTGCTCGGCTATGAAAAGGGCCCGATCTCGCTGCGCGCTGCCGCCAGCTATCGCGATCAGTTCCTTGATGAACTGGGCGAAGATGCCGAAGCAGATCGTTATGTCCGCCCGCTGTTCCAGATCGATCTGTCGGCCAAGTATCGCGTGAACAAGGCGTTCCAGCTGTTCTTTGAAGTGGTGAACCTCAACAACGCTGATTTCACTGCCTATCGCAACGGCCCAACCCAGCGCCGCTTGCTGCAGTTCGAAACCTACCAGCGGACCTTCAAGGGCGGCGTGCGCGCCAACTTCTGATTGGACTATGGTTTCATGAAAAAGCCCGGCACGCTTCTGCGTGTCGGGCTTTTTCATGCGTGCCGGTTGTGGTGCGGACGGCGGGACTCGAACCCGCACGATCAAGGATCAAGGGATTTTAAGTCCCTGGCGTCTACCATTCCGCCACGTCCGCGCATTTATGCGCCTGCCACAGCGCAACGGGCGCGGCAACTTTCGTCACCGCGCCCGTTGCTGTTTTTTCGACAGATAAACGTCAGTCGGCGTTCAGCCGTACCCGCATTTCCTTGCCAGCCTTGAAATAGGGAACGCGCTTCCCCGGCACTTCCACGGTTTCGCCGGTGCGCGGGTTGCGGCCCTTGCGGGCATCGCGTTCTCGTGTGGAAAAGGCGCCAAAGCCGCGTAGTTCGACGCGCCCTCCATCGGCGAGACGCTTTGCGATCTCGTCAAAGAAGACGTCGACAACGCGCTCGATTTCTTCGCTGCGCATCCCCGGGCTCTCTTTGGTGAGTGCCTGAAGCAGCTCCGATCGTATCATGATATTCCCTCCGCCTGGCATTCCTGTGGAATGCCCCCCAAGTTATTGACGATCCCCGCGCCTGAACCCCCGTTACAGGCGCGTTTTGTCCACTTGCCACGATAGAACGATCATTACAATCGGTTGATAGTATCACCCGTGCCCAAAAATGGACCAGTTCAGGCCTTTTCTGTTACGTCACGTAGCGTAAGTCCAAGTAGCTGCATTCGCTTCGCAATCTCAGGCCATTCCTCGCGCACAAATACTTCGCGCTCGCGGCTGCGCAGGGCGGCTACCGCGCCGGGCGCCACAAACATGCCGATACCGCGCTGCACGGTCACCAGCCCCTCATCCTGAAACTGCTGATAGGCTTTGGCTACGGTCAGCGGATTGGCCCCTTGCTGCGCAGCATAGGCCCGCACCGATGGCAGCATCGCGCCCTCGGGATATTGGCCATCAAGAATGGCGGCGCAGATTTCGTCGCGCAGACGCAGATAGACCGGGCGGCTGGCCTGATTCATGATTTGATTTGGCTCACGGTGATGCACTGCCATAATACAGTCAGGCGCACAATGCCCACAGGTCTCATGCTATTGCGCACCCGGCAGCCCTGCCTGCACCAGTTGCCCGCGCCAATTGCCCGCGCCAATTGGTTGCGAATGAAAATAGTTTCTTGCCATTGCCGAACGTGGCACTAAAGCGCCTGGCTTTGCTGCGCGGGAGAGGCGCAGTGCCTGCACAATTGACACAACAACCACGAGGCCGCTCGCCCGCATGGCTCAGGATAACTTGACGACCGCCCCGATCAACGGCGCCCAACCGGCCACTGGCCCTGCTTCTGGCGAATGGTTCGGCCACCCGGCGCAACTGAAGCGCCTGTTCACCACGGAAATGTGGGAACGCTTCGGCTACTACGGAATGCGAGCGATCCTGACGCTCTATCTCGCCAAGCACTTCCTGTTCAACGATGCCACCAGCACTGGCATCTATGGCGGCTTCACCGCACTGGTCTATCTCACCCCGCTGATCGGCGGACTGATCGCAGACCGCTACCTTGGCTCCAAACGCTCGGTAAAGTTCGGCGCGATCATGATGGCCATTGGCTATTTCATGCTGTGCTTCGGTGGTGAGGCGGCGAAGCCTTATGCGGTAATCGAGGGGCAGCGCTATGAAGTGACCGTAGCTGAAGTCGCCGGTAAGGAAGTGCGCTCCCTTGAAATGAGCGGTCAGCGGCTCGAAATCATCGGCAACGATGACAAGTCAGTCTCGCTCAAGGCAGCCGATGGAGCCGAAGCAAAGCGTGTGGCGCCCGGAGGCTTTGAATCCGATGGCGAACGCTCACCCTTCCACATCGGCATTCTGCTGATCGGCCTTTCGCTGGTCACTGTCGGCAACGGCTTTTTCAAACCCAATATTTCCACCATCGTCGGCACGCTCTACGCCGATGGAGACCGCCGCCGCGATTCCGGCTTCACGATCTTCTACATGGGTATCAACCTCGGCTCGCTGATTTCGCAGTTCTTCTGCCCGATCCTTGCAGAAGCTGTCGGCTGGTGGGCGGGCTTCGGCCTTGCGGCGCTCGGCATGACCTTCTCGTGGGTGCTGTTCCAGTTCGATGGTGGCCGCCTTGATGGCTATGGCGAGCGCCCTGCCGGGGCCGATCCGCGCAAAGACTGGCTGATCTATGGTGCGGCAGTCATCTGTGTGCCGCTGTTCTTTTTCTTGTTCACCAACTTGATGGCCTATGTGCCGCCCGAAGCGGGCGAGGGCCTTGTCGGCTATTTCTTCGGCTTGCCGATTATGGGCAAGATGATGTTCGGCACTTTCCTGATCGCGGTTCCCGGCATTCTGATCTGGGCGCTGACTGCGGGCAACCGGGTCGAATTCCAGATGATGCTGGCTGCGATGGTGTTGATCGTATTCAACACGGTGTTCTGGACTTTGTTCGAGCAGGCCGGATCATCGCTCACCTTGTTCGCTGAACGCAACACCATGCTCGAAGTGGGCTGGACGCGGCCCCTTTTCGCGATGTTCCGCGAAATGCCGGCCAGTTACTACCTGTTCTTCGCCTTGCTGCTCGGAGGGCTTGGGTGGGCGCTGACGTGGTTCTTCGGCAATGGTGAAACGCCTGAAACCAAGCGTAAGATGGCAATGGCCTTTGGTCTGGTCATGCTCGCAGGCTTCGGCGGTATGGCCTATGCCCGCAGCCTCGGCTTCGGAAATGACCCGGTCTATGTCATGCCTGCGGGGCAAACGCAGATCTTCAATGCGCTGTTTATCGTCACGCTCGCCCCGCTGTTCAGCGTGATGTGGAATGCCATGGCGCGGCGCGGGGTGGAGCCTTCAATCCCGGTGAAGTTTGCCATTGCGCTGATGGGCGTTGGTGGTGGTTTCCTGCTGTTGGTGTGGGGCGCACAGTTCGCCGATGCGCAGTTCAAAGTTGGCCTGATGTGGCTTGCAGGGCTTTATCTGATCCACTCCATGGCCGAATTGTGCATCTCGCCGGTTGGCCTGTCGATGATCACCAAACTGTCGATGGCTCGCATCGTCGGCATGATGATGGGCGTGTGGTTCCTGTCCATTGCGGTCGCGCAATATGTTGCGGGCATGGTCGCTCAGGTTGCCAGCGTAGAGACAGTTGGCGGCCAGGTCACCAACCTTAAAGTCAGTCTCGATACTTATGTCGGGGTGTTCACAACCATCGGCTGGGTCTCCGTCGGCATCGGAGCTGTGCTGCTCGTCATAGCTGTCCCTCTGAAAAAGCTTATGCACGGCGTTACGTAAGCGATCAGATGCGGAAACTCGCCCAATTTGGTGGCGAAAGGCAGTCCAACTGCCTTGCCACTATGGGCGCACAGCCGTAACGTTAGTTTACTAAAGTTAGGTTGTGAACGCATCTAAAGTTAGGTTCGGGTCGCATCGAGGGTCGTGTCCCACTGGGTGGTGTAAGAGCCGTCGATCCAAGGTAGGATCGGGATCAGGTCAGGCTGCCACGGCGGGCAGGCTGACGATGGGATTATG
>NZ_NCII01000011.1 GCF_002256775.1 Novosphingobium sp. 17-62-19 | reverse complement strand
GCATGGCTGCTGGTCGATATGTCGCACATCTCCGGCCTCGTCGCTGGCGGTGCGCACCCCTCGCCCTTTCCGCACGCGCACGTCGTCACCACCACCACGCACAAGTCGCTGCGCGGCCCACGTTCTGGCGTGATCCTCACCAATGACGAAGATCTGGCCAAGAAGTTCAACATGGCGGTCTTCCCCGGTATGCAGGGTGGCCCGCTGGTTCACGTCATCGCCGCCAAGGCTGTGGCTTTCGGTGAAGCGCTGCGCCCAGAATTCAAGGCTTATGCCCACCAGATCGTCGCCAATGCCAAGGCGCTGGCCGAAAGCCTCAAGGACGCAGGCCTCGGCATCGTTTCGGGGGGCACCGACAACCACCTGATGCTGGTTGACCTGTCGGCCAAGGATGTAACTGGCAAGGCCGCTGAAAAGGGCCTCGATCGCGCATGGCTCACCTGCAACAAGAACGGCGTTCCTTTTGACAAGCGCTCGCCCTTCGTCACCTCGGGCATTCGCCTCGGTACGCCCGCAGGGACCACGCGCGGCTTCCGCGAGGATGAATTCCGCATGATCGGTGGATTGATCGCCGAAGTGGTCGATGGCCTTGCGCGTAACGGTGAAGAAGGCGATGGTCAGGTTGAACAGCGCGTTCGTGACCGTGTCGCGGAATTGTGCGCCAAGTTCCCGATCTACCCGGAGCTATAAAGCCATGAACGACCAGGACGATCTCGCCACCCGCGCCAAGGAGGAAGTCTCCGGTATGGCAAAGCAGGGCCTTGCCCATCCCTCGACCAAGCCGGTCCTTACCGGTGCGGCCATCGGGGCTGTGGCAGGCGCGCTCCTCCCGGTCGTTTCGCTTCCGCTCGGCCTTGCTGTCGGCGCGGGCTTCGCGTTCTGGCAGCGGATCAAGCGCTGAACTGATGCGGTGTCCGTTCTGTGCTCACGATAACAGTCAGGTAAAAGACAGCCGGCCGAGCGAGGATAACACCTCGATCCGCCGGCGCCGCCAGTGCGAAGGCTGCGGCGCGCGGTTCACCACGTTCGAACGCGTGCAACTGCGCGAAGTCGTCGTGGCGAAAAGCGGAGAGCGCCGCGAACCGTTTGATCGGTCAAAGATCGAACAGTCCGTCTCACTTGCCTGCCGCAAACGCCCCGTGGCGCAGGAGCGGCTCGACCAGTTGGTATCGGGCATTCAGCGCCAGATCGAAACGATGGGCGATGCCGAAGTGCCGTCCAAAGCCATCGGCGAAATGGTCATGGAAGGCCTGCGCCAGCTCGACAGCGTCGCCTATATCCGCTTCGCCAGCGTCTATCGCGATTTCACCGAGGCGCGTGATTTCGAAGAATTCGCCAGCAGCGTCCAGGAAGTCGGCGTGCGCGAGGCTGGCCAACAGTGACCGTTCCCGCATTTTCCGCACACCATCCGGTGATCGTACTGGTGCGCCCGCAACTGGGCGAAAACATCGGCAAGGCGGCCCGCGCCATGCTGAACTTCGGGCTTGCCGAATTGCGCCTCGTCTCGCCGCGCGATGGCTGGCCCAATCCTTCCGCAGGCCCTGCCGCTGCCGGGGCCGATGTCGTGCTGGAACACGCGCAGGTGTTCGAAACGCTGGCCGATGCCGTCAGCGATTGCTCCCACGTCTACGCCACTACCGTGCGCAAACGCGGGGTGACAAAGCCAGTCCTGACGCCCGAACAGGCCGCACAGGATATCGTCCGCGCACAAGGTCGCTGCGCCATCATCTTCGGCCCGGAACGCTCCGGGCTTGAAACGGACGACGTGGCCTTGGCCCGCGCAATCATCACCGTGCCGATCAACCCGGAATTCGGCTCGCTCAATCTGGCGCAGGCGGTGATCCTGTGTGCCTACGAATGGTCAAAGCAGACCGATGGGCAAGCCGATCTGGTACAGCCCACCATCGAAGAGGTACTGCCCCCTGCCCCGCAGGAGGAATTCGAAGGCATGTTCGAACAGTTCTGCGCGCTGCTGGAACCGCGCGGCTATTTCAACCCACCCAGTCGCGCCACCTCCACCCGGCGCACCTTGCGCAGCATGATGACCAAGCCGGGCTGGAACCACCTCGAACTGCGCACTTTTCGCGGCGTCCTCAGCGTTCTGCGCCGCAAGCCGGGATCAAAGCCGGGCGATCCGCTCGAATAGCGCGTCTTGGCCTTGACATCAGCCCGCAACTCTGTTCTTGGCCGCGCTTCGCAATTGGCCTCGCACTCCCGGTGAAGCGGTGGCCGCATCCGAACTTTGATTTGGATGGTGCGGTTCCGGGACTAGAAGCATCGGCACGTGGCTGGTGCATTGCAAATTGAAAGGCAGCGCATGTCCAAGCGCAAGGCATCTAAGTACAAAATTGACCGTCGTCTCGGTGAGAACATCTGGGGTCGTCCCAAGTCTTCGGTGAACCGCCGTTCGTATGGCCCCGGCCAGCACGGCCAGCGCCGCAAGAGCAAGGTTTCGGACTTCGGCATCCAGCTCCGCGCCAAGCAGAAGCTCAAGGGCTACTACGGCGATGTGACCGAAAAGCAGTTCAAGCGCACCTATCAGGAAGCGTCGAAGATGAAGGGCGATACCGGTCAGAACCTGATCGGCCTGCTCGAACAGCGCCTCGACATGGTCGTGTACCGCGCCAAGTTCGCGCCGACCGTGTTCTCGGCCCGCCAGATCGTTTCGCACGGCCACATCTATGTGAACGGCGTGAAGTGCAACATCGCATCGCGTCGCGTTCGCCCTGGCGATGTGATCAGCCTCGGCAAGAAAGCCAAGGAAATGGCTCTCATCGCTGAAGCGCAGACCCTGCCAGAGCGTGAAGTTCCCGATTATGTCGCCACCGAAGCCGACAAGGCCACCTTCACCCGCGTTCCGACGCTGGACGAAGTGCCTTATCCGGTGAAGATGGAACCGAATCTGGTCGTCGAATTCTATTCGCGCTGATCGGTTTCCCAGCATCGAAACAAGCAAAGAGGCGGGGCGCAAGCTCCGCCTTTTTCACGTTTGGAAACAGTGCGTTATTTTGCATTTCACCAGCAGGATTTGCGCCGTGTCGTGGAACTGAAACGCGGCTTGGCCATTGGCAAGGCATGACGCAATATCGCTTCGTTACCCCGCACCGCACTGGCAAATGGTACCCCGATCTCCTCACGGCGCAGCAACAGGCCTTTGCCATCGGCGCGGGCTTTTATGACCAGCGCAGCTGCCTGTTCTATCCCTACAAAGATACGCGGCTGGAAATTGATGACACGCTTGTAAACGGACCGCATGAGGGCATTGCGGCGTAATCAATCACTCTTACGTCACCCTGAACTCGTTTCAGGGTCCATTTTTCGGCCGAGAACCTTGGCCTGATCGGCAAAATGGATCCTGAAACGAGTTCAGGATGACGGTAATTTACGTCGGAAACTTAACGCGCGAAGTAGTCCCGCCGGAAATCCGCCGCAAATGCCGCAAAGCGCCCCTCGCCGATCGCCGCACGCATCCCGGCCATAAGCTGCTGGTAGAACCACAGGTTATGCTCAGTCAGCAGCATAGCCCCCAGCATCTCGCCAGACTTGTGCAGGTGGTGCAGATAGGCCCGGCTGTATTTGCCGCACGTTGGACAAGGGCAGCGCTCGCTCAGTGGCCCGGTATCCTCGGCATGGCGGGCGTTACGCATGTTCAGCGGCCCGTTCCACGTAAACGCCTGCCCATTGCGGCCGGACCGCGTCGGCAGCACGCAGTCGAACATATCAACCCCGCGCTCCACCGCGCCCACCAGATCATCAGGCTTGCCCACGCCCATCAGGTAGCGCGGGCGGTCTGCGGGCAGTTGCTGCGGCGCAAAGTCCAGCGTGGCAAACATTGCCTCCTGCCCCTCACCCACGGCCAGCCCGCCAATGGCATAGCCATCAAAGCCCACATCGATCAGCGCGTCAGCACTCGTCCTGCGCAGGCCCTCATCCAGAGCGCCCTGCTGGATGCCAAACAGCGCCGAACTCTCCGCATGTTCGCCACCCGCGTCAAACGCATCACGGCTGCGCCGCGCCCAGCGCATCGACATTTCCATCGACTTGGCAATCACATCGCGCGGTTGATCGGCACGCGGGCACTCGTCAAAGCACATCACAATGTCCGACCCCAGCAACCGCTGGATCTCCATCGACCGCTCCGGGCTCAGCAGATGCCGCGACCCGTCGAGGTGGCTGGCAAAGGTCACGCCCTCCTCGGTAATCTTGCGCAAATCCGAAAGGCTCATCACCTGGTAACCACCGCTGTCGGTCAGGATGGGCCGGTCCCAGCCACCGAACTTGTGCAGGCCCCCAAGCCGCGCCACCCGCTCCGCACCGGGGCGCAGCATCAAATGGTAGGTGTTGCCCAGAATGATGTCCGCGCCACTTGCGCGCACATCTTCCATCTTCATCGCCTTGACCGTCGCCGCAGTGCCCACGGGCATGAACGCAGGCGTGCGGATGTCCCCACGCTTCATGCGGATCGTACCCGTCCGGGCCTTGCCGTCGGTGGCGTGAATATCGAAGGCAAAGCGGGTCATCGTGCGGATTCTCGGCCAAAAAGAGTGTTGCAGGCCTTAGGCGCAATCGCCATGACGCGCAAATGCCCCATCTATTACTGATCGACCCCGTTGCGCTCGACCTCTGGCTTTATCCTGCGCTGACGCTGGTCGCGGTGTTTTCGGGCTTCATCGATGCAGTGGCGGGCGGTGGCGGACTGGTGATGATGCCGGTCCTGCTCTCCACTCCAATGCCTCCGCATGTCGTGCTTGGCACCAACAAGATCCAGTCGATGTGCGGCACTTCCATGGCTGCTTGGCGCTACCATAAGGCTGGCCTGTTCAGCTTCCGCAAAAGCGCGCCAACGGCAGCTGTGGTGTTTGTCGGGGCAATGGCAGGATCGCTTGCGATCCAAAGACTTAGCGCCGACATCCTCAAGCTCGTCGTCCCCATCCTGCTGATCGCCGTCGCGCTCTACACCGTGCTGTCACGCGGCATGACCGACGAAGATCGCCACGCCCACCTCTCCGAACGCGGCTACATGCCGGTCGGCGGGGGCGTTGCGTTCTATGACGGCTTTTTCGGGCCGGGCGCGGGGCAGTTCTTTGCGACAACGCTTGTCGGTTTGCGCGGACTGGGGCTGACGCGGGCTACGGGGCTGACCAAATTCCTCAACGCTACCAGCAACATCGCCAGCGTGATCGTGTTCACGATTGGCGGGCAGGCGATGTGGGTGTTGGGTTTGTGCATGGGGATCGGCGCGATGACGGGGGCGTGGATCGGGTCACACTACGCCACGAAGTTTGGCGCGAAAGTGATCCGACCGCTGCTGGTCGTTGTGAGCATCGGACTGACAGTTCGACTCATCTGGGGGTGGTTTGCTACGCCTTAGGTGCATTTAGGTGCATTTAGGTGCACTTCAGGAATCGTAAGGGCACTCGGCGGGCGGCTCGTCCGTTTTCGCGCGCTCCTTGCGCACCAAAAGCCGCTCTGGACGCCGCTCCTGCGCCACTTTGAACAGTTGCGAGGTCTGGTTGACGTAGTTTGCCACCGAGCTTGCGCCCTGGATATGCTCCACCAGTTCAGGCGTCCGCTCCGCCTCGAACATGCGCAAAGGCCGCGTGGGATCGTGCGCTTCGAAGCGCGCATAGAACCACGGCTCACCCCGCTTGAGCACCAGTTCCTTCTTCGTGTCGTACCATTCAAATGCCCACATCATCGGGCGCTGCCAAATGTGGATCGGAAGCCGCCCACCGATCACCGAACCCGGCCAGGGATCGGGGCGGTAGGCGAGGAATGGGGGCATCTGCGTCATCCACACCGGTTCATCGCTGAGGAAGATGTAGGGTGTGATGATCTGGATGACGGGCCTTTCCGGGTGCCGCCACTCCTTTTCAGAAACCATCGCCATCATCGCGTTCAAGTGCTTGTTGCGGATGGAAGATTTATCCCCATCAGCATTGACCAGCACCGGTGCCCCCTTTTCGTTGCGTGCAAAGCGAAGGCGCAGGTCTATTGGACACGTGACTTCAAACAACCGCGCTTCGTAATCGATCACGCCGGGGCAATAGTTGACGGACTTCGCATGGCGCGGCGGCGGATCCCCCCGGCGCACGCGGCGTGGTTCGGCCCAGATGAAGCGGGCCTTGTCAGTATCAAGCAACCAGCCAACATCGACCGCGCGGGCAGCGGACGGACCGGAGCCCGCCCTCTTCCCAGCACTGTCATCGGCCTTCATTTCACCCTTGCCCGAAAGCCAGTTCTTCAAACGTCCCAGCACATCAACTCCGGCGTGGCGTACATATCCAGTTCCCCCTTAGAGGACGAATTCGGACCCAAGGAAAGTAGTCAATCCATCAACCTGGAACTGGAAGTCCGCCGTGCCATCGCCATCGACATCGCCGTAGACAATCGAGTTCGCACCGATGGCGTCGTAGCGAAGCTCACCCGCTGCGCCGCTGAAGGCAGCCGTGCCGATGAAGGCGAAGGCCTGATTGCCGCCAACGAGACTGTTTGCGTCGATCTTGTCGAGGCGAATGCGATCATTTTCGGCAAGTGAGAAATCGGCGATGCGATCAAGCGGACCACTACCGAAATCACCAAGTTCAGTGAACACGAACCAGTCTGCGCCTGCCCCGCCAGAAAGCACATCTGCCCCTGCACCACCGATCAGGCGGTCGTTGCCATCAAGACCCGATAGCGTGTCATCACCATCTCCACCATTGAGCGCATTTCCCTCGTCGTTACCGGTGCCAGTGAAGTTGCCCGTGCCAACGAAGAAAAGGTTCTCGGCATTAGCCGTCAGCGTATAGCTGGAAAGCGTCACGCTCACCGTATCAGTGCCTTCGCCCGAAGCCTCGACCACCAAATCGCCTGCATCATCGACGAAGTAGCGGTCGTTGCCAAGGCCACCCGTCATGCGGTCAGCCCCCGTTCCACCGTCCATGCCGTCATTGCCTGCACCTCCAGTGAGGACATCGTTGCCTGCCTGACCAGACAGGCTGTCGTCTCCATCGCCACCATCAAGCGTATCGTTGCCATTCCCGCCATCAAGCCGGTCAATGCCATTGCCTCCAAAGAGCCGGTCGTTGCCTTCTTCACCGTACAGGGTGTCGTTGTTGTTGCCACCTTCGATAGTGTCATTCTGGTCACCACCACGGATGAGATCGTCACCGTCGTTGCCGAAGATCCGGTCTGCGCCTTCACGACCAAAGAGGCGATCCACCCCACTGCTACCGTTGATGAGGTTGTTCAATGCGTTTCCTGTGCCGATCAGACCTCCGGTCAACAAAATGAGGTTCTCCAAGGTGTCTGCCAGTGCATAACTGATCGACGCCTCCACAGTGTCGACACCGCTGCCGCCGGTTTCGTCCACCACGTCGCCGAGATTGTCGACAACATAGATGTCGTTGCCATGGCCACCGATCATCGTATCGACACCAGCACCGCCATCGAGGCGGTTTCCGGCATTGTTGCCAACCAGTACGTTGGCAAGGTCATTGCCGGTCAAATGGACATTGGCTGAACCGGTAACAGCCTCGATCCGTTCTACTTCCATGCCTGCCGCCAGAGTCCAGCTTTTTGCAGCGATGACCCTGTCATTGCCTTCGCCGATCAGTTCGACCACTGCGTCGTCGCTTTGGTCGATGTAGTAGGTATCATCACCGGCGCTGCCGACCAATGTATCGGCACCAAAGCCACCGTCGAGTGTATCGTTGCCCACATCACCCTGGATCAGATTAGCCTTGTAATTGCCTGTACCGTTGAAATTACCAGCCCCAACGAACACGAGATTTTCGACTGCATTCGACAAGACGTAAGTATTGAGAACGGTCTGCACCGTATCCATGTCACCTGCGCTGTCAGCAATCTGATCACCCAAATTATCGACGACATAAGTATCATTGCCGCTGCCGCCATACATCAGGTCAGCACCCACCCCACCATCGAGGAGGTTGTCTGCGCTGTTGCCGTAGAGTGCGTTGTCCAGATCGTTGCCGGTCGCCTCGATGGCTCCCGCCGCACCTTCAACCAGATAGAGGTTTTCGACATTGGCCGCGAGGGTGTGGTTGATCGTGGCATAGACGGAGTCCGTGCCTTCATCGACCGCTTCGGTGACCACATCGCCAGCATTGTCGACAAAGTACCGGTCGTTGCCGCCAAGGCCGATGAGCGTATCAGCCCCTAGTCCGCCGTCCAGCGTATCGTTCTGATCACCGCCCGTGATCTGGTTATCGAGATCGTTACCGGTGCCGGTAAAGTTCCCGAAATCGCGGGTGTAAACGAGGTTCTCCACGTTCGCCGCTGCCGCCAGCGAGTAAGTGGCGAGCTCGGATTCAATGGTATCTGTGCCCTCATCGACACCTTCGACCACGGTATCATCGGCATTGCTCACACGGTAAACATCGTCGCCCGTGCCGCCGGCCATCAGATCGTTGCCGTCACCACCATCAAGCAGGTCGTTGTCGGCCCCGCCATAGAGGCTGTCATTCCCGGCATCGCCATAGAGCGTATCGTCACCTTCGTTGCCCGACAGCGTATCATTACCGCCAAAGCCACGCGCAACGTTATCGGCGGCGTTGCCGTTGTAGACGTCTGCGTTTTCGGTGCCATCGAAGTTGTCACCCACTTCGCCCGGTGTGAGCACGAAGAGCTGATCCGAGAACTGGATGGCTTCGACGCCGACCAGATAATCCTGACCGAAGTCCCCGTTTTCAGGGAAGTTATCGACCACGATGTAGCCGCCAACGCCATCGTAGGTGACGGTGAACTGTGAGCGCAGACCGGCGATGTGGAACACATCGTTGCCGGTACCACCATTGACGGTCTGGTTCCCGGTGCTGCCAGTGATGCTGTCATCCCCGGCACCTGCATCGACCACGTCAGCCCCGCTGCCGGTGTTGATCGTATCGTTGCCACTGCCGCCGAAGATCATGTCATCGCCATTGCTGCCGTTGATCACGTCATCGTCATCACCACCATCGAGCGTGCCCGACCCGTTGATCAGGTCTTCGCCGGAGCCTCCGTAAAGCGCGCCGCTGCCCGAAAGGGTATCGTCGCCCTGTTCGCCGTAGAGCGTGCCAGTGCCGGTAATGCTGTCATTGCCGATACCTCCCAACAGCATGTTGGTGCCTTCGCTATCGACGATCACGTCATTGCCATCGCCGCCGGTGATCGAGTCATTGCCATGTTCACCGCGCAGATCATCGTTGCCCGCGCCGCCGAAGAGGGCGTCATCGTTGTTACCGCCACGGATCACGTCGGCGTCATCGCCACCGAAGAGCGTGTCAGCGCCGAAGCCGCCGAAGATTTCGTCAAGTCCGGCCCCGCCTTCAATGAAGTCATCGCCATCCTCGCCGAAGAGCTGATCATCGCCTGCACCGCCATCGACGGTGTCGTTGCCTGTGCCAGCCATGACCACGTCATTGCCTTCGCCAGACTGGACGTTGTCGTTGCCTTCGAAGCTATCGATGCGATCGTTGCCCGCGCCGCTGTCGATGGTGTCGTTGCCCGCGCCGGTATCGAGGATGTCGTCCCCAACGGTCACACGTGCCTCGAACGGTGTTGCGACGAGCACGGTTTCATCCACCAAAGAGGCGGAAAGATCGGTGACACGGCCTGCGCCGAGCGTCGCAAAAGTGAGGACGTCAGCGTTGAAGCTGTATTCCTCGATGCCCTGGACAAGGTCGTCACCACCGTTGCCGCGATTGTCGACAATGCGCATACCGTCATTGTCCTGTGCCACGGTAAAGGTGCTGCGCGCTGCGCCGTAGGACACACGATCGATGTCACTCGGTTCGCCTGTATCGAGGATCACGTCATCGCCGTCGCCGGTAACATAGCTGTCGCTGCCGACGCCACCGTAGAGGTTCTGGCTGCCCGCGCCTCCGGTCAGGCTATCATCGCCAAGGCCGCCGTACAGATCGCCGGTCCCGGTAATGGAGTCATTGCCCTCAGACCCATCCAGCACATTGGCACCGGACGTATCGATCAGGATGTCATCGCCAGCACCGCCGACAAGCGTATCATCCCCGGCCCCGCCGTAGAGCGTGTCGTTGCCGGACATGCCCAGCAGATAGTCATCGTCAGCGCCGCCATCGAGCAAATCGTTGCCGTCACCGCCCAGCAGAAGGTCGTTCTGAGTGCCACCATAGAGGTTGTCGTCTTCCGTGCCGCCGTAGAGCGCATCTTCGCCCTGCCCGCCATAGAGCGTGTCGGTGCCAGTGCCGCCGGTAACTTCATCATCGCCATCGTTGCCGCTGAGAACGTCAGCTCCGGCATCGCCATAGATCGAATCCGCCTCGGTGCCGCCATTGATCGTGTCGTTGCCATCGCCGCCATAGAGCGTATCGCTGCCCGCGAGGCCTTCGATGAGGTCATTGCCGCCATTGCCGCGGACGAAATCATCGCCCGACCCAAGATTGATCAGCGGCGGGTTGGGGGCGCTGTGATCGTTGATCACATCATCGCCTTCGGTGCCGTTCACTTCCACGCCATAATTCGGCGAGGTGACATAGTCGGCATCAAGGAAGCGGACATCGTAGATGCCGTAGAGCGTATCGACGCCATCGGGCGAACCCGGACGGTTATCGGTTACGATGGTTTTCCCGTCGATGGTGACGATCGTGTAGTCGTTGCGGTTGCCGTAGTAGTAAACGACGTCGGGGTTTTCTTCGGTCTGTCCGCCGCCGTAGATCTTGTCGTCTCCGCCACCGCCGTAGAAGGAATCGCCGCCAGCGCCGCCGCTCAGGCGGTCATGCCCCTGACCGCCGTAGAGCGTATCGTTGCCATCATCACCGCTTAGGCTGTCTGTGCCCAAGCCACCATAGAGCGTGTCGTTTCCGGCATTGCCGCTGAAAGTACCATCGCCATCGTTGTATGCCCAAGGCGCGATAAGGTCATCGCCGTCGCCGCCTTCAGCAAGTGTGGTGCCTTCGGCGATGATGCTGTCATTGCCTGCGCCGCCATAGATTTCGAAGCCACCCTGAAGCTGGTCATCGCCATCATCGCCGAACACGCGACCGTAGCCACGGATCGCGTCATTGCCGGTGCCTCCGTAAAGGTCACCATTGCCGTTGAGGCTGTCGTTGCCCTGACCGCCGTAGAGCACGCCCGTGCCGGAAATGGTATCATCTCCATCGTCGCCGGACAGGACGTTGTTGCCTTCGCTGTCGATCAGAACATCGTTTTCGGCGCCGCCAGACAGGATGTCGTCCCCTACGCCGCCAGAGATGAAGTCGTTGCCATCCTCACCTTCAAGAGTGTCGTTTCCTTCGCCGCCGATGATCTGGTCAAGACCAGCGCCGCCCTGGATCAGGTCGTTGCCAGCTTCGCCAAGCAGGACGTCGTTGCCAGCCTCACCGCTGATCGTATCATCGCCAAGGCCACCATAGACGTGGTCGTTCCCTGCTCCGGCAAGGACACTGTCATTGCCATCAAGCGCCAAGATCACATCGTCCTGCGTGGTGCCTGACAGGCTGTCATCGGCAGCAGTGCCGGTGATGGTCAATCCGGCGTCGCCTTCGCCAATGGTCATATCGGTGAAGGCCAGTTGTTCGACGCCGGTCAGCGTGTCGGTGCCTTCGGAGGTGAAGTTGGCGATGACGTTCAGAACGCCTTCGGCATTGCGGACCACGGTATAGCGGTCGCGCCGTTCGGCATAGGCGGCGGTGTCAGTATCATCACCACCGTCGATCGTATCGTCACCATTGTGTGCGAACGGATCGGTGCCGTTGCCGACAACCGCACCCACGCCATAGACCACCTGATCGCCGCGAATGGTATCGTTGCCACTCCCACCGTAGAACGTCTGGCTGCCGTCGGCCGAGATTTCATAGAGGGTCGCGCCGCGCAGGTAATCGTTTCCGGCATCGCCGTAGCCGGTGGCTCCTGCGTAGACCATGATGGTATCGTCACCATCATCGCCATGCAGTTCGCCGCTGCCCTTGACGCTGTCATTGCCATCGTCGCCATGGGTCAGCGCGGTGACGGACAGGATCGTATCATCGCCCGCCCCGCCCGATGCGAGCGCGCCTGCGGCATAGATCGTATCGTTGTCGGCCCCGCCATAGATCGAGCCTTCGGCGTAGTTGTAGAAGTTGCCAATGCGGTCAGCCCCGGCATCGCCATAGACGTCGCCATCGGCCTGAATGATGTCGTTGCCATCATTGCCGTGGACGATGTTCAGGCCGTTCTCGTCATAGATCTGGTCATCGCCGCCATCGCCGGAGATCTGATCAGCGCCCTGACCGCCGTAGATGATGTCGTTGTCCGCCCCGCCTGAGACGATGTCAGACCCCGCGCCCGCATAGATGTGGTCGATGCCTTCATCGCCGCGCAGATCATCGTTGCCCGAACCGCCATCAAGCACATCATTGCCGAGGCCTGCGACGAGGAGGTCGTTGCCATCATCGCCGAACAGGCGGTCGTTGCCGGCAAACCCGGTGACCGTGTCATCGCCGCTGTCACCGATGAGGATGTCGTCGAACGGCGTGCCGGTGATGGTCAGGCCGAAGTTGGGATCGGTGGGATAGGGGTTGGCGAGTTCATCATCGTTGAAGACGAAGAGTTCGACACCATAGAGCGTGTCGGTGCCGAGCGGCGAGCCGGAACGCAGGTCGACCACGGTGACTGTGCCATCGCCATTGCCGGTGATGCGGAAGGTGGCGCTGAGGTATTCGAACTGGCCTGCGCCGAGATCGGTGAAGGTATATTCGCCGATGTTCGCTGCGTAGTAGGCCTTGTCATAGCCCGATCCGCCATAGATCTGATCGTCATGCTCGGCCCCGGTGAGGTCGTCATCACCCGCGCCGCCGACGATGATGTCTGCGCCGAAGCCGCCATTGATCGCATCGTCACCGCTGCCGCCATAGAGCGTTTCGCTGCCCGAGCTGTAGTAGTAGCCGGTCCAGCCGCGGATTGTGTCGTTGCCATCGCCGCCATAAGCGACCGAATAAGTGGTTGCGATGGTGTCGTTGCCCTCGCCGCCATCAAGCTCGCCCGTGCCGGTAAGGGTATCGTCACCTGCATCGCCGAAGAGCTGGCCGTCGCCGATGATGGTGTCATTGTCGTCACCGCCGCGAACCACGCCGTAGCCGGTGATGATGTCCGCGCCAGCTCCGCCTTCAATGAGGTTGGTGCCCTCGGTGTCGGTGATGCGGTCAGCACCTTCACCGCCATAGATCGCGTCATCGCCCGCGTTACCGAAGAGCTGATCGTCGCCAGCGCCGCCATCGATGGTGTCGTTACCATCGTCGCCATGCACGATGTCATAGCCGCCGCCGCTGGAGATAACGTCGTCTCCACCGCCGCCGTAGACGACATCGTTACCGATACCGCCGAAGTCGGCGATCACGCCGGGGACGTTGCTGCCGTCTGCTTCGATGCGGTCAGCGCCTTCGCCGCCGAAGATGCGGTCGTTGCCGGAACCGGTCTCGATCTGGTCATCGCCACCTTCGCCGTGGACAATATCGTCGAATTGGGTGCCGCTGATCAGGTTGGCATCGGCATCGCCGCCGAGCGTGAGGCCGGTGTTGCCATCGGTGACCTGGAAATCGACATCGGTGAAGCGCAAGGTTTCAACGTCAGTAACGTCGTCCTGCCCTTCGTTGCCGTGGTTGTCGACCACGGTATAGCCGCCTGCGCCGTTCTGCGTGACGGTGAAGTCTCCGCGAGTGCGGGCATAGACTGCCACGTCATCGTTGGCACCGCCATCGATGGTGTCGTTGCCTGCACCGCCGGTGATGAGGTCTTCGCCGGCACCGCCGCTGAGCGCATTGTCGCCGGATACCGAGCTTGCCGAGATCGTGTCGTCACCGTCATCGCCGAAGGCGGTGTCGCTGCCGTAGATGATTGAAATGGCATCGTCGCCCGCGCCACCGTAGTAGGTGGCATCGCCTTCATGCAGCAGCGATTGACCGAAGCTGTCATTGCCGTCGCCACCATAGGCCGTGGACGATCCAAAGGGCGTCAGCGCATCGTTCCCGGCATCGCCATAAAGCACGCCTGTGCCGCTTACGGAATCGTCGCCATCGCCGCCGCGCATTTCACCGGTACCGGTGACAGAATCGTTGCCGCCATCGCCGTAGCCGGTGCCGGTCACATTGACACTGTCAGCGCCAAGACCGCCGTAGATGGTGCCAGACCCTGCCAGCACGTCTGCACCGGCATCGCCGTGGATCAGGTTGGTGCCTTCAAAGTCGGTGATCGTGTCGTTATTGTTGCCGCCATAGAGCGTATCGTCATGCAGGCCGCCGCTGATGACATCGTCTTCCTCGCCGCCATAGATCGTGTCGAGGCCCGATCCGCCGTAGAGGTCGTCATCACCTTCTTCACCATGCAGTGTGTCGTTGCCGGTGTTGCCATAGAGCACATCGGGGCCACCCTGACCGAACAGCGTATCGTTGCCGCCACCGCCATTGATCTGGTCGAAGCCGGGGCCAGCATAGATCGTGTCATCGCCCATCAGGTCATAGTCGGTGACCGGGTTCGAGATATCGAAGCCAGGCTCACCGCCCGGAATGATCGCGCCGGGCTGCACATAGAGCGGCGTGCCGGGGATGCTGTCATCCGCGCTCGATCCGTACCAGGTGTAGCCTGCGAAGGTTGCCAGCGGCAGTTCCTGATCGTCGAAGACCAGCACTTCGACACCCTGCAACGTGTCCGTGCCTGCCGGTGATCCGGGACGGTCGTCGGTGACGGTGAAAGTGCCATCGCCATTGTCGGTAACGGTGAAATCGGCGCGATTGCCGAAATAGCGGGCGGAATCATAGCCCGTGCCGCCTTGCAGCGCGTCGTCCCCAGCCTCGCCATTCAGCTCGTCGTCACCAGCATCACCAGAGAGCAGGTCGTTGCCGGTCCCGCCGCGCATGGTATCCACGCCATCGCCGCCATAGAGCGACTGCGCGCCATTGCCGCCGCGCACATCGTCGTTACCGGCATCACCATAGCCTGTGCCGCCATCGGCACTGACGGTCACAACGTCGGCATCATCACCGCCATAGAGCGTGCCCGAACCGGATAGCGTGTCGCGGCCTGAGTCGCCGTAGTAATCGCCTGCGCCATTAGCCTGGATCGTGTCGTCGCCCTCGTCACCGTGGACCGTGCCTCCGGCTACGGAGATGTAATCGTCACCTTCTCCGCCGCTGACCGTGGAGGTGCCGAGAGAGTCGACAATCGTGTCGTTGCCATCACCGCCAAAGAGCGCGTCATTGCCCTGCCCGCCCTGGAGATTGTCCGGGCCGGTGCCGCCATAGACGGTGTCATCGCCCGATCCGGCATAGATTGTATCTGCACCACCAAGGCCGGAGATCGTGTCGTTCGACGCGGTGCCATAGAACACTTCGCCTGCCGACGTGCCTTCAAGTGTGACGCCTTCGCCGCCCGGCGAGAAGTTGGGCTCAAAGCTGTCGAGTGTGAAATCGCCGACTGAAACGTTCAGCATCCGAACCAGCGCCACGGCTTCACCCGCGCCTGCTGCATCGCGATCGAACATCAGCAGCACGTCCGAACCATCCTGCACCAGCGCAAGATGCCCGGTGAGGAACGGATTTTCACCCGAAGTATAGCCGATGGACTGGCTGAGGATCGAATGAAGATAGAGCGTATCGCCGCCCGGACCGGTCGTGAAATCGGTGATGACATCGGTCATCCCGCCAGCACGCCAGAGCAACTGATAGCTGTCGGAACCCGTGCCGCCCGTCATTTGCGATCCGGTGTCACCATATCCGACCTGCTGGAAGGTATCGTTGCCTTCACCGCCATCGATCAGGTTGGCACCATCGATGTCGATGAGGGTATCGTTGCCGATGCCGCCGTAAAGCTCATCATTGCCGCCAACACCTGTCAGGTAGTCGGCACCGTTTCCGCCATAGAGTTTGTCATCGCCGAGTTGACCATAGAGGCCATCGCTACCGTCATTGCCAAAGATGGTGTCGTTGCTGGGCGTGCCATAAAGTGAATTGCTCATCGGCCCATCGTTGATCGTGATCCCCGCACCATCGGGGCCGAACTGGGGCGAGAAGTTTGCATAGTTGAGTGTTGCTGCATCGACATTCTGCAGCCGAAGAACGGATTCCCAGATCGTACCGGTTCCATCGGCGCTGTATTGCAACACGGTGTCGAGACCGTCCTGCAACAAACGCATGTAGCCGGTCACGAACGGATTGACCGCGCTGGAATAGCCAACTGAGTTGACGGTGGAAACATTGATTACATCACCACCGACGCCAGCGGCAAAATCGGTAACGACGTCGGCGGGACGACCGGAGACCCACGAAATGTGGTACGTATCGCTACCTGTTCCGCCGGTCAGTGCATCAACCTGTGTGCTGCCGCCGACGTAGTAGAACTGATCTTCGCCTTCGCCGCCATCGATCGTATTGGCGCCGAACAGGTCTACGAAACTATCGTTGCCAATGCCGCCGAACAAGCTGTCGTCACCAGCACCGCCATCAAGCGTATCGTTGCCGTCTTCACCACGCAGAATATCGGTGCCTACACCACCATAGATCGCATCCGAACCTTCGCGCCCCTCGATGGTATCGTTGCTGATAGTGCCGATGAGCGTTTCGCCCCCGGCCGTGCCGATGATGGTTGCACCTGTACCGTCAGGGCCGAATTGCGGGGCAAAATTGTCATAGGAAAAATCGCCGGCATTGGTGGCCGCAAGCCGCAGAACGTCCTGCCAATCATCGCCAATACCATCTGCGTTGAATTGCAGAAGCGTGTCCGCGCCATCCTGCTGAAGCCGCAGGAAACCGCGCAGGAAGGGGTTATCCCCGCCCAGATAGACGCCGCCGACATAATTGATGTCGATGATGTCACCCCCAACGCCCGTGGCGAAATCTGTCACCACATCCAGCGCGCTGGAAGCCGACCAGCTCAGGGCATAGCTATCGCGACCGCTGCCGCCGGTGAAGGTATCGACATCAGTGCCCAGGCCCACCGAAGCGAACTGA
Organism: Novosphingobium sp. 17-62-19; assembly: GCF_002256775.1. GTDB lineage: Bacteria > Pseudomonadota > Alphaproteobacteria > Sphingomonadales > Sphingomonadaceae > Novosphingobium. The sequence goes on along the minus strand of NZ_NCII01000011.1, from coordinate 54,129 downwards.
TCGTCGCCATCGCCGCCATCGAAGGTGTTGCTCCCTTCCGTATCGGCAAGGTAGTCATTGCCAGCGCCGCCGAACAGCGCATCATTTCCTGCGCCGCCATAGACATAGTCATTACCCTCGCCGCCGTAGACTTCGTCATCGCCTGCTTCGCCAAAGACGGAGTCCGCCCCTGCATCGCCAAACGCAAAGTCGTTGCCACGGCCTGCATAGATACCATCGTTCTCGGTACCGCCATCGAGCAGGTCGCTGCCCGACCCGCCGTAGAGGGAATCCGCACCAGCACCGCCGTAGATGGCATCATCGCCTGACGTTCCGGTCAGCGTGCTGCTATCTGGCCCATCAATGATCTCGATACCCGATCCGTCAGGTGCGTGCTGGGGCGCGAAGTTCTCACGCGTAAGGTCTTCGGGCGCAACGCCTTCAAGCACCAGCACGGTTTGCCAGCTGTCAGCGCCGCCATTGACATCGACCTGAACCAGCGTCGCAGTCAGCTCCTCGTTCGAGACCAGCCGCATGAAGCCTGCAACAAAGGGGTTGTCTGCGGAAAGTCCGCTCATCGAGGCGAGGACCAGCGAGATGTCCAGCACATCGCCGCCTGCGCCGGGCGCAAAATCGGTCACGGTATCGGCGGTGTGCGATGCGCTGACGTAGTATATCTGGTAGGTATCACGTCCGGCTCCGCCGGTCAGCGTATCGGCAGCTCCATCATCATGGCTGACCTGAAGGAAGGTATCGTCACCCGCATCGCCCAGGAACGTTGCGCCAGCGCCTGCGATGACCAGCGTATCGTTGCCTTCGCCGCCCTCCACGTGCGATCCTGCGCTGCCGGAAAGATAATCATCACCGGCTCCGCCATAGACTTCATCGTTCGGCCCTGAACCGCTGTAGATCGTATCATTGCCATCGCCGCCGGACAGAATATCCGAGCCGGCGCCTCCGTCGATGTAGTCGTTTTCGGTGCCGCCATCGATGGTGTCATCATCAACGCCGCCATAAAGCGAGTCAGCCCCAGCGCCGCCGGTGATGATGTCATCACCGCCTTCGCCGGAAATGGTGTCGTTGCCCGCATCGCCAGCAAGCGTATCATCGCCAAGGCCGCCGTTGATGGTGTCTGCCCCGTCGCCGCCAAAGACGGTATCGTTGCCGGCCAGCGCATTGATCGTGTCATCGCCGCCATTGCCGCTGATTGTATCATCGTCAGCCGTGCCGCTGAGATTGCTGGCATCATCGCTATCGTTGATCGTCACGCCATCAACGCCAGTGGGCGAGAAAGCCTGCACGATATTGTCGCGCACCAGAGTGGTCGGATCGAGGTTTTCCAGACGCAGCACGGTGTTCCAGCCATCCGCACTGCCATCAGGATCGATCTGAAGCAGCGTGTCGGCTCCATCGGCGACAAAGCGCAAATGGCCACTGCCGAAGGGATTGGTGCCGCCAGCGTAGTTGCTCAACGAAGCGATAAGGTATGCGATATCAAGCAGATCGCCGCCGGTTCCACCTGTGAAATCCGTGATAACGTCGACGGTATAGGACGCGTTGAAATAGTATGGCCGGTACGTGTCACGCCCGTCGCCGCCGGTGAAGCGATCAGCCGTGCCGCCGCCAAGCGTGAGCCAGGTGAAGAAGTCATCGCCCGCGCCACCATCGGCTGTGCCGCCACCGGCGCCGCTCAGGTAGAGTTCGTCCGCACCATCGCCGCCGTAGAGCGCGCCCTGGGTGTTTTCGAGGCGGTCATTGCCCTCTCCGCCATAGAGCAGGTCTGCGGCCTGGCCACCGCCATAGATGGAATCCGCCCCTTCGCCGCCGTAAACGGTGTCGTCACCGGACTCTGCAAAGATCGTGTCATTGCCGCCATTGGCAGTGATAGCATCGTTGCCGGAGCCGCCATAAATCGTATCGTCACCGTCGCTTCCGGTGAGACCGTCATCGCCCGTGCCGCCAACAATCACCCCGCCATCGCTATCTGCGCCGAGATCGATGGTGTCGTTTCCACCGTCCCCGTAAAGGGTGTCGTAGCCAGCGCCGCCAGCGATCTGGTCATTGTCGTCACCGCCATAGACCGTATCGTTGCCGCTGCCTGCGTCGATGATGTCAGTCGCTGCGCCGCCGTAGATCAGGTCATCACCGCCGTTGCCGGTGATCGTATCGGGATCGGGCGTGCCGGTGAGCGTGTTGGCTTCTTCGTCGCCGATGAGGATGAGGCCCGCGCCATCGGGCGAGAAACCTTGGGTGAAGTTGTCGCGGGTCAAAGCTTCGGGTGCAACGCCCTGGAGACGCAAGATGGTGAAGAAATTGCTGCTGGCACCTTCGGCGCCATCCTGATCGTACTGGACGAGCGTATCTGCCCCGTCAGCAACAAGGCGGATGTGCCCAGTGACAAAGGGATTGCGGTTCGAAGGCAGATTGGAGAACGAGACAGCTGAGAAGTCCAGCAAATCGCCGCCCGGACCAGTCTGAAAATCGGTGACGGTATCAACCGCATAACTCGTGGAGAGATAGGTGAAGACGTAAGTGTCGCGACCTTCGCCGCCGGTCACCGTGGTGAAGCCTGCGCCCGCACTGATGTCGCGGATCTGATCATCGCCCGCCCCGCCATCGACGGTATCGGTTCCGTAATCGGCCCCGCCATAGCTCAGATAGATGACGTCATTGCCGCCGCCGCCATAGACTTCGTCATTACCGCCGCCGCCGTAGTAGTTTTCAAGCGTATCGGCCCCATCGCCGCCACGCACCACGTCGTCGCCTTCACCGCCGCGAATGTCGTCGGCAGATGAGCCGCCATCGATAGTGTCGTTGCCCGCGTCGCCGTAGAGGTACCCGGTATCGTCGCCACCGACGATCGTGTCAGCGCCCGATCCACCGTAGACCGTATCAACGCCTGCACCTGCGTCGATCTGGTCGGCACCGCCCGCGCCATAGATCGCATCATTGCCACCATTGCCGAGGATCGTGTCGCCATCGTTGGTGCCGCTGAGTGTGTTGCCGTTTTCATCATCGTTGATGACGATGCCAAGGCCATCGGGCGACCAGTTCTGGGCCAGATTTGCACGAGTCAGATTCGTGGCGTCAACGCCTTCGAGGCGCATGAGCGTGACCCAGTTGCCCGTAGCGCTGGCATCATACTCGAACAGGGTATCGGGGCCGTCCTGCACAAAACGCAGGTAGCCGTTGGTGAACGGGCTTTCGTCGCCCGTAAGGCCGCTGAACGAAAGCGCGCCGAAATCGATGCGGTCCCCTCCATCGCCCGCAATGAAATCGGTTACGACATCAGTGCTGGAGCCGCTGCCGGGATTGCCGACATGATAGGTGTCAATCCCTTCACCGCCGGTCAGCGTGGCAATACCGGGGCCGACGCCCACCTGCATGAACGTATCTTCGCCCGCGCCACCATCGACCTGATCGGTGCCGCTGTCGTAGGACGTGCTGGAAGCATAAGCGCGCAGCACGATGGTATCGTCACCCTCACCGCCTTCGACCACATCGCTGCCACTGTCTCCGCCACCGTAGTAGGCGTGATCAAGGTAGATCGTGTCGTTGCCTGCTCCACCGTAGATGGTGTCACCGTCATCCGAGCTTCCGCCGGAATTGGAACCGCCGATCAGCGTATCATCGCCATCGCCGCCGGTTAGGGTATCACTGCCAGCCCCGCCTTCGACATAGTCGCCCGCGGCTCCTGCATCGATCTGGTCGTCACCGCCTTCGCCGTAGATCTCGTCATAAGCTTCGCTGCCGGTGACCGTATCAGCGCCTTCACCGCCGAAAACGGTTGCGCCATCAGGCCCTGTCAGGACAGTATCGTCACCGCTGCCAGCATAGAGAGCGTCATACCCAGCGCCGCCATCGATCTGGTCGGGGCCATTGCCGCCATAGATCGTGTCATTGCCACCCAGGCCGCTGATCGTGTCACCCGCCGCGCCGCCATAGAGTTCGTCGGCGTCTTCGGTTCCGACGACGTTCAGCGATTCATCAGCAGCCGGATCGAATCCACCGAAGTTCTCCGGCACGAAATCATCGACCAGCGTGTTCTGGAACCGGACCAGTTCGATGAAGTCATGCTCTGTACCATCTGCGCCATCGTAGTCCCCCAGAATGACCGCATCATCACCCTGCTGCTCCAGGCGAAGGTGCCCGGTTGCGAAGGGGTTTGATCCGTATTCATAGTTCGGCGCGTAGCCAAAGTTGGTAAGATCGAAAGTGTCGCCTTCAGGGCCGGTGGCAAAATCGGTGACCACAACGACACCGGGCGCATTCGAAAAATCGAAACCGCGGTAGTGATAGGTGTCCGCGCCCTCTCCGCCCGTATAGGTGCGGGATTCCGCAGAATAGCCTACGTAGTCAAAGGTGTCGTTGCCATCGCCGCCATCGACGATGCCGCTGCCACCGTAGGTCTGGATGTTGTCGTCGCCAGCCCCCCCATAGACATCCACCGGGCCACCGTTGATCTGGATGTTGTCGTCACCATCGCCACCAAGCACAGTGCCTGAGGCCGGGATCTCCACATCAATGGCCGCAGCAAAGGCCGAGAACGATGCCTCGGAGCCACCATCTCCATTGTATGGCGCGTAGTAGTTGATGTCGTCATTTCCGGCCCCACCATCGACCGTCGACACGCCATTCTCTGCCGAGAGATAGTCGTTGCCATCGCCCCCATAGAGCGCGTTATTGCCGTTGTAATCGTAAAGGCTGTCGTCGCCCACTCCACCGTATAGCGTATCATCGCCCTGTCCGCCGTAGAGCGAATCGCGGCCGGTGCCACCGTAGAGCGTGTCATTGCCATCTCCGCCGTCGAGATAGTCGTTGCCGTCGCCGTTGGTTGGCAGACCGATGACCACGCCATCGCGGATCTGGAATGCCCAAACACCGGGCTGGCCAATGTTGCCTTCGTTGACATGCAGTCCGCTGCTAATGGGCAACGAATAGGTTGTACCGCCAAGCTGGACATAAGGATTGCCGATGGAGAAGCCTTGGGCTTCATATCGCAGGACAATGTCGAATTCGCCACCACCAAGCGCTGTGATCTGCGCTTGCGCTGCCACTGGCACAGTGCCGAACGAATAGCGCCCGACATCGTCCCATGTAACTGTGATCGTGCTGTTTTCACTGTCGAAATCGTACCAGACAAGATTGCTGCCGGTGCTGTTGCCACCAGGGCTGGCGGACATCCCGGTGGAGCGGGTATCAAGATCGGCAGGAACAAGGTAAATCGTCAGCCCGTCGAAGCTCACCGAGCCATTGTTGCTCAGCGAGAAGCCGCTGAGCGTGTTCCCTTCAACAACCCAGTCCGTTGCGTCGAACTCTGCAGGAAAGTCGAGGAAGAAGCTGCCGTCGTCGTTCCGCCCTACGGTCTCTTCGCCAAAGCCGGCGGTGCCGCCAAGACCGTTGACCAACGCATTGCTCAGCGTGCCGAAATACCCTCCAAGATCGGCGGGCAAGGGCGAGACATAGACGCCCTCGTCGCCCCCATGGATGGTATCGTTGCCAAGACCGCCATAGAGGTTGTCATTGCCGAGACCACCTTCGATGAAGTCCGAAGCGTTCCCGCCGTCTGCATAATCGTCGCCCGCCAGCGCTTCGATCGTGTCTGGCCCAAAGCCACCGTAAAGCGAATCGCTCCCCTCTGTACCAGTGAGCGTCTGCGGTTCACCAACCAGCGGGAAGCCAAGGTCGATATTCGCACCTGTCAGGCTTTCAGCATCAAGGTTCTGCAAACGCACAAGGTCGAGATAGCCATACAAACGAATGATGGTGTCGGCCCCGTCCTGCACCGCTTGCAAAGTGCCGTTCTCGAAAGGGTTGCTGTCGCTGTAGATATATCCCTGCTCCAGCAAGCGAGCGAGGCCGAGCACATCTTCATTCACATCAAAATCGGTAATTATATCAACGGATTCATTGTCGTTGTTGTTGTATTCGAGGTAGTAGATGTCAGCGCCCGCACCGCCGGTCATGATGTCAACCTGGCCATCACGGAAATCGCCACGGTCATTTTCATTGCGATAGTTTGCTGCACTGTCATCACCAACGATGCTTGCTGGCTTGTTCACCCGCAGCTCAAGATTTGACAACGGGCTATCGCCAAACACGTCGTTGCCATCGCCCCCGAACAACTGGTCGGCCCCTTCGCCACCATCGATCAGATCATCGCCCGCATCACCGTTCAGAACATCATCGCCCCAGCCGCCAGAGATACGATCAGCGCCGCCTCCGCCGCTGATCGCGTCGGTTTCACCCGTTCCGAACAGGTAGTCGTCATCTTCACCGCCGTTCGAAGAGGTCGAGAACCCCGTCCCGTTGCGGGCAAGTGGTGGGCTGAGATTGCCGATCTGCCAGTCGTTCAGATCGACATTGGTCAGCTGCAGCACTGTCTGCCACTCGGACGCACTGCCATTGTAATCGACCTGCAGCAGCACATCGGCACCATCCTGGACCAGTTGCATGTGTCCGGTCTGGAAGGGATTGGTGCCGTAGGTGTAGTTCCCCAGACCGCCATTGCGAAGGAACTCGTGCAGATCGATCGTATCGATCCCATCGCCAGTATCCACGGTCTGGAAGCCATTGATGACATCGACCGTACCGCTGAGGTAGGAATTCAGCACAAAACGGTCGTATCCCGCGCCACCTTCCATCGTATCGGCATGATCGTTGCCAATGATCTGGACGAAGGAATCATGACCTTCACCGCCAAAGAAACTGGCAGCGCCTTGGTTGTTGCTGCGCAAGGTATCGTGCCCGGCATCGCCAAAGACCTGTGAGCCTTCTGACGAAACCTCGATGTAGTCATTGCCCTCACCGCCATAGAGCGTGTCAGGCCCGGTCCCGGTATAGTCATAAGCAGTAATGACATCGTCACCTGCACCGCCAAAGACAGTGTCTTCGCCAATGCCGGTCTCAATCAGGTCATTGCCTTCCCCGCCCGAAAGCGTGTCGTTGCCGTCACCGCCATCGATGCGGTCCCCCTGTGCTTCCTGAAGGTTGCCGAAGATGTCTACGCTGGCTTCAACGCTTCCGTCCGACCCGGTAATCTGATCGTTGCCATCGCCGCCATAGATTTCATCAAGGCCGCCGCCGCCAAAAATGGCATCATCGCCGTTGCCGCCATAGAGGTATTCACGATCGACGCTAACGTAACCGTTTTCATCGGTGAACACGTTGGTCGTGGCAGACCCTGTGAGCGAATCATTGCCATCCCCGCCATCAATCGAGCCGGTGCCGCTAGCCGCTGCTGCCGTTACGTTGTCATCGCCATCGCCGGCGCTGATCTGGAAGTATTCCGTGGCAGTCGTTTCGATCACGTTGTTCAGGCTGTTGCCGTCTGCGGTCTGGTACGCAGAGACTTCGAATGTCAGGTTTTCGACATTCTCTGACAGGCCAAAATAGTTCCCTTCAGGAAACGCGGAGGTAACAACAACAGTGTCCGTGCCTTCGCCTTCCTGTTCGATCACCACATCGTTCGGGCTGTCGACCCGGTAGACATCATCACCGGAACCGCCGCTCATCTGATCGTCGCCCGGGCCGCCATCAAGCAGGTCATTGCCGCCAAGCCCGTTAAGCTCGTCGTTGCCTTCCAACCCTTCGATCAGTTCGGCAGCTTCAGTGCCGTTCAAGATGTCATCGTTGTTGGTGCCCAGAACGTCCATGACCAGATCTCCATTCCATTGCGGCGGAAGATCAGCATGGTTGCCAGTTGGTTGCCTGAAGTGCTGCGCGGAGCGCGGATTGATGTCCGCGCGATTGCCTCTGTGCGAGAGTCAGCACCCGTTGAACGACTGGCAACCCGACTGGCTCTCTTATGCAGAACGTTAACCATGTCCTGCCCGCCTTACGTATCAATCCATATTCGAGCGATCTCGCACCTGCAAGCGACCAAAATCACACTCACACGGCATTACGTCACTTGTCATCTTTATAACAGGAAGGTCGGGAGGGCGTTGTGCAAGTCAAATGCAGGGCGCAATCGCACTCGTTGGGACGATACTTGTCAAGCGATGTGCATGTTCAGATAGAATTGCCGAATTTTCAATTGTTCCCTCGGTGACCGTGGCAGACTCATAACGCTGGTGATCAACCGTGCCATTGCCGCTGAGCCACAGAGCAAAACTGAAAGTTCCGGTTGTTTGCCCAAGCTATGCCTTGGCAACAAACCTCAATCCAGACTAGCACGAGGTCGGGGACACCACACGAATCAGGCCGAAACCAGCAGTCTTGCGGCAAAGGACGATTCGGACGTGGGTTTTTCCTCGACGCATTTCCAGCGTCAGACAGGGGATTTTTGGTGTTCTTGACCCAGCCAATGCGCCGCGGCGAACTTTGGGATGCTGCAAAAGCGTACAGGCGTGTATTCTTAGCGGTAATTGCAGCGAGTGCGGTTCTCAACGTCCTGCTACTTGGCGGGTCGTTCTACATGATGCTGATTTATGATTCGGTCCTGCCAAGTCGGTCCATTCCGACGCTTTTTGGTTTGCTCATCCTGCTCGCCGCCATTTACCTTTTTCAGGGTTATTTCGAGACAGTTCGGTCCGGCATGTTGGCTGATGTGGCGAACGCTCTGGATCGTCGTTTGTCCCGGCGTGTGCAGGATGCAATCTCCCAGTTGCGATTGCAGGGAAACCGCTCATTGGGCGATGGACTCATCCCGATGCGCGATCTGGAACAAGTGCGTGCGTTCCTGTCGGGCGGCATCGCCACGCTGATTGACCTGCCGTGGATCGTGTTCTTCATCGCGGTACTGTTTGCCCTGCACTTCTGGCTTGGCGTGACCACGCTGGTCGGCGCAGCTATCATTTTCTCGCTGACGATCTTCACCAACCGCACGATGCAGCAGCCATCATCGCAAGTCGCGCAACTGGCAGCGTGGCGCAACGGCGCCGCAGAGGCGAACCTTCGCCATGTCGAATTGCTTGCGGCGCTGGGAATGCGCGAGCGTATGCAGGAGCGGTTCGAAACGATCAACCAGCGCTATACCGGCACGCAGAACGCCCTGAACCGCACTGCTACGGCATTTACCGGCCTCAGCAAGATCCTGCGCCTTGCGCTGCAATCCATCATCCTCACCGTAGGCGCACTGCTGGTGATTGACGACCGCGCCAGCGGCGGGGTGATCTTCGCCGCGTCGATCCTGTCTGGACGCGCGCTCGCTCCGGTGGATCAGGCCATCGGCAACTGGAAGAACATGATCGCTGCCCGCAACGGTTGGCTTCGCTTGACCGAAATGCTGGACAAGGTTCCACCACCCGCCGAAGTGGCAACAACCCTTCCATCGCCGAAAGAACGACTTGAAGTCGAAGCACTGTTCGTAGCCGCGCCCGGAACGCAAGTTCCGATCGTCAACGGTGCCCGGTTCACTCTGGCTGCGGGCGATGCATGTGGCGTGATCGGGCCGAGCGGGGCTGGAAAATCCAGCCTTGGCAAAGCGCTGGTCGGGATCTGGCCCGCGCTGCGCGGGCACGTGCGGCTTGATGGCGGCGCACTCGATCAATGGAGTGAGACCGCGCGCGGACGTTTCCTTGGCTACCTGCCGCAAACGGTAGAGTTGCTGGAAGGCACCGTTGCCGAGAATATTGCACGCTTCGATCCCCGGCGCGAAAGCGATCCACAGGCTGTGTCGGAAGCCGTGATTGCGGCAGCACGAGCAGCCGGAGTCCACGATCTGATCACACACCTGCCGCAGGGGTATGACACCCCCGTCGGCCCCGGCGGTGATGTTCTGCCCGGAGGCCAGCGCCAGCGCATAGGGCTTGCCCGCGCGCTTTATGGCGATCCATTTCTGGTTGTGCTGGATGAGCCCAATTCGAACCTAGATGCTGAAGGCGATGCAGCCTTGGAGCAAGCAGTGGTGGCGATCCGCGCGCGTGGCGGGATTGCCGTGATCGTGTCACACCGCCCCGGCATTGTGGAACGCACCAGCCACGCCATGATCATGCGCGATGGGCAAGTTGCGGCATTCGGGCCGACCAGAGAGGTTCTCGCCAAATTGATTCCCGCAAAGCCAACCCCTGAACCTGCAAGAACCGGGGCCTGACATGCTGCAGAGCTTAACCACCGCCCCTGAAGCACCAACCGAGGTTGCCTACGATCCCGAGGCTGATGTCGAACGCAAGGTCCGCTCGGTCTCGATTGCACTGGCGGTATTGCTGGCCATCTTTGTGCTTGCAGGAATGTTGGTGCCGATCGGAGGCGCCGTCATCTCCAGCGGTCAGGTTGGCGTTGAATCCCACGTGAAGCGCATTGCCCATCCCAATGGCGGGGTAATCGCCGAAATCCTTGTCCGCAACGGCCAGCATGTCCGCAAGGGTGAAGTGCTGGTGCGCTTTGATGACAAGGTGACCGGGGCTGATGCGCAGTTCTCCAGTCTCAGTGTCGATCAAATGCTGGCCCAGCGCGCCCGGCTTGAAGCTGAACGGCTCGGTGCGCCAAGCATCCGGTTTCCCGCCGAACTCTCACGCGGTGATCCGATTGCTGCCAAGGCCATGGCAGACGAAGAAAAGCTGTTCCGCATTCGGCAGTCCGAGCAAGCTGGCCTTGCCGCCCAACTCAACGCCAGGATCGCGCAATATGGTCAGCAGATCGCTGCACAGCGCTCGCAGATTCGCAGCCTTGAAAAGCAGTCGGTACTGATAGAGCCTGAGCGCAAGGGCGTGCGTGAATTGTGGGAGCAGGATCTCGTCACGATCAGCCGCCTGAACCAGCTTGAACGCACCGCTGCCGACATCGAAGGCAACATCGGCGCGATGCAGGCCGCCATTGCAGAGGCGCAGGCCCGTATCACCGAGGCGCGCCAGCAGATCATCCAGCTTGGCGAAACGCGCCGGTCCGAAGCTGGCACCCAGCTAGCCCAGCTCAACTCAGTGCTCAACCAGCAGCAGGTGCGCAGTGTGTCGGCAGGTGATGCACAGGACCGCAGCCTTGTGCGAGCACCCTACGACGGTGTGGTCGACAAACTGGCGTTCAACACCATCGGTGGCGTCGTGCGTCCGGCTGAAGTGATCATGGAGATCGTGCCGGATAGCGACACTCTGCTGGTAGAAGCCGCCGTCGCCCCGATGGACATCGATCGCGTGCGTGATGGCCAGACCGCACGCATCCGCTTTACCGCGTTCAGCAACACGGCCACGCCCGAAATCACCGGCAAGGTGGTGTTCGTTGCAGCGGACCTCACCACCAACGCTGAAACCCAGGCCAGCTTTTACCCGGCGCGCATTGCCATCGATCAGGCCGAACTCAAACGCTATCCTGAACTGGCGCTCAAACCCGGTATGCCCGCCGAAGTGTTCATCGAGACCGGCGACCGCATGATGATTTCGTACATCACCAAACCCCTGCGCGATCAGTTCGCCCGAGCCTTCCGCGATGATTGATGTGCGTTGGCTAATGCTGGGTGTTTCCGCAGCCTTGTGCGCTGCGCCAATTGCTCATGCGCAGGAGGAAATGCCCGTACGCGAGGATGCAGCGCCACAGCCGGTGACCCGGCTCGAAGAAGCACTTGCGCTGGCCTATGAGGGCAACCCCAATCTGCTCGCCCAGCGCGGTGTGCTCCGCTCCACCGACGCACTCTATCCCGGCGCGCGTTCGGCCTACGGTCCGCAGGTGAACCTTGAAGGGCGGCACCAGTTCGCGTGGGACCGAACCCAGCAGCAAAGCGGAAACTACGCAGCGATTGATGGCTTTGCCTCCACGGCCGCGCTGGTGTTCACGCAGCCGCTATTCAGCTTTGGCCGCCGTTTCGCTTCCGAGCAATCGGCACTGGCGCAAATAGATCTTGGCCGCAACCAGTTGCGACTTGCCGAAGCGCAGACAATGTTCACGGTGATCCGCGACTACGTGTTCCTTGTGCGTGACCGCGCAGTGGCCGATATCAGCACCGAGAACCTCGAACTGCTCGACCGCCAACTTTCTGCCAGCGCCGCCCGGTTCAAGGTGCGCGAAGTGACTTCGACAGACTTGCAGCAGGTGGAAACGCGCGTCGCCGTCGGTCGCGCGCAACTGCTCAATGCGCAGGGCGGTGTGGGGGCGAGTGAATCGCGCTTTCTGCAAAGCGTTGGCGCGCTGCCCGGCACACTTGCCCCGCCCCCGCCGCTTGATCCCGGCGTCGCAACCCTCGACGAGGCCTATGCCATTGCCGAAGCGGAGAGCGCATTGATCCGCGCAGCCAGCGCCCGCGAAAAGGCCTCACGTGCCGAACTCGCCGCCGCCCGCGCCGAACAGTACCCCAGCGTATCATTGCAGAGCAGCGGCGCTTACGGCACCGTCACGCCCTATTCCAACAGCCGCCGCACCACCGAATTGCGCTCGGCCATCGTCGTCGGCATTCCACTGGTCGATGGCGGCAACCGCCGCGCCCGAATAGAAGGCGCAGAGCAGGCCAACGATGCCGACTGGCGACTGCTGGATGCCGCACTGCGCGATACGCGGCAGTCTGTGGCCGAAGCATGGAACAACTGGCGCGCCGCTGGCCAATCGGTCGAACACTTCCGCATGGCCGCAAAAGCAGCACGCAAGGCCTATGACGGCGCTGTGATCCAGGAAAAGGCGGGTGCGCGCACCACGCTCGACGTGCTCGATCTGGCGCGTGATCTGCTGAACGTGCGGACCAGTTATGTCAGCGCGATGGCAAACGAATATCTCGCCCGCGCCTCGCTCCTTGCCGCCATGGGCCGCTTGGAAGCGCCGCTGCTCTTGCCCGACATTCGTCGCTACGATCCCGAAGGCAACTTCCGCAATCAGCGTTGGCGTGGTGACTTGCCACTGATCACCACGATCCTGTCAGGCATCGATTCCATCCCGGTGCGCGATCTGGAAACCGACCGGGCCTATCGCGATGCCGCCGCTGACCTACGCAGCGGCAACACGGTGCCCGCCGCTCAGCCCTGATTATTCCAGACAAGCGGCAACGACGTGCAGGCCCCCACGTTGCCGCCTTTCATCGCCACCGCTTTGCCTGGGGCAAGCGTGAATTCGGGCATCCCGCCCAACCATTCGCGCAAGAACATGATCACTTCCATTCGCGCCAACCCTGCCCCCACACAGCGATGCACACCGACGCCCATCGTTGTGTGGCGGATTGGCGTGAGGCCGCGATCAAAGCGCACCTCTTCGGGCACTTCAAAGCAGGCAGGATCAAGGTTGTGCAACACGCTTGGCAAGTAGACGAGATCGCCCGCACGGATCGTAACGCCGTCAATTTCGACGTCTGTCACCGCATTGCGGCTCACCGCGACGGTCGGATAACGCCGCATAAGCTCGTCAGCCGCATCTGGGATGAGTTCAAGCCGCTCGCGCAACAACCGCTGGTCGTCAGGGTGCCGCGCGAGATGCAGCGCAACCATGCCGATCATAGCCGCCACCGTATCAAGCCCACCGAACAGCAGATTTCGGCACATACGCCGTGCCTCATCCTCGGTCCACGCCCTGCCATCGACAGGTTCTGACAGGATACGGCTGAACAGATCGTCACCCGGCTCCGCCAATCGCTTCTGGATGAACGGCCAGAGGTAATCATCCGCCGCCTGGCGAAGTTCATCGACGGACATGGAACCATCTGGCCGGGTAAGCTGCACACCCAGTTTGCGCAAAGCAGGCCGATCTTCCCGCGGCACATCAATCAACGATAGGAAGATGTTGAGCGGCAAAATCTCGGCAAAATCTGCAACGAATTCGCATTCCCCGCGCGGACGCAAACCTTCCATCAGTTCACGTGCCACTGATTGCACTTTCGGCTCCAAAGCCACGACGAAGCGCGAGGCCAGCCCCTTCATCACCGGCATCCGAAACGCCTTGTGCTCGGCCCCATCTTGCTGAAGTGGAATGAATCGCATGACGTCACCGAGCCCTGGCGTGACAGCAAGGCACTCACTCGAAAGCCGCTCGGCATCCGCCCACAACGCCCGCACCACATCGCCGCGTGCCGCGATCCAGTGCCCGCCGTTTGCCGTTGTCCACACCAGGCCCGGTCCATCCAGCAAGCTTGTCCAAGACGCAAAATAGTCTTCTTCCACGCCCGGCGGGTTGAAGAGGTCAAAATCAACCACGCGATCTGCCGGTACGTGTGCCGGAATATCGACCATCGTTGCCATTGCCTGCCCCTAATCTGTTTGATCGGCAGGCTACCCGTGTGAGAGCGCGGTGAAACTGCGCTTTATGGCAGGAGCAGGCTCGAATCCCCGTAGCTGTAAAACCGATAGCCCTGCCTGATTGCATGGGCATAGGCCGCCTGCATCCGCTCTAGCCCCATCAGCGCCGAGACCAGCATAAACAGCGTGGACTTGGGCAGATGAAAGTTGGTCATCAACCCGTCGATGGCCCTGAAGCTGTAGCCAGGCGTGATGAATATCGCCGTATCGCCTGAGAACGGCCGGATGACCTTGTCCTCACCTGTGGCGCTTTCCAGCAGACGCAGTGATGTGGTGCCGACTGCGATCACACGGCTGCCCGCAGCGCGCGCAGCGTTGAGGCGGTCTGCTGTTGCCGCATCAATCGTGCCCCATTCGGCGTGCATTTGGTGGTCTTGCGTATCCTCAACCTTGACCGGCAGGAATGTGCCCGCCCCCACATGCAGCGTCAGCGTCTCGCTCCGCACTCCGGCCGCAGCAAGTGCATCGAGCAAGCTGGGCGTGAAGTGCAATGCAGCGGTAGGCGCAGCAACAGCGCCGTCCTTGGCTGCAAACATGGTCTGATAATCCTCGCGATCCTGCGCATCGGTGGGGCGCTTACCAGCGATGTAGGGCGGCAAGGGCATCTGTCCGGCGCGCTCTAGCAGCACCTCAACCGGCTCATCTCCGGGGAAGAACAGCGTCCAACTGCCATCGGGCAATCGGCGTTCGGCCTGCGCGGTCACGCCTGCGCCGAATTGAATTGTATCGCCTACGCGCAGCCGTTTGCCGTTGCGCACGAATGCCTGCCAGCGGCGCAGATCGATCCGCTTGTGCAGTGTCGCACCTATGCGCGCCTCTCCGCGCTGACCTTCAAGCTGGGCCGGGATCACCCGCGTGTCGTTGAACACCAACACATCGCCGCGGTTCAGCAGCGATGGCAAGTCAAGCACGCCCTGATCACGGAACGGGCCATCCCGCTCTATGCCAAGCAGGCGTGCGGAATCGCGAGGGCGCGCTGGTCGCAGCGCGATGTTTTCAGTCGGAAGCTCAAAATCGAAGATGTCGACACGCATGGGCGCGCCCTAGCGCCAAACCGCTGCCAACGCGACCCCAGTCAGTACCAGCAAGATCAGTTCGACGAAGAGTTGCTCAGCATGTCAGCGGTAAATGACTTCGTTTCCGTTTGCGGCGTGATCACCGGTGCAGGCTTGTTGTCTGCCGCGATGGAGGCCTGAACAATCTTGGTCGGATTCGCAGGTGGTTCGCCACGCGTGATCGAATCAACATTGTCCATTCCCGCGATCACACGACCGAAGTTCGTGTATTTGTGATCGAGCGCAAATCGCGGATAAAACACGATAAAGAACTGGCTATTGGCCGTATCGGGTTCGTTGGTCCGGGCCATCGAAACCGTGCCACGCAAATGCGGGACCGCATTGAATTCAGCCTTCAGGTCAGGCAGCTGCGATCCGCCCTGCCCGGTACCTGTCGGGTCACCGGTTTGCGCCATGAACCCATCGATCACGCGGTGGAAGATCACACCATCATAAAAACCTTGGCGAACCAGTGTTTTGATCCGGTCGATATGGGAAGGCGCCCATTCCGGCATCAGACGAATAGCCACACGGCCACCGTTCGACAGGTCGAGATAGAGAATGTTTTCGCGGTCAACACTCTGGTCAGCGTTGACCACATAGTTGACAGGCTTGGGCGCGGCTTCAGTAGCCTCGCCCTTGGTGTCTTGAGCGAGAACCGGGGAAGCCGTCAGGGCAGCGCCGAGCGCAAGTGCGGTGAGAAAGCGCGAAACCATGAAAACGTTGAACTCCGGGTTGCGTGAAGCGCCGATAGGCTGCTCGCGCTGTCGCTGCAATGAACGATTCTGGGAACGATTGCCGATTGTTGCTGCGCAATGCGCTTAATAGTCGCCCAAACGGCCTTTCTGCTCAACCCTGACAACCACTTCATCACGGATTGTTGGCGTTACGAAGTCGGCAATCTCGCCCCCGAACAGCGCAATTTCCTTCACCAGCTTGGAAGCGATGGGTTGCAGGCTGACATCGGCCATCAGAAACACTGTCTCGATCTCTGCATCGAGCTTCTGGTTCATGCCGGCCATTTGATATTCATATTCAAAGTCCGCCACAGCGCGAAGGCCACGCACGATCACACTGGCCCCCTGCGCCCGTGCAAACTTCATCAATAGCGCGTTGAAGCCAACGACCTCGACATTGTCGATCCCCTGATCGGCCACTTCGCGCGTAACCATGTCCATGCGCTCTTCCGGCGTGAACATCGGGTCTTTCGAAGGGTTTGTCGTCACACCAATAATCAGCTTGTCGACCAGCTTTGCGCCGCGACGGATGATATCGAGATGGCCCAATGTGATCGGGTCAAACGTGCCCGGATAGACGCCGATACGCTGCGCCATCAGTGATTCCTCTCCACAATAAAGCGCGCCAATTCGCGCAGCAGGTCGGCCTCAGGGCCATAGCTTGCCAGATGCTGCACTGCCTGATCGACCAGCATACGCGCCTGTTCGCGGGCACGCTCCGGCCCTAGCAGTGACAGAAAGGTTTCCTTGCCTTGTGCTTCATCCTTGCGCAGCGCCTTGCCGGCCGCAGCTTCATCGCCTTCGGCATCAAGCAAGTCATCGGCAATCTGGAAAGCAAGTCCGATATCACGCGCGTAACCGCGCAGATGAGTACGCGCCTCAAGCTGTACTTTGCCCAGAATTGCGCCCATTTCCACCGAGGCAGACAGGAGCGCGCCGGTTTTCAATTGCTGCAACCGCGTCACCGTCTGCAAATCAAAGCTCGAAGTTTCGGCCACAATGTCCATCATCTGACCGCCACACATACCGTTCAACCCGCTTGCGGTGGCGAGCGTGCGGAGCAGTTCGATACGCGTAAACGGATCACCGCTGGTGGCTGGATCGGACAGAACTTCGAACGCGAAATCGTGCAGGGCATCGCCAGCCAGCACCGCCGTCGCATCGTCGAACGCCAGATGCACGGTCGCCTTGCCATGGCGCAGGGCATCATTGTCCATGCATGGCAGGTCATCGTGAATCAGCGAATAGACGTGGATCGCCTCGATCGCAGTGCCGACGCGCACCGCTGCTTCACGCGATACGCCGAACATGCTTGCGGTGGCGCAAACCAGCAGTGGCCGCACGCGCTTACCCCCGCCAATCGTAGCGTAGCGCATTGCCTCGACCAGTCGATCGCGCGGATCGCCCGGCACCGGCAGCAACAGATCAAAGCTGTTGTCGATTTCCTCGGCAATCGCCTTCAGCGCAGGCTTCAGCAGACCGGTTTCAGCCGCCATCTGGCCTCGCTCAACCCTGGGTTTCGTCAATTGGGCGCAAGCCTTGCGGCTTGCCGTCCCGGTCGGCCACGATGGCCTCGATTCGCGCTTGAGCCGCATCGAGCCGAGCCTGACAATGTGCGCGCAATGCATCGCCACGCGCATACAGATCGATCGATTCATCCAGCGGAGCATCCCCGCTTTCGAGCCGCCGCACGACGTTTTCGAGGTCCTTCAGCGCTTCTTCGAAGCTCAGGCTGGCAATATCAGGTCCGGTTCCCATAGGGGCAGCATTGACGGCGCGCAGGGGTGTGGTCAAGCTTCGATCCGTAGCAATCGCAGCAGATTGGCATCAGGAGAGTTTGCGCCCATGCAATATGTTATCGCCTATATCGGTGCTGCGGTGGTATTCGGTGCGCTTGATGCCGTCTGGCTGGGGTGGGCCGGATCAAAGCTTTATCGCCCGGCGTTGGGAAATCTTCTGGCCGATCAGTTCCGCCTTGCCCCGGCGCTGGTGTTCTACGCGCTCTACCTTGCCGGAATGGTGTGGTTCGCAGTCCGCCCCGGCCTCACGCAAGGTCTTGGTGCAGCGGCTCTCAACGGCGCGATTCTCGGCGCCATGTGCTATATGACCTACGACCTCACCAGCCAGGCGGTCATGGCCCGCTGGCCGGTTCATGTTACAGTGATCGACGTTATCTGGGGCACATTTGCGACAACCATCGCGGCCACTGCGGCAACATGGATCGCGCTCAAGTTTGCAGGTTAACACTAGCCCTTTTGCGCGCGCATCGCTAAGGCGCGCGCTATGTCCGAGATCACCGCAGATGTCGTCGCCGCCCACGGCCTGTCCGAAGAAGAATACCAGCGCGTTCTGAACGCGCTCGGTCGTGAACCGAACCTTGTCGAACTCGGCATCTTTTCGGTCATGTGGTCAGAGCACTGCTCTTACAAGTCGAGCCGAATTCACCTCAAGAAGCTGCCCACCAGCGCTCCGTGGGTGATCTGCGGCCCCGGCGAGAACGCGGGTGTGATCGACATCGGCGATGGGCAAGCCGCCATCTTCAAGATGGAAAGCCACAACCACCCTTCGTACATCGAACCTTATCAGGGCGCGGCCACGGGCGTCGGCGGCATCCTGCGCGATGTGTTCACGATGGGTGCGCGCCCGGTGGCGAACATGAACGCGCTGCGTTTCGGCCGCCCCGATCACCCCAAGATGAAGCATCTTGTTCAAGGCGTCGTTGCGGGCATCGGCGGCTATGGCAATTGCGTCGGCGTGCCGACCGTCGGGGGTGAGACCAACTTCCACCCCGCCTACGATGGCAACATCCTCGTCAACGCAATGACCGTGGGCGTGGCCGAGCAGGACAAGATCTTCTATTCCGCCGCCACGGGTCTCGGCAATCCGATCGTCTATGTCGGCTCGAAGACCGGTCGCGATGGTATCCACGGCGCTACCATGGCCAGCGCAGATTTCGGCGAGGATTCGGAAGCCAAGCGGCCCACCGTGCAGGTGGGCGATCCCTTCACCGAAAAGCTGCTGATCGAGGCTTGCCTTGAGCTGATGGCGACCGATGCCATCGTAGCCATTCAGGACATGGGCGCAGCCGGTCTCACCTCCTCGTCGGTCGAAATGGCCACCAACGGTAAGGCCGGCATCATTCTCGACATGGACAAGGTGCCCTGCCGCGAAGAGGGCATGACGCCTTATGAAATGATGCTGTCGGAAAGCCAGGAGCGGATGCTCATGGTGCTCAAGCCCGGCAAAGAGCCGATGGCCGAAGCGATCTTCAAGAAGTGGGAACTGGACTTTGCCGTGATTGGCGAAGTTACCGACACAGGCCACATGGTGCTGAAATTCAAGGGCGAAACCGTCTGCGACATCCCGCTCGGCCCGCTGGCAGAAGATGCGCCGCTCTATGACCGCCCTGCCTTGAGCCTTGCGGAATATAAGGCGTGGGCCAACGTCGCGCCTCTCGGCACCGTACCGCAAAGCACGGATCTCGGCACTGACCTCGTCAAGCTTGTCGGCTGCCCCGATCTCGCCAACCGCCGCTGGATTTTCGAGCAGTACGATTCGCAGGTTGGCGCAGACACGTTGCAGAAGTCGGGCGGCGATGCTGCGGTCGTGCGCATCCACGGCACGCAAAAGGCTCTGGCGATGAGCACCGATTGCTCACCCCGCTATTGCTATGCAGACCCGTACGAGGGCGGCAAACAGGCCGTTGCCGAAACCTTCCGCAACATCTGCGCGGTTGGCGCGCGTCCGCTCGCCATCACCAACTGCCTGAACTTCGCCAACCCCCAGCGGCCGGAAATCATGGCCCAGATTGTCCACGCGCTGGACGGTATGGGCGATGCCTGCCGCGCGCTCGACTACCCCATCGTCTCGGGCAACGTCTCGCTCTACAACGAATCGAAGGCCACGGGCGGCGGCTCGGCCATCCTGCCCACGCCTGCGATAGGCGGTGTTGGCCTGATGCTCGATCATGAAGTCATGGCCACGATCCCGTTCAAGGCGGAAGGCGAAGCGATCTTCGTGATCGGCCAGAACAACGGCCACCTTGGCCAATCGCTGTGGCTGCGTGAAATTCACGGTCTCGAAGCGGGTGAAGCTCCCAAGGTCGATCTCGCGGCCGAACGCCGCCACGGTGAATTCGTGCGGGAGCTGATCGCCCAAGGCAAAGTTAGCGCCGTTCACGACGTGTCAGACGGCGGCCTGCTTGTCGCACTGGCCGAGATGGCGATGTCCAGCGGCATCGGCTGCCAGCTTGAAGAAATCGGCGACCAGTTCACCGCATTCGGCGAAGATCAGGGCCGCTACATCGTGACCAGCGCCGTGGCTGACACCATTCAGGCCGCCGGTATCCCTATGACCCGCATCGGCACCACCGGCGGCAATGCCGTATTCGGCCCCGGCTTCTCGGTTCCTATCGCAACCCTGCGCGAAGCCAACGAAGCCTTCTTCCGCGACTGGATGGAAGGCTAAGCCTACCACCGCGCACTGCGAGCCCCCGCGAAGGCGGGGGCCTCAGGCGGTTTATGCTAGCGCTCCTTAACAACCCTGAGGCCCCCGCCTTCGCGGGGGCGCAGCGCCGATTTTCAGGTTAAGCCGCCAGCTTCACCGCGGCACTCTTGCCCAGCAAATCGTAGGGATCAACGCCCCGCTCACGCCAAATCGCATGGGCATCGTGGTAATGCACCGCAGGCGTGATGTTCAGCCGCTTGCGCACATCTTCAATCGGCAGCGGCAGAAGTTCGGTAATCGCCTGCTCGCAAAGCCTCGGACAGGCTTTGCCCAGCTTCTGCCCCTCGCGCACCGCGCGCAGCACCGGCGCGCTGCGCTTCGTCTGCTTGTTGATGTTCAGCCCGGCCATATATCCGATGAACAAGTGCGCAGGGCTTGGCTGCTGGCTGTAGGTGAACGCCAGCACGCAAGCCTCACCCAGCGCATCGCGTCCATAGCCGGTCAAAACATGAAGCATATCATGCACATCACGCATACGGTTGAGATACCACTTGAACTGGTCTTCAAACTCTTCGAAGCCACTGGAGCGCGTAAACCGGTCGAACTCGTCTACCAAACCCTGCGCGCTCAACCCTTCGCGTTCCATGAAATCGCAATAGGCGTGCGCCAGCGAACCCTTGGGCGTCAGCCGCAACGCAGCATGATCGTCCAGAATCGCCGGGAGATAAGGCTCCCTCACCCGCAACGCCTGCCCGCGCTCGCTACGCAGGAAATGCTCTGCCGATGAACGCAGGTTGCGCCACGGCAGCGATTGGAAGATGTGAAACACCTCTTCAGTGTTTTCCTTATCCTTCAGCAGGTTCTGAAAGTGATGCCATGCCTTCAGTGGCCTGAGCTTCATCTCTGGGCGACGCTCATCATAGATGGGCAGGTCGGCATGGATCGTACCGGTCATAGCATTCACGGCGATTCTCCCAGACGTCTTTCGGACGCAATACTAACAGTTCTGTAAATAGATCGTCAATTGCCTGTCCGGCAAATGCGCTTGCCCCTTGGTCGCACACGGTGCATCCTGCTTTGTGTAAATGGGGGATCGCATAAATATGGCCCGAAAATGGCCCACAGCGTTTGGTCTTGTGGCCGCGCTTCTGGCGCTTGCCGCCGGACTTCAGCTTGGCGGCAGCACACTCGAACAATGGCAACTCGCCGCGAGGTGGACCGCTCGCGTCGGTTTCCCGATCTTCCTTGCGACCTATCTCGCCTCATCGCTCTACAGCGTCTACCCCGCCCCGTGGAGCCGCGCGCTTGCGCGTGACCGGCGCTGGTGGGGCCTCGGCTTTGCCGCCAGCCACACTGTGCATCTGGTCGCACTGATCATGGCAACGAACCTGAACCCCGAACCGCGCACGGTGGCATCGCTGATCCCTGGCAGCATCGCCTACATCTTCATTCTGCTGATGGCCCTCACCTCCAGCAAAACCGCCATGCGCACACTCGGCCGCAACTGGAAACGTCTGCATAGCACCGGCATCCACGTGATCTGGCTGATCTATACGCTGGCCTACGCCAAACGCATTCCCGTTCCCGATACGCGTGCCATCGGGATCACCATGACGACGCTGGCCATCACCGCACTGATCATCAGGCTGGCCGCGCGCCGCAATCGCGTGGTCCCAGCGTTCGCCTGATCAGTCGAGCACCCAATCCTCACGCGGCACGCCCAGCAGTGACAGAATAGCCGTCAGGTCACCCCGGTCGATCCACCCGTTCGCGGCAGCACGCGCCTTGGGCTTGGCGCGATAGGCGATGCCAAAGCTTGCAGCCTCAATCATAGGAATGTCGTTCGCGCCATCGCCAGTGGCAAGGCTGAATACACCCTCGCCCAGTCGTGCAGTTTCCTCCAGCAGCACCTGCTTCTTGACCGAACTGTCCACGATCCCGCCAGCCAGTCCGCCCGTCAGCACGCCGTCATGCAGGCCAAGTCGGTTGCCCACCACCCGGTCAAAGCCGAGCAGGTCCGCCACAGGATCGGCAAATGAATGAAACCCGCCGGTTACCAGGACGGTATGGCATCCCCGCGCCTTCAGCGTTGAAACCAGTGTCCGCGCACCTGAAACCGGGCGAATGCGCTCATCTAGACACTGCGTTATCGCGGTTTCGGGCAAGTCCTTGAGCAGCCCCACACGCTCACGCAGCGCGGATTCAAAGTCCAGTTCGCCCTGCATCGCCCGCTCGGTGATCGCAGCAATACGCTCCTTCAAACCGGCAAAATCGGCCAGTTCGTCGATGCATTCCTGACCGATCATGGTCGAATCCATGTCCGACACGAACAGCCGCGGAATTTCGATCAGTCCTTCGGCCAGCAGCAAATCGCTTGTCGGAAAGCACTGATCGAGGATCTGGCGGATAGCAGCAGGGTCACCCTCCACCACTTCCAGTTCCAGCACATCGTCGCAGGTGTCGAGCATTCCCGCGCCCGCCACTTCCCAATCGCGCGCCTCGATCATTTCCATCGCAAGTGAGAGATTTTCACCAAGCGTTTCCGGGTCTGCTATCAGGCGCGCGATGATCAACGAAGAATCCTTCCAGAGCGAAACCAATGCGGCTGCAAAGCCAAGAGTGGCGCTAATCGCAGGGCCGACCGCCAGCGGCAAGAGCGATCTGGCAGTAAAACTCGCCTTGCACACGATTGCGCAAGGGCGTGACGCCGTCATCATCAATGCCGACAGTGCGCAAGTCTATGCCGACCTCCGGGTGCTCAGCGCACGCCCCTCGGACGAAGAAATGCAGGGCGTGCCTCACATCCTGTTTGGCGCATGGGACGGCGCACAGGCCTGTTCCGCTGCCGATTGGGCCAATGCGGCAAAGCACGAAATTGCCCGCGCTCACGCCTCCAAAGCCTTGCCGATCCTCGTCGGCGGCACCGGCCTCTATATCAACACCCTCCTCAACGGCATCGCCCCAGTGCCCGAGATCAACCCCATAGTGCGTGAAGCAGTGCGCGCGCTTCCAGTGGCCGATGCCTACATCGCGCTTCAGATCGAAGACCCTGACCGCGCCGCCCTGCTCGCACCTGCTGACGCCCAACGCATCACCCGCGCTTTGGAGGTGGTGCGCTCAACCGGCCTCCCGCTCGCCCACTGGCAAAAGCAGCGCAGCGGCGGCATCGGTGATGACATCACCCTCTCTCCAGTCATCCTCATGCCTGAACGCAACTGGCTCTACCACCGTTGCGACTTGCGCTTCGAACTGATGTGCCAAGCCGGTGCTATTGATGAAGTGGCAGCCTTGCTTGCGCGGAACCTGCCCGATTCGCAGCCCGTCATGCGCGCCATCGGCGTGCCGGAAATCACGTCATACTTGCGCGGCGATTTCACGCGCGAACAGGCAATCGCCGCAGGCCAGCAGGCCACGCGCAACTACGCCAAGCGGCAATACACCTGGCTGCGCAACCAGAATCCAGGCGACTGGCCACGCTTTGCGTACGAAAATTCCATTGACATGGCCCATATCGTAAGTTTATTGCGCATATAGCTGCTTGACGCCACCTTTTGTGTCAAGTAACAGGCCGTCAATTGCTTGATCCACATTCGTGTCGATCAAGCTCCCGTTTAGGGAGAGACGGCCCGGCGCAGCTAGTCTGTAGCCGGGCCGATATTTTTTGTTTTTCCGGCGTGGCATCGGGTCTATCGGGCCTCCACGCGAAAAAGGGTGAAGTAACGTGACAACCGAGCGCAGCGGCGCCGAGATTCTGGTCGAAAGCCTTGTCGCCAAGGGCGTCGAATTCGTGTTCGGCTATCCCGGCGGCGCGGTATTGCCGATCTACGATGCGCTGTTCGGCGATGAACGTATTCGTCACATTCTTGTGCGGCATGAAGCTGGCGCAGCTCACGCGGCTGAAGGCTATGCCCGCGCGACCGGCAAGCCCGGCGTTGTGCTGGTCACTTCCGGTCCCGGTGCAACCAATGCTGTTACCGGCATTGCCGATGCCTTCATGGATTCGATCCCGATGGTGGTCATCACCGGACAGGTCCCCACCGGCCTGATCGGTTCCGATGCGTTTCAGGAAGCTGATACCGTCGGCATTACGCGCCATTGCACCAAGCACAACTATCTGGTGAAGGACCCCTCGCAGCTCGCCGCCACAATCGACGAGGCCTTCCGCATCGCCACCGAAGGCCGCCCCGGCCCGGTCGTGATCGACATTCCCAAGGATGTGCAGATTGCGCTGGCCACTTGGACCGGGGCAGCCCCCCAACAGCGGAATCGCTACACTCCACAGACCGCAGGCGGCGCAACCGAAATCGCGCAGGCAATCGACATGATCGCCAAGGCCAAGGCTCCGGTTTTCTACACCGGTGGCGGCGTGATCAATTCGGGACCGGAAGCCACGCGCCTGCTGCGTGAACTGCAAGAAATCACCGGCGCCCCGGTCACCTCCACACTGATGGGCCTTGGTGCATTTCCCGCAGACCATCCGGCATGGCTGGGGATGCTGGGAATGCACGGCACCTACGAAGCCAACCTGTCGATGAATCAGGCAGACCTGATCATCTGCGTCGGCGCCCGCTTCGATGACCGCGTCACCGGCAGGCTCGATGCCTTCGCGCCCAACAGCAAGAAGATCCACATCGATATCGACCGCGCCTCCATCAACAAGACCGTGGCAGTTGATCTGCCCGTCATCGGCGATTGCGGCAAGGTTCTGGCGCAGTTGATCGACGCTTGGCACCAGCGCGGTTACAAAGCGCAGGACCTATCGGCATGGAACGCCCGCATCGAAGGCTGGCGTGGCCGCAACAGCCTCGCCTATCCGCGCAAATCGAAGGCGATCATGCCGCAATACGCGGTAGAGCGCCTTTATGAGCTGACCAAGGCGCACGAACCGATCATCTCCACCGAGGTCGGCCAGCACCAGATGTGGGCGGCACAGTACTTCCACTTCATGAAGCCCAACAAGTGGCTCACCTCGGGCGGCCTCGGCACGATGGGCTATGGCCTGCCCGCCGCCATCGGTGCGCAGGCGGGCTTCCCCGATGCACTGGTGATCGACATTGCAGGCGATGCATCGATCCAGATGAACATTCAGGAGCTGGGCACCGCCACGCAGTATCGCCTGCCGGTCAAGGTGTTCGTGCTCAACAACGAATGGATGGGCATGGTCCGCCAGTGGCAGGAACTGACCTACGAAAGCCGCTATTCGAACTCCTATTCGGACAGCTTGCCCGATTTCGTGAAGCTGGCCGAAGCCTATGGCTGGAAGGGCATCCGCATCACTGATGAAAGCGAGCTGGACGCAGGCATTCAGGCAATGATCGATCACGATGGCCCGGTCTTCGTCGATTGCCTCGTCGCCAAGGAAGCCAACTGCTTCCCGATGATCCCAAGCGGCGCCGCACACACCGACATGATCCTCTACGGCGATGAAGTGGCCGGCACGATGGACGACGAAGCCAAAGCGCTGGTCTGAGGAACCGAAAAATGATGCACATTCCGCAGGAGGCGCAAGAGCGCCACGTCCTCACCATCACCGTCGATAACGAAGCGGGCATTCTCGCCAAGATCGCCGGGCTCTTTACCGCGCGCGGCTACAATATCGACAGCCTGACCGTGGCCGACATTACCGACGGCCATGACGTCAGCCGCATCACCATTGTTACGCACGGCCCGCCCCCGGTGATCGACCAGAT
Source organism: Novosphingobium sp. 17-62-19 (assembly GCF_002256775.1). Taxonomy (GTDB): domain Bacteria; phylum Pseudomonadota; class Alphaproteobacteria; order Sphingomonadales; family Sphingomonadaceae; genus Novosphingobium. Next base: position 28,078 of record NZ_NCII01000011.1, on the reverse strand, counting down.
CCGCGCACAGCTGGAACGGCTCGTGCCGGTCCACAAGGTCACCGATCTCACCGAGATTGGTCCGTTCGTGGAACGCGAACTGGCACTCGTCAAAGTTTCTGGCAAGGGCGAAAACCGCGTTGAAGCGCTGCGCCTGGCCGATGTGTTCCGCGCCAAGGTGGTCGATACCACGACATCCAGCTTCGTTTTCGAACTGACCGGCGCGCCAGACAAGATCAACAGCTTCGTCTCGCTGATGAAGGAGCTCGGCCTTGTCGAAGTTGGCCGTACCGGCATCGTCGGCATGATCCGCGGCGCGACTGCTGCCTGAAATCCTAACCGCTCATCCACTCACGAAATCACTACAGATTGGGAACGAAATGAAGGTCTATTACGACGCAGACTGCGATCTGAACCTCATCACCGACAAGAAGATCGCCATCCTCGGCTATGGTTCGCAGGGCCACGCCCACGCACAGAACCTTCGTGATTCGGGCGTCAAGGACGTGGCCATCGCGCTGCGCCCCGGCTCGGCCAGCGCCAAGAAGGCCGAAGCTGCAGGCTTCAAGGTTCTCGCCAACGCCGATGCCGCTGCATGGGCCGATGTGCTGATGATCCTCGCGCCTGACGAGCATCAGGCCGCCATCTACGCCGACGATCTCCACGCCAACCTGAAACCCGGCGCTGCGATTGCGTTCGCCCACGGCCTGAACATCCACTTCGGCCTGATCGAACCGCGCACCGATATCGACGTAATCATGATCGCCCCCAAAGGCCCCGGCCACACCGTGCGCAGCGAATACCAGCGCGGCGGCGGCGTACCCTGCCTGATCGCGGTGCATCAGGACGTGACCGGCAACGCGCATGACGTAGGCCTCGCCTATGCGTCGGGCGTTGGCGGTGGCCGTTCGGGCATCATCGAAACCAACTTCCGTGAAGAGTGTGAAACCGATCTGTTCGGCGAACAGGCCGTGCTTTGCGGCGGCACCACCGCGCTGGTTCAGGCCGGGTTCGAAACGCTGGTCGAAGCTGGTTACGCACCGGAAATGGCCTATTTCGAATGCCTCCACGAACTGAAGCTGATCGTTGATCTGATGTATGAAGGCGGGATCGCCAACATGCGTTACTCGATCTCGAACACCGCCGAATACGGCGACATCAAGACCGGCCCACGCATCATCACCGAAGAAACCAAGAAGGAAATGAAGCGCGTTCTGGCCGACATCCAGTCGGGCCGCTTCGTCAAGGACTTCGTGCTTGATAACCGCGCTGGCCAGCCTGAACTGAAGGCCGCCCGTGGCCTTGCCCGTCGCCACCCGATCGAAGAAACGGGTGCTAAGCTGCGTGCGATGATGCCGTGGATCGGCGCGAACAAGCTGGTCGACCAGACGAAAAACTGAAAACGGTTCGACTCGAACCAGTGCTTTGCAAAAAAGGGCGGCTCTCGGGCTGCCCTTTTTTCCGTTAAACCACAATTGCTTCTGCGAACTGCCCTATCGCATCGACGAATGGAGTGGACGCCGACGCACCAATCGGTAGAGACCGAAACGGTGTGATCTACGTCACAAGGTAAAAACATGCGCAAACGGGTCATCATAGCCGTAACAGCGGCATCTGCATGGGTTGGAATCCCCGTGCAAGGTCTGTCCGCCATGTCCGGCGCAGATCTTGCGCAGCCGCCTGCGTCCCCCACGGCCACGTCCAGCGCCGCCTCCGCACCCGATACATGCAACATGCGCCAGGCCAAACGCTTCACTGGCATAGTTTACAAGCGGCAGGTCCACGAAGACCTTGCCCGGGCCATTCTGCACAACCGCATCAGGCTGATCCGCCCCGGCTCGGTCATCACGCAAGACATGCGGCCTGATCGGATAAATCTGATACTGGACGATGCCGGAAAGATCATGACCATCCGTTGCGGCTAAACCGGTTACTTTCCGCAACGCACGAAATCCCGCTTGTGCCCCCCGCCCGGCTTTGGCATCCACAGGTCTTCCTACCCCTCAGGAGATCCCCCCATGTCCAGCCTCATCCGTATGCCGCGTGCGCTCAAGATCGCGCTTCCGCTCGCCCTCGCCGCCGCAGCAGCCCCGATGGTTGCCCAGATGCCCGATGTGCCAGGCAAGGCTGACAAGACCCGCGTCACCGCTGGCACCTACACCGCCGATGCAGGTCATTCGCTCGTCGCGTGGAAGGTCAACCATTTCGGTTTCAACGATTATTTCGGTATTTTCGGTGATGTGGCCGGCACGCTGGAAATTGACCCCGCCAACCCTGCTGCTGCCAAAGTCTCGGTCAATATTCCCGTATCGAAAGTCGTCACTGCCAGCGCCGGGCTGACGAGCCACCTGCTCAAGCCTGCGGCCGATGGCAAACCCGCTGATTTCTTCGGCGCAGCGCCTGCCGACGCCACTTTCGTCTCCACCAGCGTCGCCCCCGGCGCCGATGGCATGAGCGCGAAGATCACCGGCGACCTAACGCTCAACGGCGTAACTAAGCCCGTCACTATCGACGCCACCTTTGCAGGTGCGGGCACCAACCCGTTCAGCAAGGCGGCCACAGTAGGCTTCCACGGCAAAGCCACGATCAAGCGGTCAGACTTCAACGTGAAGTACGCACTGCCCTTCGTCTCTGACGACGTGACGCTCGACATCACCGCCGCCTTCGAAAAGAAGTAAGACCCTATCGCATAAGCCCAAACGCAACCCGAAGCTCTTTCACAAAGGCTTCGGGTTGCTCCCAGGCGGCAAAGTGCCCGCCCTTGGCCAACTCCCCCCAATGAACCAGCTTCGGGCAATGGCGCTCGAACCATTTGCGCGGGGCCGGGATGATCTCCTTGGGAAAGACGCTCGCCCCCACCGGCAGCGGAATGTCCTTGGGCACGAAGCTGGCAATGCTCTCCCAATAGAGTCTTGCTGAGGATGCTCCCGCTGCTGTCAGCCAATAGAGCATCAGATTGTCGAGCATGTCTCCACGGCTCAGCGCGTCTTCGGGCGCACCGTCATTGTCGGTCCACGCCCACATCTTCTCGTAAAGCCATCCTGCCAGCCCCACTGGTGAATCGACAAGGCCATAACCCAACGTTTGCGGTCGCGTGGCCTGCTGCTTGGAATAGCCTGAATCCCAGTCGAGATAGTGCTGCATCTTCATCAGCGCCAGCGCCTCGTCAGGGCTTGGCGCGGCCAGATCTTCGGGCAGCGGCTGGGCAATCGGCATGTTCAGGTGAATACCGGCGCAACCCTCCACCTGCTGCACCGCAATCGAAGTCGTCACGGCCGCACCCCAGTCACCCCCTTGCGCAAACCAACGATCATAGCCGAGCCGCCGCATAAGCTCGCCCCAGCTTTGCGCAATCTTCTCCACACCCCAGCCCTTCACTGCGGGCTTTCCAGAGAATCCGTATCCGGGCAGGCACGGAATCACGACATGAAACGCATCCGCATTTGTCCCGCCATGCGCCTCAGGCTGCGTCAACGGCGCGATGCAGTGGCGGAACTCGAGGATCGATCCTGGCCAGCCATGCGTCAGCACCAGCGGCTTTGCTTCGTGATGCGCTGATCGCACATGCAGGAACCGGATCATTACGCCATCAATCTCGGTCTCGAACATACCCCAGTCGTTCAGCATCCGCTGACAGGCATACCAGTCATATTCGTTGCGCCAGCAGCCTACAAAGTCCTGCAAGGCTGCCAGCGGAGCACCCTGTGACCAATCGTCCACCGTCTCCTTCTCAGGCCAGCGTGCCATGTCGATCCGCCAATTCAGGTCATCGATCGCCGACTGGGGAATATCGACTACGAATGGCGCAACAGTCATGCAGGCTCTCCCTTTTCCGTTGCAAACATTCTGGACAAGCGCGCCGCGATTCACCATAGGCTTGTGTTATGATTGCTCGACTGGATGTTACCCTGCGACTTATCCGCCCTTGGGCGTGAGCTGACGCGTCGGTCCTTACCGGTGCGCACGGCGCCCAGGGGATGAAGCATCGCAAGCGGCAAAATCCAGATATTTCGAGTGTAACTTCATGACCATGCTCAAGAACCCTTCGGCCAAGTATCGCCCGTTCCCGCAGATCGATCTGCCGAACCGTCAATGGCCAAATCAGAGAGCCGGTTCTTCGACCTGCTGCTGAAAGTCGGCCTCAAGGAAATCGAGGTCGGCTTCCCTTCGGCGGGCGCTACCGAGTACGATTTCATTCGCGGCCTGGTCGATGCCGGGCGCATCCCCGATGACGTGTTCGTGCAGGTTCTCACCCAATCGCGCGAAGATCTGATCAAGACCTCGTTCGAAAGCCTTGCCGGCGCCAAGCAAGCCATCGTCCACGTGTACAATGCAGTTTCGCCGCTGTGGCGGCAGGTCGTGTTCGGCATGGACCGGGCAGACGTGCGCAAGATCGCGCAGGACGGCGCAAAGTTCCTGCGCGATCAGGCCGCGCGTTTCCCGCAGACTGACTGGCACTTCGAATATAGCCCGGAGACATTCTCCACCGCCGAACTCGATTTCAGCATCGAATGCTGCGAAGCGGTGATGGAAATTCTCCAGCCTACGGTCGAAAAGCCGATCATCCTCAACCTGCCCGCCACGGTAGAGGCGGCCACGGCCAACATCTATGCGGACCAGATCGAATATTTCTGCCGCAACTTGCCGAACCGGGATCGTGCGGTAATCTCGCTGCACACCCACAACGATCGCGGCACCGGCGTTGCTGCTGCCGAACTCGGCCTGATGGCTGGCGCAGACCGCGTGGAAGGCTGCCTGTTCGGCAATGGAGAGCGCACCGGCAACTGCTGCCTCGTCACAGTCGGCCTGAACTTGTACACGCAAGGTGTTGATCCTGAACTGGATTTCTCGGACATCGATGAAGTGATCCAGACGGTTGAATACTGCAACCAGTTGCCAGTCCACCCGCGCCACCCCTATGGCGGCGAACTGGTGTTCACCGCGTTTTCGGGCAGCCATCAGGACGCCATCAAAAAGGGCTTCGCCGCCGCTGAACAGCGCAATGACGAACTTTGGGCGGTCCCCTACCTGCCCATCGATCCGGCGGACCTTGGTCGCAGCTACGAAGCGGTGATCCGCGTCAATTCGCAGTCTGGCAAGGGCGGTTTCGCCTGGGTTCTTGAACAGGATCAGGGCCTCAAGCTGCCCAAGAAGATGCAGGCCCACTTCTCGCGCCACGTGCAGGAACTGGCCGATGAACTGGGTCGCGAACTGCAAGCAGCTGATATCTGGGGCGTCTTCCGCAAGGCCTATCGCCTCGATGCGCCACAGCACCTGCAACTGGTCGAATACGATGAAACGCGCGGATCAGACGGCACGCGCATCTTCGCAGGCAAGATCGAAGTCGATGGCAAGGTGCAGACCGTCTCCGGCCGCGGCAACGGCCTCATTTCCTCGGTGGTCGCCACGCTCAAGGACGGCTTCGACGTGGACATCGACGTAACCGACTATACCGAGCACGCAATGGGCGCAGGCAGCAACGCCCGCGCCGCTGCCTATGTCGAATGCAAAACAGCCGATGGCCGCACCATCTGGGGCGTCGGCATTGACGAGGACGTTGCAACTGCGTCAGTCCGCGCCGTCCTCAGCGCAGCTAACGCGGTCGGTTAAAAAGAAAGATTGTTTCGCGCAGAGGCGCAGAGTTCCGCAGAGACCGTTGCCCTGCGCCGCAGGCACCATAAGCCGCAGCCAGCGTCTGGACAGTTTGTCGGCTTCGCCGATTTGCCCACCCGCCCTGCGATCTCTGTCTCCTCTGCGCCTCTGCGCGAAACCCACTTCCTATTACGCAATTTCAACCGCCCGCTTAAATCGCACTTGCCGCCATCAACCGATGCGCCATAGTCCCCACTCGTCCGCAAGAGGCGCAAAAAGGGACAGGACATGGCCGAAGAAGCGATTCTCGAACCCGATCTGCCGATCATCGATCCGCACCACCACTTGTGGGACTTGCGCCCGCTGATCGGCGCGTTTTCTGAACCGCGCCACCCGTTCCTCGAAACGCTGACGCACTCCGCCTATTACACCTTCGACCAGTTGCTCGCCGATGCGCGCGGTGGCCACAATGTTGTCGGCACGGTGTTCATGGAATGCGGCGCTTTTTATCGCGCCGGAGCCGATCCAGCGATGAAGCCGGTGGGCGAAGTGGAATACGTCGGCGGTGTGGCTGCGCAGGGCGCCAGCGGCCTCTATGGCAATTTCCGCCCTTGCGCGGCGATCATCGGCCACGCAGACCTGATGCTTGGAGACGGCGCAAGACCGGTCCTTGAGGCCTTGACCGCGGCTGGAAACGGCCGGTTTCGGGGCATTCGTCATCAGGCTGCGTGGGATGCCGACCCTGCATTGCTCGGTCCTGCCTTCCACATCCCTGCGCATGTCTATCTGTCAGACCAGTTCCGTTTGGGCTTTCGGCATCTGCGCGAATTGGGCCTCACTTTCGACGCGTGGCTGCTTGAACCGCAACTGGGCGATCTTCTTGATCTCGCCCGCGCCTTCCCCGATCAACCGATCTGCCTTGATCACTGCGGCAGTCCGCTAGGCACCGCCAGCTACCACGGCAAGCTGCACGAACGCTTTGATATCTGGCGCGAAAACATCCGCACCATCGCGCAGTGCCCCAATGTAACGATCAAGCTCGGCGGCCTTGCCATGGCATTCTGCGGCCTGCCCGAACAAGGTCCGATGGCTGGCCTGTCGTCCGAAACGCTGGCTGGAATGTGGCGGCCCTATATCGAAACCTGCATCGAAGCCTTCGGCCCGGATCGCGCCATGTTCGAAAGCAACTATCCGGTCGACAAATGGGGTGCCAGCTACAACACGCTATGGAACACCTTCAAACGCCTCGCGCAAGGTGCGTCTGACGTTGAAAAACGAGCACTTTTCGCAGGAACCGCAGCGCGGCTCTACGGCATCGAGGAACTGCTCACCTGAACCCCTTTGACAAGCGCTGCAGCTTGGAATAGCCATTTAATCATGTGATTAAACTTCCTTGAGAAGGACCGGAACCGGATGCCCTTGCCTCCCCTTTTCGCCAACTTGCGCTTGCCCGTCATCGCCTCGCCACTGTTCATCATTTCCTGCCCGGAACTCGTGATCGCGCAGTGCAAGGCCGGGATTGTCGGGTCTTTCCCGTCGCTTAATGCGCGCCCGATCAGCCAGTTGGACGAATGGCTTCACCAGATCACCGAAGAACTGGCCGCCCACAACCGCGCCAACCCGGATCGGCCCGCCGCGCCCTTCGCCGTCAACCAAATCGTCCACAAGACCAACAACCGTCTGGATGAAGACATGGCGATGTGCGCGAAATGGCAGGTGCCCATGCTGATCACCTCGCTCGGCGCGCGCGAAGATGTCTATCAGGCAGCCCACAACTGGGGCGGCATCGTGCTGCATGACGTGATCAACGATCGCTTCGCCCACAAAGCCATCGAGAAGGGCGCAGATGGCCTTATTCCGGTCGCAGCGGGCGCAGGTGGACACGCAGGCGCGCAATCGCCCTTTGCGCTGATGCAAGAAATTCGGCAGTGGTTTGACGGCCTGGTCGCGCTATCCGGCGCGATTGCGCATGGCCGATCTGTCCTTGCAGCTCAGGCACTTGGTGCAGACTTTGCATACATTGGTTCAGCTTGGATCGCTACCGAGGAAGCCAACGCCAATGCCGCCTACAAACAGTCCATCGTCGACAGCGGCGCCGATGATATCGTCTATTCCAACCTCTTCACCGGCGTCCACGGCAACTACCTGCGCTCCTCCATCGTCAATGCCGGACTGGATCCTGACAACCTACCTGTCAGCGATCCCAGCGCTATGAATTTTGGGTCAGGCGGCAACACCGAGGCAAAGGCGTGGAAGGACATTTGGGGATCAGGGCAAGGTATCGGCGCGGTCAAGGCAGTCGAATCGGTCGCGGTTCGGGTCGATCGGCTTGAGGCGGAATATCGATCTGCTGCAGAGGCGCTTTCGGGCAACTCCGCGCCCTTTTTGAAGTAACTTGTGTGCGCCTAGGTGCATTTAGGTGCATTTAGGTGCAGTTCAGGCAGCACACGCCGCAGAGGTCGTCTCCGACCAGAAAAGATCAGCCATTTCATCAAGATGGCTGAAGTCCAGCGCCGGATCGCGGGTGTTCAGCGGCACCCGCGACCAGTTGCGCGGATCAAGGAAGCGCCGCCGCAAAGCTCGCTGCAAAAGATCAAACCGCATCAGCGCCACGTAGTCCGCCTCGGCCCCTTTGCGCCGATCACGTGACCAATCAGCTTCAATCTGGCCCACGCGCTCGATCACGAGTTCGTTGTAGGCGCGATGCGGGCCGCGATGGAGCGGGAGGCCAATGCGGCGGGCCACCTGCTCGCAAGCGGGGAGGAGTTGGCCGTTGCGGCGGAAGTCATGAATGCCCAGCCGCTCAATCCCCAGTTGCGAAACGAACTGCGTAAGTGCCGCGACATGCAGTATCTGTTGCGGCACCAGATGATGGCGCTGAAGCTGCGGAGAATAGCCTGCCTTTCCGGGAACATTTACGCTCCCGAAGGGCAGCTTTCGCCGCTTGTTTCTTGAAAGATCGAAGCTCAGTCGCACCGGGCAAGGATAAGGCCCTTGTCCTGCACCTCAAGAAAGACTGCTCCCGTTCCGGCAAGAACTGCCTCCGTAGGAATACTTACGGGTCCATGCGCGACCAGCCAGTCAATCAGCCGGATGGCCACGCGCGGCAACTGGGCAATGCCAGTCTCCGTTTGAGATTGGAGTGAAAATTCCTGCTCTATGAAAAAGTTAAGCCCCTCTGTTCGCAATCCACCAGAACTATTGGCATGGAGAGCAACAAAGGCCGGGGCCGGAAAAGGGCCACCCTCAAGCCAAGGGCGCACAGCACGTTCGAACAGGTCCATCCTGATCAAAAGCCGGGCCGGGAGCCACGCAACCGCATTTGCCGGTCCGATTCGCGCAAGATCGATTAGGAGATTGGCCGCAACCCGAATCACCGGCAGCAGTCTTTGCGCGCCCGCAAGATGCGGTCCGGGATACAACGTGAGCGCAGCCATATCCGAAAACCGGGCAAGCTCTGCGCCCACACCGGCTTTGACTTCGGGCAACGGACGTGGCGGCCCGCCAGCAAGGCCGCGAAGATCGAAAGTCAGCCCGTCACGCAGAATTTCTGCCCAACCTTCAAGCACATCTGGTGAATGCGATACGGAAAAAGCCGACCCGCGCATGACTTCCCGCTCAATATCCGCCAGCGTAGGAAGTTTCGGTGGGTCATAGACAAGCGCGGCAAAGGGCGCACAGTCGGCAGACCGGTCACTGGCGTCCACGTAAGTCCCTTTTCACAACGATCCCATCTGCCACATCTGCCAAGTTCCTCGTTTGCCAGAGTCCCTCGTTTGTCAGACTGGCGTCGAGTCTGCCTACAGCAGTAAGCTTCGCGATGGACCATATAGGTGGTGAACGCTTAGAATACGCCTAGTTCAAGACCTTCGGAAATGGCTTGTCCCAGATCGTGACAGCTTTGCAACAACGTGTTTGAAACATGCTTGGGTGCAAGAATTTCCTCGGGAGTCTGCGACTTGGTGCATACTATGATTCCATCGGCAACCCGCCGCAAACGCCAACCTGCAACGATCCGGTCGATCTGTCGTTCCGCACCTGATCCATCCGAACCCGCAGCAATCATTGTTACATAGGGCCGCCCTTCAATCCGGCCCAGCAGCGGATAGTAGCAGCGGTCGAAGAACTCCTTCATCGCGCCAGTCATGTCGGCGAGATTTTCCGGGCAGCAGAACAGGTAACCAGCAGCGGACAGCAAATCGTCGGGCATGGCTTCATCGGCAGACAGGATTCGGCAATGCGCGGCACGGGCGGCACCGTCACGAGCCGCCTCGGCCATAGCCCGCGCAGCGCCGGTGCGACTATGCCATATGATCAACAGCCCCGCTGCCATGCCGTTTCAGCGATCTTCCTTCAACAACCGTCCCCTGTTGGCACGCCCAGCGCCCCGCCAATCGCTCCACCCAACATACCGCCCAAACCCCGTTTCTTGGACTTGCAAGCGGGCCTGGGCTGTTCCCCATCTACCGCTGCACCTGCACCAAACCCGTCCATACCTACAAGGAAGCCCGTGGTCGAGCGGTGGCGGATACGTGCGGTCCATTCAGGCACCCACTTCACTTTCGGATCGGCGGGACGCGGCGGATAGGCGAAGGATTCCTCCGGCCCATAGGCGTGAAGCGTGCCGAACATGAAATCGGGGGCTGCGGCCTTGACCTCGGCGGGCACGGTGCAAGTAGTGGTCTGCGGGGAAAGCACGGTTTTGTCGGTCACCAGCTTTGCCACCGTGGCAGGTGCCATCCAGTCCTGCAGGCCTCCGCCGAATTGGCGACTGGCACTGGACGACCACCAGACCATGTCTGCCATGTCCCCACCCCTGCCCGATTGTTTTCCGCCGATAATCATCGCGTAATAGCCGGTAGCATCGGGCACCGCCCCCCAGCGCAGCAGCGTTGCCCCGCCAGGTTGCAGCGTGTTCGAGGCATTGAGCGGCGCCATGAAATCCTTCGCCAGCGTAAAAGCCATTTCGGGGGAATAGTTTCCTGCGACCCGATGCGTGCCCGGCAGCGCTGAATCCGGTTTTGCAGATTTGCCATCGTCGCCCGGCCAGTAGCCATATGTTTTGCTCGACGATGGCGAGACCCAGCGATCCATCGGCACGGTTGTGGTGAACAGGCCCGGCGGCACCTGCCCTGCCGCAAGCTTGCTGAAATCGATCACGACCGGCTGCCCTTTGGGCGCGTGTTCACCGCAACCCCAGAAGATCAGCATACGGCCCTTCGGTCGCTGAAAATCCTTCTCCTGTGGCTCTGTCCGCTCTCGTGGTGCAGGTTTTGAAGGTTCGGGCGAGCGCAAAAGCACCGATTTTCCGAGCTTTGCCCCCGCAGGCATGAAATGTTCGGCCTTTGGCTTGCCATCGGCAGCAGCTCGGCTGGAGCCGAGATCGAGCCAGAGCATATGCTGCGCTTTGGGAGCGCCACCGAACGCCATGGCCATAGCCGCGCCCATACCGCCGCCGCCGCCCATTCCGCCAAGCCCGGACATGGTTTCAGCCCGCATTTCGTAGCGGGCGATCGGCCCTGCTGCCTGCTGCGCGAACACGCCCGCACCAAGGCCGCACAGGGCCAAACCACTCACCGCCATTTGAACCGTGAACTTGCGCATGACACCATCCTCCTCAACGACGCCAGACGCGAACGGGTCTGGTGCGGAATGATGAAACCTTATGCCCCGGTGACATGTCATTGCGCGTGCGCAAACGCACTGAGGCTACCCTTTTCGCGCGGCCCTTTTCGGAAAGCCCCCGATGCTATAGCGCAACCCCATGATTCCAGTAACAGCGATAACGCATTCTCTTTCCGGCCAAGCCTGGCGCTGGCGCGGCGGAAATATGGACCTTGGCTTCAACAACAGCGGCAGCGGCGCACCGGGCGAGGACATTGTCACCCAACTCCTGCTTTCACGCGGGGTAAGCCATGATGATCTGGAACGGCACCGCCGCCCCACGCTGCGCGATTTCATGCCTGATCCTTCAATCTTCCGAGATATGGACACTGCTGCTGCGCGGCTTTGCGATGCCATAGAAAATGCCGAGCGCATCACCATCTATGGCGACTATGACGTGGACGGCGCGACCAGCGCGGCGCTGCTGGTGCGGCTGCTGCGGTCAGTGGGTGTGAGCGCGGGGCATTACATTCCAGATCGCCTGCTTGAAGGCTATGGCCCATCCGGCGAAGCGCTGGTGCGTTTGGCGCGCGATGGATCGCAACTGATTGTCACGGTGGACTGCGGCGCGATGGCACACGAGGCGCTGGCGATGGCCGCTGCTGAAGGTGTGGATGTGATCGTGGTCGATCACCACAAATGCTCGTCAGACCTTCCTCAGACCGCCGCGCTGGTCAATCCCAACCGGCTGGACGAATGTGATGAGGCAGCATCGCACGGGCATTTGGCAGCGGTTGGCGTCGCGTTCCTGTTGGCGGTGGCGATCGTGCGGGAATTGCGGGCGCGCAAGTGGTTCGAGCGGATGGGGCGCAAGGCTCCCGATCTGATGGCGCTGCTGGATCTGGTGGCGCTGGGGACCGTTGCCGACGTTGCACAACTCAAAGGGCTGAACCGGGCGCTGGTTTCGCAAGGGTTGAAAATCATGGCGCGGCGCGAGAATGTGGGCCTTGCGGCGCTGATTGATGCGAGCCGCCTGAACCGTGCACCGACTTGCAGCGATCTGGGCTTTGCGTTGGGGCCGCGCATCAACGCCGGGGGCCGCGTGGGCGAGGCGACGCTGGGTGTGCGGCTACTGACCACCGAAGACCCGGACGAGGCACGCGATATTGCTGCGCAGCTATCACAGCTGAACGAGGAACGCCGCGCGATTGAACAGGAAGTGCAGGAAGCCGCCGAAGCGCAGGTCGCCTCGCAGCATAACCGTGCGGTGATGGTCGTGGCCGGGCGCGGCTGGCATCCCGGCGTGATCGGCATTGTGGCGGGTCGGATCAAGGAGAAGACCGGCAAGCCCTCGCTGGTGATCGCGCTGGATGCCGACGATGGCGGCAAAGGCAAGGGATCGGGGCGCTCTATCAACGGGGTGGATCTTGGCGCGGCCATCATCGCCGCGCGCGAGGCAGGGCTTCTGGTGGCAGGGGGCGGACACGCGATGGCCTGTGGGCTGACTATAGAGCCTGGGCAGGTCAACGCGCTGGCCGATTGGCTGGACGAACGGCTGGCGCGTGAGATCGTCGGTGCAAGAGCATCGCAGGCACTGCTGCTTGATCTTTCGCTCAGCCCCGGCGGGCTGACGCCCTCACTGGTCGAGACGCTGGAGGTGGCAGGGCCGTTCGGCGTAGGCTGGCCGGGGCCGCGTGTGGCAGTGGGTCCGGTCCGGCTGGTCAAGTGCGATCTGGTTGGCACCGATCACGTGCGCATGGTGGCCGCAGGCGCAGATGGACGCTCGTTCAAGGCCATCGCCTTTCGCGCGGCGCAAAGCGAAATGGGGCAGACGCTGCTCCACGGATCGCGAGGACGGCAATTGTGGCTGGCAGGGCGCGCAAAGATCGTACCCAGCGGCGCAAGCCCAGTGGCCCCTTCGTCTAGCGGTTAGGACGCGGCCCTTTCACGGCTGAAACACGGGTTCGATTCCCGTAGGGGTCACCACTTTCCTCCCTCCTGATGGGACGGAACAAGCGGTGTAGATTACCTGCCAAGGCAGTGCGCAAAATGGCATCAGGCCCCTTCGTCTAGCGGTTAGGACGCGGCCCTCTCACGGCTGAAACACGGGTTCGATTCCCGTAGGGGTCACCAGCCAATCCATCACGAGATCACAGGCTTGGCCTATTGTCCGCGCAGCGTTGTTCTGCGCGCATACCGCCAGTCGATCCCTGCGCGATTCGGGCGGCCTCTTGGTTGATGAGCAAATTCCTGCCCAAAAATCGCACTTCAATCCCGAAGATAAATCTCAGCCGACATTCCATTTCAGTTATCTCACAAACAACTGACATCGTGGTTTAATTTTAGTAATTAAGAAATTGTTAGCTCACTTTGGTTAACCACTGTCATCGGCCAAAACTAAGGGGAAATACTAAGTGCTTTAGCGTTTGGTAACCACGCAGACCTACTGCTGCGGATATGACAAACGCCTGCACAAAATTCGCCCTTGCATCGCTTGCTGCCACGTCGGCCCTTGCCGCGACACACGCACAAGCTGCCGGGGTCACCGCTGGAACATTGATCCAGAATACCGCATCTGCCAGCTATGGCAGCGGCAGCGCCACCACCACGGTTACTTCGAACACCGTTTCGATCCGCGTGGATGAACTGCTTGATGTCGCAGTCAGTTCGCTCGATTCCGGCGCAGTTCCGGTTAGCAGCACGGCAGTGCTCACCTACCGGCTCGACAACACCGGGAATGGTGCAGAGGCATTCTCGATCACGGTATCGCCTGCTGTCACCGGCAATGGGTTTGACGCCGAAATCCAGTCCATCGCGATCGATGCCAACAACAACGGCACGTATGAACCGGGCGTGGACACGGTCATCACCAATGGCGGATCGACGGCAGAACTTGCCGCCGATGCCAACACGCGCATCTTCGTAGTCGTATCGCAGCCTTCGGGCACGGCGGATGGCGCTGCGGGGCAAGTCCGCGTGACTGCGCAGGCACTGACCGGCGCTGGCGCACCCGGCACCAGCTTTGCGGGGCAAGGCCAGGGCGGCGGCGATGCCGTGGTCGGCGCAACCACAGCCAATGCCAATGCGCTCGGCTCGCTGATTGCCAGTTCGGCCAGCGTGGCACTGGTGAAGTCCTACACTGTGGCCGATCCGTTTGGCGGGACCAAGCCGGTTCCGGGCGCGGTGGTGACATTCACCATTGCAGCCACGGCAACCGGCACTGGCTCCGTCAATGACCTGCACATCACCGACGCCATTCCTGCGGGCACGACTTACATTGCCAACTCGGCCACGCTGGGCGGCACTGCGCTGACTGACGCAGCAGACAGCGATGCGGGCGTTGCCTCCTCTTCCGGCATCGATGTGACCATTGGCACGCTTGCGGGCGGGGCCAGCAGCGCGGTCACTTTCCAGACCACGATCAATTGATCCGCAGCACCTGCACAGAAATCGGGACAAGAACATGATCAGGCTCAGCACAGCATTCATGGCCCTCGCCCTGGCGGTATCGCCGGCGATGGCGCAACAGCAAACTCCAAGCGTCGCGCTCGAAGGCGATGTGAAGCTCGAAAAGAGCGTCACGGCCAATGGCGGCACGAAGATCGTGCTGGAAGACCCACAAGTGGTGGTCCCCGGCGACAGGCTGCTGTTCTCAACGAAATACGCCAACAAGGGCAGCAAGCCAGCCGACAATTTCGTTGTGACCAACCCGGTGCCCAAGGCCGTGCGCGTGGCCGATGACAGTGCAGCAAGCCTGCAAGTCTCGGTCGATGGCGGCAAGGCTTACGGTTCGTTGGCTACGCTTACCGTCAAGGATGCCAGCGGTGCGGCGCGCCCGGCCTTGGCCGACGACATCACCCATATCCGCTGGACCGTGCCAGTCATCGCTCCGGGGGGGAGCGGCACGGTCGAGTATCACGCCATCGTTCGCTGAAAGCTCTGCGAAAGACCGCCCGGCCTGCTGGCGGTGATTTGAGCAGGCAGTTTTGAACAGGGATCGTTACCATGAAAAGCACCAGCAAGATGCTGGGCGCGACCAGTGCGCTTGCGCTGTTCGCGTTCGGCGCAACAAACGCGCACGCCGCCGGCACCACTGCAGGCGACTTGATCACCAACACCGCCACCATCAGCTATCAGGTTGGTGGCATCGACCAGAATGACGAGACGGCCAGCGACACGCTGACGGTTGACCGCAAGATCAACCTGACCGTGGCTGAAGTTGGCACTGCCACCACGATCGTGACACCGGGTTCCACCTCGCAGGTTACGACCTTTACCGTGACCAACAACTCGAACGCGCCACTCGACTTCGCACTGGACGCCCTGCAGCAGAGCGGTGGCACCGCTGCGCATGGCGGGACGGACAGCTTCACGGCAACCAACGTGCGGATCTACCTCGACAACGGCGACAACACGTTTGACTCCGGTTCGGACACGCTGGTCACCTTCCTTGACGAAGTGGCCGCCGATGCAACCCGCCGCGTGTTTGTGGTAAGCGACATTCCGCTTGGCCTGGCCAATGCTTCGGTCGCAGGCGTTGCCCTGCTTGCAACAGGACGTGAAGCCGGAACTGCCGCCTCGCAGGGTGCGGCTTTGGTCCAGACCACAGGTGGCAACACCGCTGGTATGGACACCGTGTTTGCAGACGTTACCGCAGGCACCGACGACGGCGAGCGCGATGCCGCTCACTCCGCTCGCGATGACTACACGGTTGCCACGGCCACGCTGACCGTCGCCAAGACCAGCCGCATCGTTTCGGACCCGGTCAACGGCGCCACCAATCCCAAGATGATCCCCGGTGCAACGGTCGAATATTGCATCGCGGTTTCCAACGCGAGCGGTGCATCTGATGCTGCTGCAATCACCGTAAACGACCCTCTGCCGACCACCGTCACCTACGACGGGTCGTTCGGGGTGAAGGTTGACGGCACCGTTGATGGGAGCGGCGTTTGCCTTGCTGACGGGGCCACCGCCGGCAGCGAAACCGGCGGCACGGTTTCCGGCACGATCGCGACGCTTTCGGGCGGTGCGACCAAGACCGTCCTGTTCCACGCGACGATCAACTGACGAGATTGCCGGTCCCGCCCGCGTGGTGGGACCGGCACCTCCCTGCACCATGTTCTCCTTCAGACCTTCCACCTTCAGACACTGGCTTTCGGACTTGCTGGCCGCGATCTTGCTGACTGCCCCTTGCGCCACCACCGCGCAGGAGACGATCACCAACACCGCAACCGCGAACTGGACGGATCGCGGCCAGGCCGTGACGGCCACGTCCAACACCGTGTCGTTCCCGGTCGAAGTGGCCATCGCCCAATTGCAGACGCTGCGCTATGTGCCGGACGGATCAAGCACGATCACGCTGGCCACGCCTACGTGCGGTGAAGGTAGCATGATGCTGTCGGGCAACCGCGCAGCCATCACGCTCAGCGGCTCGCTCCAGCCTTCCGACAGCTTCCGCATTGGCGAACTGCTCTACGTGCGGATCACGGCGCCGTCGGCCAATCGTTCGGCCACGGAAATCGACCATCTGCAGATCAAGACAGTGACATCGTCAGGCGACGAAGAACTGATGACGATTGCCGAGACCGGGGCGAACACCGGTGAATTCCTTGCAGCAATTGCAACTACCGCCATTCCCCCAAGCCCGACCAGGCGCGATTGCCAGTTGAGCGTCCACGACGGTGATTCCATCACGGTCGAGATCGCTGACAGCACCATCCCGTTGGGAACCCAGCCGGTAAGCAGCGTTCAGGTGCTGGCCGACCCTTATGGCCTCGTCTTTGACAGTGCCGACGGCACGCCCATTGATGGCGTGACGATCACCCTGATCGATGACGCAACCGGCCAGCCCGCCCAGGTTTTTGCCGACGATGGCTTTACGGGGTGGCCCTCAACCGTGGTGACAGGGCAAGCCGTGACCGACGCTTCGGGCACTGTGCATCCCATGCCGGTGGGCGAATACCGCTTCCCGCTGGCTGCCTTGGGCCGCTATCGCCTGCGCGTGGTTCCGCCCGGTGGCTTTGTCGTGCCCTCTACAGTGCCGCTGGAAAATCTGCGGGCAATTGTGCGCCCCGAAGGCGATCTTGTTGAATTGAGCGATGCCTCGTTCGGCGGCGTGGTGACGCTGGATTCTCCCAATCCCGTGCGTGTCGATATTCCGATGGATTCGCCCAGCGTCGCGGCTTCGGTCACCAAGGTAGCCTCGCGCGAAGTCATCAATCCGGGTGATCCGGTGATCTTCACGGTGCTTGCCAGCAATCCCAACGCCAAGCGCGCACTGTTCAACGTCTCGCTGAAGGACACACCTTCGCGCTGGCTGCGTTTTGTGCCGAAGTCTGTCCGCGTCAACGGCCAGAGCGCCGAAGCTGCCGTCCAGTTTGCCGATGATGGTCGGTTGATGACGATTGCGCTTGGCCGGATCGCCGCTGGTGAAACCGCAAAAATCACTTACGCCATGACGGCCCGCCCCGACGCCCCGGCTGGAGAAGCGACCAACATCGTGCAGCTTTCCGACGAACGCGGCCAGACCAGCACGGCGCAGGCACGCGTGCGGATCGAGGACGAGGTTCTGGCCAGCCGGATGACTCTGATTGGCCGGGTGACTGCTGGCGAGTGCAACGTGCGCGAAAGCCGCGTCGGAATTCCGGGCGTGCGGGTAATGCTGGAAGATGGCAGCTTTGCTATCACCGATATCGATGGCCGCTATCACTTCGAAGGTCTGGTGCCCGGAACCCACGTGGTTCAGGTAGCCGAGCAGACCCTGCCCGAAGGTGGCCGCTTCATCGACTGCGCCAATTCCACGCGCAGCGCCGGGAACACGACCTCGCGCTTCGTGACCGGCCAGGGTGGGACGCTTGCCGTGGCAGATTTCAGCGCAGTGCTGCGCGAAGTTGCCTTGGCAGCGCCAATTCCCGCAAAGGCCGACGCAGAAAAGACTGAGCAGGCTGAGGCTGAAAAGCCCGTAGCGGTGCGCGAAGCCGAATTGGAAGACCGCAAGGCGGCGGGCGCTGAAACCAACTGGCTGGCAATGGGCGATGGCCCCACCGATTTTCTGTTCCCCACGGCGGACCACAACCCGCGCTCGCCCGCAATCCGCATTGCCATCCGCCACCGCAAGGGTGAGACGGTTGACCTGAAGATCAACGGCAAGCCCGTCGATCCGATCGCGTTCGATGGCGCAAGCGCTGCACCGCAGGGCTACGCCGTCAGCGTCTGGCGCGGCGTCCCGCTTGATGGGGAGGCCTCGACGCTGTCTGCCACCGTCCGCAGCGCCGATGGCAAGGAAACCGCACAACTCAAGCGCGACGTCCATTTCGTGCAGGTTCCCGCCCGTGTGGAACTGATCCGCGAAAAATCGCAGCTTGTCGCCGATGGAACGACCCGTCCGATGCTGGCGATCCGCGTGACCGACCGCAATGGCCGTCCGGTCCATGCCGGGATCACGGGCGAATTCACGCTCAACCAGCCCTATGAAAGCGCGCTGGCCATCGACGCCATGCAATCGCGCACGCTGTCCGGGTTGGACCGCGCCGCACCGACCTTTGTGGTCAAGGGTGATGATGGCATTGCCTATGTTGAACTGGCCCCGACCATGGTCAGTGGTCCCTTGCGCGCCGAGTTCCTGTTCAAGGACCAGACCATCACCCGCCGCCAGACGCTGGAAAGCTGGATTGCGCCGGGCGACCAGAAATGGACGCTGGTCGGCCTCGCAGAAGCCGCCAGCGGCAAAAGCTCCATCGCCAAGCAGATGCAGCGTGATGGCCGCTTTGACAGCGATCTGGGCAATAATGCTCGCGTAGCTTTCTATGCCAAGGGCCGCGTGCTGGGCAAATTCCTGCTGACCGCCAGCTACGACAGCGCCAAGCAGAAGGACCAGCAGCGATTGCTCGGCGCGATCGATCCAAAAGCTTACTACACCGTGTTCGCAGATGGTTCGAGCCGCCGCTTCGACGCCGCCAGCCGCGAAAAGCTGTACATCCGGCTCGAAGCACGCGCGTTTTACGCAATCTACGGTGATTTCGTGACGGCGTTCGACCAAACCGTTCTGGCCCGCTATCAACGCACCGTTACCGGCGCTGCGGCTGAGGGCGCTTTCGGCGCGCTGCACGTACAGGGCTTTGCCGCCCGCACGGGCGACACGCACCGCCGTGACGAGATCCAGGGCGGCGGCATTTCCGGCCCTTATCGCCTCACCAGCCGTCGCATCATCGCCAATAGCGAGATCGTGACGCTGCAGGTGCGCGACCGCTTCCGGTCCGAAGTCATCGTCGATACCAAGACGCTCCAGCGTTTCATCGACTACGACATCGACCTGCTGACCGGCACGATAATCTTCCGGGCCCCGGTACTGAGCCGCGACGAAAACCTCAACCCGCGCTTCATCATCGTGGACTATGAGATCGAGCAGGCAACCGGCGGCGAGATCAACGCAGGCCTGCGTGCTGACGTGACTACGCTGGGCGGCGCGCTGCGCATCGGCGCAACCGCCATCACCGATACCGGCGCAAACAACGGTGCCCGGTCTGACCTTGCCGCCATCGATGTGAAGGCTGCGCTGGGCCAAGGCACCGAACTGCGCGCAGAAGCCGCAATCAGCCGCCTCGCCGGTGCGCATGACAACGCATGGATCGCCGAAATCGAGCATCATGATGGCGCGCTTGACGCCCTCGCCTACATCCGCTCTGCCGGCAGCCGCTTTGGCCTTGGCCAGCTCAACAATGCCGAACGTGGCCGCCGCAAGGTTGGCGTGGATGGCCGTTACCGGTTGAGCGAAGCTTTCGCCATCACCGCCAGCACGTGGTTCGATGACAGCCTCACCGATGCAGCCCAGCGCAAGGCCGCCGAGATCAACAGCGTGTGGCGCAGCCGCGATACCGAAGGCCGCCTTGGGCTTGCGATGTTCGACGACCGTCTGGCCGATGGCCGCACCGCCCGCACCACCACGGTCGAGGCTGGCGCAACCAGGCATTTTCTCGACAACCGCCTTGAGATCAACGGCGCAGCCAGTGTTGCACTTGGCGCGGCTGAGAGCATCGACCTGCCCTCTCGCTATCGCGTTGGCGCAGCCTATGCCTTCACGCCTTCGATCAAGCTTCTCGGCACCTACGAGCGTGCCAGCGGCAAGGCTGTCTCTGCCGATACCGTGCAGGCAGGGTTCGAGGTCGGCCCGTGGGACGGCGCGCGCGCAGTGACCTCGCTTGGCCAACAAACGCTCAGCGAATATGGCAAGCGCAGCTTCGCCGCGTTCGGCCTCACCCAGTCGCTGCCGATCACACCCTCGCTCACCATCGATGCCACGGTTGACCATTCAACCACGCTTGCCGGGATCGACGCGAGCCGGATCATCAACATCGACCAACCTGCTTCGAGCGGCGGCAACCTCGGCGATGCCGGGACGATTGCCGAAGACTTCACCGCCATAACCTTTGGCGCAACCTGGCGGCGGGACCGCTGGAGCGTGACGGGCCGTGGCGAAATGCGCAATGGCCAGTTGACCGACCGCAAGGGCGTCGTGCTCGGTGCAATCCGCCAGCTTGGCGAAGGCAGCATGGCAGGCGCAGGCTTCACCATGACCCGCGCACAGGACCAGAACGGCCAGCGCAGCCAGATTTTCGACGCCGCACTCTCGCTCGCCCACCGCCCGGCGGACAGCGCGCTCGCGATCCTGTCAAAGCTGGAACTGCGCAGTGACGAAATTCAAAACGGCACCGCTATCGGCTCGCGCACCGCACTGCTCGGCGGCACCGATGCCAAATCCACGCGCATGATGGCC
Source organism: Novosphingobium sp. 17-62-19 (assembly GCF_002256775.1). Classification (GTDB taxonomy): domain Bacteria; phylum Pseudomonadota; class Alphaproteobacteria; order Sphingomonadales; family Sphingomonadaceae; genus Novosphingobium. Next base: position 7,131 of record NZ_NCII01000011.1, on the reverse strand, counting down.
AGTGCCTCGTTCAACTGGTCGCCCCGCAGCGAAGACGCGCAGCGCACCGAAATCGGCCTGTTCACCGCGGTGCGGCACACCTTCGATGCCTTTGAAGGCTATGACCTTGAAGGCACGTCGCTGATCAGTGGTCTTGATGGTCGCATCGGACTCGGCAAATCGGTCGAAATTGGCGCAGTTGTCACCGTGCGTCACGATCTGACTTCGGGCACTACGCACTTTGCAATCGGCCCGCAGATCGGCGTGAGCCTCGTCAAGGATACGCTTATCACCGTGGGCTACAACCTGACGGGCTATCGCGATCCCGATTTCATCGCGGCGCGGCAGACGACCGCGGGCCTGTTTGTTGCCATGCGCATGAAGTTTGACAGCAACAGTCTCGGCTTTCTGGGGCTGCGGCAGTGATCGGAGGCCGCAACTGGAGTAGATGGGTGCATATCGGCACAAGGTTTCCGAAGCATCTGGGCCGGGCGCTGCTCGGCCTATGCAGCCTTGCAGCGGCATCAGGCCCTGCCCATGCGCAGTTCCGCTCGCTTGAAAACCCATCGTTTGAAGCCAACGATCCGGCTGGCCCCGGATCGCCCAATTATGAAATCATGTCGATTGATCTGGTACCAGGGTGGGATACCACGACCGATGAAATCGAACTGTGGGACACCAATTTCAATGGCGTTCCAGCCTATGACGGCAATGTCTTTGCCGAAATGAACGCCAATGTGAACGGCACATTTTTCCAGAACATCTGCCTCGTCAATGGCGAGCCGATTGGCTGGACATTCGCCCATCGTGCCCGCGAAGGTGGCGCAAGTACGCAAACGGTTCGGTTTCAGGTGGCCAACGGCAGCGGCGGTGTGATCCAAACTCTGGCTACACAAAGCTCGCGAACCAACAACCTGCGGTGGAATGTCAACACCGGCACGGCAACCTATACCGGTTCCACCGGTATGCAGCGGGTGCAGTTCAACACCACCGATCCGGGTTCGTTCGGCAACTTTCTCGACGCGATCCAGCTGACTCTTCGTCCGTTCATCCAGCTTTCCATCGGAAGCAGCTCGGGCAGCGAATCCGTGCCTTCGTCCAACATTGCAACGCTGCTGGTCACCGGGCGCGCGACCAGTGCCATCAGTGTCACCATGACCATCACCGGCGGCACGGCCACGCGCGGCACCGACTATACAACGCCCGGCGGCGGATCGACCTTCACCGTCACGGTCCCGGCTGGAACGTACAACAATACCGCGATCCCGCTCGGCATCACGATTGTCGATGACAACGCGATCGAGAGCAACGAGACAATCACCTACTCGCTCTCCACAGGCACCGGTTACACGCGTGGCCACACCACCATCTGCGGCGGCACAACGCAAACGGCCGGAACGTACACCATCGTCGACAATGACTCTCGCGTTACCCTGCGCAAGCAGTGGGCAAACGCTGTGGTCGGGGATGATGCAAACGTCACGCTTTCGCGCAGCGCTACCGTCATTGATACGCTGGTCTCAGACGCTGGCACGGCGAACCAGCTAGATACCGATGGATCGCCCACCCCCGTGGTGATTGGCGAGACGCTAACACTTGCCGAGATCATGGCGGGCACGAATACAGGCCGCTACAATGGTGCGGTGGCTTGCACCGGCGCGGCTGACACCAATCTGGCAGACGGGCTGACCATCGGGAATGGCGAAACGGCGATTGTCTGTACATATACCAACACCCGAATACTGCCATTGGTGGTCAGCAAGACATCGACGATCCTGTCAGACGGGATAAGCAGTACCGGGCCAAAGGCGCTGCCGGGCGCGACCGTGCGATACTGTATCCTTGTCACCAACCCCGGAACGTTGGCAGCCAATGACGTTTACGTAACCGACACGCTGCCCTCGTCGCTCACCTATCTGGCGGGCACCGCCCGGTCTGGCACCACTTGCGCCGCAGCCACGACGGTTGAGGACGACAATGCCACCGGCATCGATGAGGCTGACCCGATCGGCATTTCATTTTCCGGTACCACGCTGACCGGCCATGCGGCCAGCCTTGCCAGCGGGGCAAGTTTTGCCATGATCTTCAACGCGTTAGTGAACTAGCCCTACCATCTGGGCGAATGCGTCAAAAGACGGATCAATTGTGACACAGGCCGCAGGCTGCTTGCGCGCCCCATCACCCCTCGCCTATTCGCAGTGCAACAACGCCGAAACACCGTTCGGCGATTCGCAGGCACAGGCAATCCATACGGCGTGATTCGATGAAGGGCTTGTCGTTGCCAATTCCCAGCATCATCGTGGCGCTTTGCGCTGCAATAGTCATGTATCTGGGCGGTTCGGGCTTCTGGATGTCGCTGGCGATCCTGCTCGTCTGGCTCGCAACGCTTTGGCTGGCGCGGCCTGAACCCACAGTTCAAACCATCGACCGCGACGATGGCAGCGTTTCTCGCCAAGCCATGATCGAACTGGTCGAACCCTTCGGCCTGCCCGTCCTGATGCTCGATGGGCAACGCATTGCCGCAGCCAACGCTGCCGCACGCGAGGAACTGGGCGCGCACATCATCGGGCAGGACGCACGCGTGGCGCTGCGTCATCCCGAAGCTATCGGGCTGCTGCAAAAGCCGCAGGGCCGTGCGCTGGTGCGTGGCCTCACTGGCGCGCGCAGCATCTGGCAGGTCAGCCGCGTTCCCATCGACGAACGGTTCTCGCTAATCGAGATGGTCAATCGCACTGCCGAGGCTGACATCAGCCGCGCCCACACCGATTTCGTGGCCAATGCCAGCCACGAACTGCGCACCCCTCTTTCATCAATCATCGGCTATATCGAAACACTGGCCGACCCTGACGCCAAGGTGGACGAGGCCACAGCTGCCCGGTTCCACGCTACCGTCCTGCGCGAATCACGCCGTCTGCAAAGTCTGGTCGAAGACCTGATGTCACTCTCGCGCATCGAGGCTGAAAAGCACGAGCTTCCGCGTGACCGCATCGATCTTGGCCAGATGGTCGGTACTATTGCCAGCGAAACCGCCATGACGATGGGTGAACAGCGCCTCGCCATCGACACCACGCAGGCGATTGTCATGGGGGACCGTCAGCAACTCGACCAGCTTGTCCGCAACCTCATCGATAACGCCTTCAAATATGGTGATCCGGTGCAGCCGGTAACGGTGAAAATCACCGTCCACGGCGGCGAGGCTGAATTGGTGGTGGCCGACAAGGGTGAAGGCATTCACCCCGATCACTTGCCGTATCTTACCCGCCGGTTCTATCGCACCGACCCCGGCCGCAGCCGGGCAGCAGGCGGCACAGGCCTAGGCCTCGCTATCGTGAAGCATATTGTCGAACGGCATCGCGGCAAGCTCGATATCGCCAGCACGCAAGGGATTGGCACCACCGTGACAGTGCGCATTCCACTGGCAGCACCACAGAACGTTGCCGCCGAATCACCATTGTCATAAACTTGTCACGTAGCCGTCGCATTGGCCAGCCTGCCCACTTGGACGAAGGCTCATGAACATGACGACGATTCGCAACATTGCCCTTTCCGCTGCCGCGCTTTCGGCGCTCGCTCTTGCCGGGTGCGGTTCGCAGGATGCGGGCACCCGCGATCAGGTGCGCGCCGTCGGGTCTTCCACCGTCTACCCGTTTGCCAAGGCTGTGGCCGAATCGCTCGCGCGGGCCGACCCTTCGCTGAAATCACCGATCATCGAATCGACTGGCACGGGCGCTGGCATGAACCTGTTCTGCGGCGGCGTAGGCGCGCAGTTCCCCGATATCGCCAACGCCTCGCGCCGGATGAAGAAGTCCGAGTTCGAAAGCTGCCAGACGAATGGCGTGAAGGACATTGTTGAAGTCCAGGTCGGCCTTGATGGCGTAGCCTTTGCCGAAGCGCAGGGCGGTGTCGGCATCGCGCTGACGACCGAGGATGTTTACAAGGCGCTCGCCAAGAACCCCTATGGCAAGCCGCAGACCTACAAGACCTGGAAAGACGTCAATCCGTCACTCCCGGCCGAAGCCATCCTTGTTTATGGTCCGCCGTCCACTTCGGGTACGCGTGATGCGCTCAAAGAACTGATCCTTGCCAAGGGCTGCGACGAAAACGCCGAGATGCAAGCGCTGAAGGACAGCGACAAGTCTGCCCACGAAAAGATCTGTACCGAAGTGCGCGATGACGGTGCCTATGTCGACGCGGGCGAGAATGACAACCTGATTGTCCAGAAGATCGAAGCCAATCCCAAGGCCATCGGAGTGTTTGGCTTCTCCTATCTGGAAGAGAACAAGGGTCGCATCAAGGGCCTGACGATGAAGGGGATCGAGCCGACTTATGCCACGATCTCGGACTTCAGCTATCCCGGTGCACGCCCGCTCTACATCTACGTGAAAAAAGCCCATCTGAAAGCAATTCCCGGATTGCAGGCATTTGTCACTGAATGGTCAAAGCTTTGGGGCAAGGGTGGCACTCTTGCCAAGCTCGGAATGGTGGTTGCGCCTGATGACGTGCTTGCAGGAAGCGCCAAGGCTGTTAACGACCTGCCGGTTCTTGATGGTTCGCAATTGAAGTAAGTTAAAGGGAATAACGGGGGTTATGTCGCCAGCCATTCTGCTTCTGCTCGCCTTCGGGCTGAGCCTTTTGGGCTGGCTGGCGGCACGTTCGCGCGCCTGGGCCTTCCGCAAGGCTGCGCCGGGTGTCCGCCTGCATTCCTTGCCCAATTTCCACGGCTGGTATGTCGCGCTGTGGGTCGGCGTGCCCGCTGTACTCTTTGCGGTCCTGTGGAACGCCCTCAGCCCTGCACTGGTCACCGCACACGTTCTTGCCGATCCGGCATCGTCGGTCCTCCCCGCCTTCGGTTTCGAACGCGAAACCCTACTGGCAGAGGCCCGCTCGGTCGCTTCGGGCGCAGCCTTCGGCGTTTTCAACGATGAAGCGCAGGCGCTGGTCGAACCATACCGCACGGCGCTGACGCTCTACAATTCCATCGGCCTTGCCGTCACGCTCCTCGTCGCTTTTGCAGGCGGAGCCTTCGCGTTCCTGCGCCTCAAGCCCGATTTCACCGCCCGCACACGCGTGGAACGCGCAGTCATGGCGCTGCTTATGATCGCCTCGCTGGTCGCCATCCTCACCACTATCGGCATCATCGCCAGCCTTGTGTTCGAAACCGTCCGCTTCTTCGGCATGGTCTCGCCCATCGATTTCCTGTTCGGCACCCACTGGTCGCCCGATCCGATGAGTTCGGGCACGCCCGACGGCAAGGATTATGGCGCAATCCCGCTGTTCTGGGGCACCATCTATATCGGCGCGATCATCGCCATGATCGTCGCCATCCCGCTCGGCTTGATGAGCGCCATTTTCCTCACCCAATACGCCAGCAACAACGTGCGCAAGGTGATGAAGCCGCTGCTCGAAATCCTCGCGGGCGTTCCCACCGTCGTCTACGGCTATTTCGCCGCGTTGACCGTCGCTCCGATGGTGCGCGATGCCGCCCACGCCATAGGCATTTCCAGCGCTTCCACCGAAAGCGCGATTGCCGCAGGCCTTGTCATGGGCATCATGATCATCCCGTTCGTCTCCTCGATGGCCGATGATTCCATTGCCGCGGTCCCACAATCGCTGCGTGATGGCAGCCTTGCAATGGGCGCGACAACGTCTGAAACCATCAGCAAGGTGCTGGTCCCCGCCGCCCTGCCCGGCATCGTCGCAGGCGTCATGCTGGCCATCAGCCGCGCGATTGGTGAAACGATGATCGTGGTCATGGCCGCTGGTGCCTCGGCCAATCTCACTGCCAACCCGTTTGAAAGCATGTGACGCTGAACTTCATCGCCCTGCGCGTGGTCAAGCGTTACCGCGAAGCTTATGACTGAGGCCGCCCAGATGACCTCCGCCACCCCTTCCTTCGAAGAAACACAGGCGCGTCGCCGCGCAATGATGGAACGCGGCCTCGCCAGTCGCAAGAAGGCTGACCGCCGCTTCCGTTGGCTAGGCTTCTTTGCCGTCGCCTTCTCAGCGCTGATGCTCATCCTGCTGCTCGTGAACATGAGTTCGGCTGGCATCGCAGGCTTCCAACGCAGCGAAGTGCGTTTCGATGTGCCGCTGGCAGGCGCCATGCAGATCGACGCCGAACGCCTGACGCAGCCCGATCCGATGGGTGGCCTTGAACTGGCGGGCCTCGAAAAGGTGGTCGACAATGCCGCCAGCAAGGCCCTCGGCCCCGAAGCTGACGATATTCTGGCCAACGGCGCATGGCGTGAAGTGGCCGATCAGTTGATCGAGAACCCCGGCCTGCTCAACGGCACGATCAAGGTCTCGCTCCCCGCCAGTGACGCGCTGGCCCGCGCCATGCGCGGCGACGGGGACCCCGCACAGCAAGTGCTCGCGACCCGGCTCAAGGCCGAAGGCGTGCTGGTGCGCCAGTTCGACAAGGGCTTCCTCAGCCGCTCTGACGCAACCAGCCCGCAATCGGTGGGCATCTGGGGCGCGCTCAAGGGCTCGATGCTGACGATGTTCATCACGCTCGTCCTCGCCTTCCCTGTCGGCGTGCTGTCTGCACTCTACCTTGAGGAATACGCGCCGAAGAATCGCTGGACCGACTGGATCGAAATTTCGATCAACAATCTGGCCGCGGTCCCCTCCATCATCTTCGGTCTGCTCGGCCTAGCCGTGTTCCTCGCCCTGTTCCCGCACTATCGCTCCGCCCCGCTGATCGGCGGCATGACGCTGGCCCTGATGACCATGCCGGTCATCGTCATCTCGGGCCGCAATGCCATCAAGGCCGTGCCACCCTCGATCCGCGATGCCGCCCTCGCCATCGGTGCCAGCAAGGTGCAGGTCGTGTTCAACCACGTCCTCCCGCTCGCCCTTCCCGGCATTCTTACCGGCACGATCATCGGCATGGCCCGTGCGCTGGGTGAAACCGCACCGCTGCTGATGATCGGTATGCGCGCATTCGTCGCCAGCCCGCCATCGGGCTTCACCGCACCGTCCAGCGTCCTGCCGGTGCAGATCTTCCTTTGGTCAGACGAGATCGACCGCGGCTTCGTGGAACGCACCAGCGCCGCAATCGTGGTACTCCTCGTCTTCCTGCTCCTGATGAACGGCCTTGCGATCTACTTGCGCAACCGCTTCGAACAACGGTGGTAAAATGAACGCTGAAGT
>NZ_NCII01000010.1 GCF_002256775.1 Novosphingobium sp. 17-62-19 | reverse complement strand
AAGACTCGAACTTCCACGGGCTTTCGCCCACAACGACCTCAACGTTGCGCGTCTACCAATTCCGCCATGACCGCAAAATCAGACGGGGTGCAAGGCCTGCGGCCAGCGCCCCGTGGTGGGGTAGGAGCGCGCCCCTAGCAAAGCAATTTGGTGCGCGCAACAACGTTCAGGACTTTTTTCAAATCAATCCGGTTTCCAGCCGATTTCGGCGACCTTCGCAGACTTGGGCACATCGGTGACGGCGGCGTTGATCGTCACGCTTTCACCCGGAGCAAGCTCTTCCTGCGGGGGCGGGACTTCCCAGGTTTTCACCACCTTGTCGCCCGCATCGCGCAGCACGATCAGGATTTCGGGGATGGCGCGCACGTCGCGGCCGTTGTTGGTCACCGTGCCGCTTGCGCCGAAATATTCGGTGCCGTTGGGCAGCTGGCGGCGGTCCTGCTTTTCGGGCGGGAACGACAGGACGAGGTCGGGCCGGTCCGCGCCAAACGTCTGCACCGCACCGGGGAGCCACTTGGGCATACCGAACTGCCACACCACCCCTGCCAACGCCGCGACGGTCAGCGCGAAGGCCACCGCCGCGATGGTCCACAGCTTTGCCGGATTGCGGCGCGGGCGGAACGGGGGCTGGTGATCGAAGGGCGAGTGATCATCGTCGGAATAGACCTGAGGCGGAGCGCGGCGCGCAGCTTCGGGCAACGGCGGCGGAATGGTGGGTTCGGCCTGAACCGGCTCGGGCGTTGGAGACGAAGCGGGCGCTTCGGCCTCAGGCGCAGCAGCAGGCACTTCGGCCACCGCTTCCAAGGCATCCCGCTCCGGCAGTTCAGGGCCGTTCTGGAACCACGAATGGCGGCATTTGGCGCAGCGCACGGTCCGACCGTCCACACCGATGGCACTGTCGGGAACGACGTAGCGCGTCGAGCAGGCGGGGCACGCGATAATCATGGCTGTGGGTTAAGCATGGTCACGCCTGTCGAAACAATAGCTTCACGTGGCAAGAAACGCTTTCATGGCCTTTTTTCCACATGGATTGCCGCCTATAGCCGTTTGTGCGTAACAATCTGCGCCTAACAAACAGGTACTGTCCCCTTCTCATGAGCCAGCACGAAGACGCGGAGATTGTCCATTTTGACAACGTGGGCCTGCGCTATGGCACTGAAAAGGAAGTGCTGACCGACATCAGCTTCACTTTGTATTCCGGGCGTTTTTACTTTCTGACCGGCGCTTCGGGCGCGGGCAAGACATCGATGTTGAAGCTGCTCTATCTGGCGCAGCGCCCCTCGCGCGGGCTGATCCGCATGTTCGGCACCGATGCGATTACATTGCCGCGTGACCGCCTGCCCGGCTTCCGCCGCCGCCTTGGCGTGGTGTTTCAGGACTTCCGGCTGGTGCCGCACCTGTCCGCTTTTGACAATGTGGCCCTGCCCCTGCGGGTGGCGGGCGTGCCCGAGAGTGACATTATCAAACCCGTGACCGACATGCTCGAATGGGTGGAACTGGGTGACCGCAGCCATGCGCGTCCGGCATCGCTATCGGGTGGAGAGCAGCAGCGCGTGGCCATTGCGCGCGCGGTGATCGGGCGACCCGACATGCTGGTGGCCGACGAGCCCACCGGCAACGTCGACCCCGACATGGCCGAAAAGCTGCTTCGCCTGTTCGAGGCGCTGAACCGGCTGGGCACGACCGTGGTGGTCGCCACGCACGATGTTCACCTGATCCGCAAGGTGCCGGAATCGCTGATAATGCGGCTCGACAAGGGGCGGCTGTCCGACCCCACCGGTGCGCTGCGTTATCCGCCACGCCGCCAGACTTCCACGCTCCGTCCAGAGCGGGCGGGCGCATGAACATGTTCGAAATGTTCACCGGTTCTCTGCGCGAGGAATTGCGCGAGCGGCGCGGTGCGGAAGCGCGCCTGCTGCCGCAGGGCAAGCTGTCTGGCCCGATGCCGTGGGTCATTGCCATCATGATCGGACTGACCGTTGTGGCAAGCGCCAGCGGCCTTGCCCTGCGCAAGACGGCCAATGCCGCCAGCGCCGATGTGGCGGGCGGGGTGACGGTGCAGATCGTCAATGGCTCACCGCGAGAGCGTGACCGGCAGGCGCAGGAGGCGCTTGCGGCACTTCAGGGCGCATCAGGTGTCGCTTCGGTGCGCATTGTGCCGCAGAAGGAACTCGATGCGCTGGTAGAGCCGTGGCTGGGCACGACCGTGGGTGATGATGTGAACGCGCTGCCCATACCCGCACTGATTGATGTGCGGCTGGCGGGCAATGCAAACAAGGCCGCCGTGGCGGCATTGCGCCAGCAAATCGCCGCCCGCGCGCCCGATGCGCGGGTGGACGCGCAGGCGAGCTGGCTGGCCCCCGTGTTCGAAGCGATTGGCGCGCTGCAATTGCTGGCGGGCGGGTTGATCGCGCTGCTGGCCTTCGCCACGGTTGCAACCGTGCTGCTGGCATCGCGCAACGCATTGAGCAACCACCGCAATACCATCGAGATCGTCCACATGCTGGGTGGCACCGATGCGCAGATCGCACGGATCTTCCAGCGGTCGATGGCGGTGGACGCGGCGGCGGGCGGCATTGGCGGGCTGCTGCTGGGCGTGGTGACCATCGGACTGCTGGGCCGCCAGTTTGCCGCGCTGGGATCGGGCATGATGACGGCGGGCAGCCTTGGCTATACCGACTGGCTGCTGATCTGCTGCATCCCGGTGGCGGGTGTGCTGCTGGCGGTGTTGACTGCGCGACTGTCGGTGCTCAACGCGCTGAAGGGTATGCTGTGACGAAGCGGGGCATCTTCCGGCGGTTGCTGTCGCTGTTGCTGATCGTCTGGGCGCTGGGCTTTGTCTGGTTCGCCACGTTCCTGCCGCAGCCGGTGGTGGAGCCTGTGCGCACCGATGGCGTGGTGGCGCTGACGGGCGGCGGAGGGCGCATTCCCCATGCGCTGAACGTGGTCGAGAAAGGCCGCGCGCGGCGCCTGCTGGTTTCAGGCGTTGACCGCGAAGTGCGCCCGCGTGAATTTGCGGTGGAGTATGAAGTGCCAGAGCGGCTGATGGCCTGCTGCGTCACGCTGGGCTACGACGCGGTCGATACACGCAGCAATGCGATTGAAACGATGCGCTGGATCAGGGAAAACAAGCTGCGATCAATCCGGCTGGTGACGACCGACTGGCACATGCGCCGCGCCGCGCTGGACCTTGAGGCCGAAGCGCCGGACAGCCTGATCATCATAAAGGACGCCGTGCCATCAACGCCAAGCCTTCGCATCCTGTTCATCGAATACAACAAGTTGGTGGCGCGCACCGTGGCATGGATGATCGGCTGGTGAGCCTGCGCAAGGTGCTGTCCGTCCCGCGCTCCTTGGCGTTCTATGCGGTGTTCTACATTGGATCGGTGATGTTCGTCACCGGTTCGTTGCTGACCATGTATGTCCACAAGCCATCGTTCCGCATGTTCGTGCGCGGGTGGTGCGGGTGGCACCGGCTGTGCTGCCGCGTGCTGCTGGGCATCCGGGTGGAGCTGGAAAACCCGGTGTTCAAACCCGGCGTGCTCTATGCCATCCGCCATGAATCGTTCTTCGAGGCGATTGATATGCCCTGGCTGTTCCGCCTGCCGGTGGTCTTCGCCAAGGCCGAACTGCTGCGCATCCCCGGCTGGGGCCCTGCGGCGCGCAACTTCGGCCTGATCGGCGTGGAGCGCGAGGCCGGGGCCAAGGCGCTGCGCACGATGCTGTCCGAAGCGCGCCGCCTGATCGCCGAAGACCGCCCACTGATCATCTTCCCCGAAGGCACCCGCACCCCGCACGGCACGCCGGGCCAGTTGCAGGCAGGCTTTGCGGGCATCTACAAACTGCTGCGCCTGCCGGTGATCCCGGTGGCAGTGGACAGCGGGCCGCTGTACCAGCGCACATGGAAACGCCCGGGCACCATCCGCTACCGCTTCGCCGAGGAAATCCCGGCGGGGTTGCCGCGCGAGGAGATCGAGGCGCGGGTGGAAGCGGCGATTAATGCGCTGAATGGCAATGCGCTGAATGGGTGAGGGTTGGGGTAAGTCTTGCCCGATAGCCCTGCCTTAGCTATATAGTTAGCCAAGGAGGCAGTTATGGCCCAGTTTTCGGTTCACGATGCCAAGACAAACCTTTCCCGCCTGATTGCAGACGCGCTGGCGGGTGGCGATGTGGTGATCGCGCGGGGTAATGTGCCTGCGGTGCGGCTCGTACCGGTCAACCCGGTGGGGCGGCGGCAGTTTGGCGCGCTCAAAGGCAAGATTGCGATGGACGCACGGTTTGACGAGCCACTGCCCGATGATGAACTCGCCGGGTGGAATCTCGGTTGAAACTGCTGCTTGATACGCACGCGCTGATCTGGTGGCTTGCGGGTGACGATGCGCTGAGCCTTCCTGCGCGGCAAGCCATTGCCAACGAGGACAATCCCGTTGCCGTCAGCGCCGCTTCGGCGATGGAAGTTGCCACCAAGTTCCGCATCGGCAAACTGCCACAAGCGGCCTTGCTGGCGCAGGACTTCGAAGCCGTGATCGCCGCACAGGGCTTTGCCGAGCTGCACATCACCGTCTACCACGCCCGCCTCGCCGGGCAAATGACCATCGCCCACAAAGACCCCTTCGACCGCCTGCTGATCGCTCAGGCGCAGGCGGAGGATATGGTGCTGGTGTCGAACGAGGGGTTGTTCGATGGGTTTGCGGTGAAGCGGTTGTGGTAGGGCAAGACGGGTGTGGAATAGCGATGTCGCTTTGGGAGCGAGATTTCGGATTTAATGCGTGTATCTTGGCGATGCAATAGCGCATTATAATTATCCGCCAACAGAATGAAGTATACTGCCCCCGGAACGACCCGGAACTAGGTGTATTAACTCCACAACTTCTCAAACGAGTCCCAATCAGTAGTGAAGTCAAGCTCAGCGATGAACGCGACCGGGCTAATCCAGTTGACGCCACAATCATCACAGACGTCGGGGACGTGTCGACGAGCGCCGGTCCTTGTTGACTTTGAGACCTCGGCGGTAACGACGCAGCGATCAACGTTCCCGACGGCCGCAGCGATCAGGAAAGGATCCTGCCCGATCGTGATCATGTCATCTTCTGTCAACGGGTCACCGTAGCAAGCCAGCACCTTCTGGACCGCGCCCAGATTGCCGTCCTCAGCCAGCATCAGCGCCTTCTTCGTCGCAGAGTCATGCATCCATGCCGCCAACTCATCCGTGCCAGCTTCTACCTCGGCGTAAATTTCTTGCGGGAGCTTGATTGTGCCTGCTTCGCCATGATGTATCAGCCAACGCCAAAACTCAGGAACGCGCCTATGCCCGTACCAAGTGTTGTGCGCTGTAATTAGCGCATTAGCATCCAACAAATAGAGCATCAGGCAGTCGCCCGCCGCGGTTCAGCGAGAAGCGGGTAGACGTTCATTGGTTTCACCCCCAGCATCCGCGCTGCGCGTGTCGGTGTGAGGGAGCCGTCGGCCATTCCCTGCCGCGCGACTGCTAGGATAGCGGAGCCCAGCCGGTGCCGACGCACGACATACCAGTTGGGGCCACCGTCCTTGCTTCGGTTCCGTTCGCGCTCGCGATCTTTCTGCGTGACCCATAGACGGCGGAAAGTGTCCCGCAGCTCGCGCCAACGACCTTCGCCGATGACCCCGACCCGAAACAACTGATACGCCACCATCGACTGGCTGATGCGAGCTTGATCGGCGAACCCTTTGATCACGTTTATGTCGCTATCACTGTCGCGAAGTAGCCACCTCAATTCGACCACCTCCGCACGCTCGACCAGTACTGCCGCGGCAGCATCATTGCATAGCTGCTCTAGTCCAGCCGCGGGTGTACCGCCGCTGACACCCGTCTCGCCAACGAGTAGGTGGGCTAACTCATGCAGAAGTGTAAAGGCCCAAGCGGACTTTGCGTCTTGGTCATTAATCACGATGAAGGGGGCCAAGTGGTCAGCTATCGCGAAACCGCGAAAGATTTCGACCTCAATTGCAGTGGACCAGTGCCCGCAGTCACCCGCCAGCAGGACGAACACACCTTTGGCTTCCACTAGCGTGCGGAGATACGCGAATGCGTCCTCACCCTTGGCCTGTGCGCGATATGCGGCTCGGTCAAAGTCAATCGCACAGGCGATTGCAGCGCTTAGTTCGGCGGCGTCACGGATGCCTTTGGCAGAGCCGACGAGTTTGACCTCTACGGCGTCGTCGTCTTCCTCTAGCGTCTCGCGCACGAGCGTTTGCCTTGCCTTGACGTCACGAAGCAACGTCGCGAGCAAAATGTTGGATTCGTCGCCTTGATCCGGCAGCGCACGGAAATCCTGCCCAAACTGCGGCGGGGCGGGCACCCTTGGCAGGTAAAAGGTCAGAATCGGTCGGTGATACTTGTCTGCCATTCGGCGAAGCAGAGCCGCGCTGGGCACAACATCGCCAGCCTCAATCGCTTTCAGCCGCTCCGCGCCGGACATACCGCGCGCGGCGTTGAGCGCAATCTTGCGAGCAGCAGTCTCCAAATCAAGACCGGCGGTCTCGCGTGCCCAAATCAGGATCTCGGAGTTTATCTTTACCACGGTGATACAATGCACAAGGACCGGTTATCGCGCTACTGCGATTATCAAGAATAGCAACCAGAACGAACCACAGGTTCCAGCGGACGCTGCAGAACAAAGCCCGGCTGGCTAACGACCCGTGTTGGTCATCTCCAATCCCTCACCCCTGCCCCTGATGATCGCTCCGCCCAAAGTCCGGCCGTGCATCGTCCTGTCCCATCTCGATGATCCCCCGCCGGATCGCGCGGGTGTGGGTGAAGTGGTCGAAGAGGGTTTCGCCGTCGCCCTTGCGGATGGCCTTTTGCAGTTCGGTCAGATCCTCGGTGAAGCGCTGGAGCATTTCGAGGACGGCGTCGCGGTTGGTCAGGAACACGTCGCGCCACATCGTGGGGTCTGATGCGGCGATGCGGGTGAAATCGCGGAAGCCGCCGGCGGAGTATTTGATGACCTCGCTCTGCGTGACCTGTTCGAGGTCCGAGGCGGTGCCGACGATGGTATAGGCGATCAGGTGCGGCAGGTGGCTGGTGACGGCGAGCACCTTGTCGTGATGGTCGGCGTCCATCGTATCGATCCGCGCGCCCAGCGCTTCCCAGAAGGCCACGAGGCGCTGGACCAGTGCCGGGTCGGCATCGGCGGGCGGAGTGACAATGCACCAGCGGTTGCGGAACAGCGTGGCGAATCCTGAGTCCGGGCCGCTGCGCTCTGTGCCTGCCACGGGATGCGCGGGGATGATGTGGTGGCCGGGCAGCGCTTCGGCCAAGGCGGCGGCGACGGTGGCCTTGGAGGAGCCGACGTCGCTGACCAGCGCATCCTTTGACAGGCCCGGCGCGATGGCGCGGGCGGCGGCGGCCATTGCGCCGACCGGGACGCAGAAGATCACGAGGTCTGAGCCGGTGGCGGCATCCTGCGCCGTGTCGGCGATGCGGTGGGCAAGGTTCAGCGCGCGGGCGGCGGTGCGGACTTCGGGGTCTGCGTCGTATCCGACGACGGTGGTGCCGGGGAGGTAGGACTGCACCGCGTGGCCGATCGACCCGCCAAGCAGGCCGAGGCCGACGATGGTGACTTGGCTGAACCCGGCGTCGCTCACTTTGCGGACTCGCACATCTGGCGGATGGCTGCGGCGATCTCGTCCATCTGCGCTGCCGTGCCGATGGTGATGCGCAACGCTTGTGGCAGGCCCTGGCCGGGCAGCCAGCGGGTGATGTAACCGTGGTCCATCAGGCCGGTGTAGACCTGTTCGGCGCTCAGCGCGCCTTCGAACAGGATCAGCACGAAGTTGGCCTGACTGGGCAGCGGGCGGACGCCGTGATTGCCGAGCGCTTCGAGCTTTTCGACAAAGCGGGCGCGTTCCTGCGCATTGTGGCGGCGTGAGCTTTCCACGAAGGCCTGATCCTGCACGGCGGCAAGGCCAGCGGCTTGGCCGGTCAGCGAGATGTTGAACGGGCCACGGATGCGGTTGAGCATGTCGATGATCGCGGGGTGCGCGGTGCCCCAGCCAATGCGCTCTCCGGCTAGGCCGTAGATCTTCGAGAACGTGCGCGTGGCCAGCACGTTTTGCGCGGTGGTGGCAAGATCGAGCGCGCCGTCGTCATGCTCGGGCGCGACGTATTCGGCATAGGCGCCATCGAGCACCAGCAGAATGTCGGGGCGCAGCGCGGCGTGCAGGCGCGCGATTTCGGCGCGGGGGAGCCAGCTGCCGGTGGGGTTGTTGGGGTTGGCCAGGAAGACGACGCGGGTGCGCTCGGTCACGCAGGCGAGCAGCGCGTCGACATCGGTGCCGTAATCCGTATCGGGCGCGACCACCGGGGTGGCACCGCAGCGGCGGGCGGCGATGTCGTAGACCGAGAAGCCATAACGGACATAGACAACCTCGTCGCCCGGCCCGGCATAGGCCTGTGCGGCAAGATTGAGCAGTTCGTCAGACCCGGTGCCCATGACGATCCGCGCGGGATCGAGGCCGTGAACTTGCGCGATGGCGGTGCGCAGCGCGGTGCTGTCAGGATCGGGGTAGGTTGCCGGATGCACCGCTTGTGCTCTGGCCGCAAGCGCAGCGCCGCTGGTGCCGAGCGGGTTCTCATTGGCGGAGAGCTTGGTCAGCTTCTGCCCGTCCTTGCCGGTCGACTTGCCGGGGACATAGGCGTGAATGCCCGTGATCCAGCTTTTCGGTTCCGGGGCGGATGGGGTTTGCGGCGCGTTTTCCATGAGGCCGCGCCTTAGAGATTGCAGGTGTTTCCGGCAAGCGACCCGCAGGGCATGGACGAAAAAAGGGCCGGAAGCGGGCTAGCGCTTCCGGCCTTAGTCTGTTCGCAGGAGGAACATGGTTTGGCGGGGTGGGGGATGAGAGGGAGAGGATCTGTTCTCCCCCGCCCCGCCAATTCGGTAGAAACTTAGTAGTTATATGCGCGCTCGCCGTGCTCGCCGAGGTCGAGGCCTTCGCGCTCAACTTCTTCGGTGACACGCAGGCCGGTCAGAGCCTTGGCGACGAACATTGCGATGGCGGTGCCGATGGCAGCCCAACCGATGGTGGTGACCACGGCCAGAACCTGAACAACCAGCTTGGCGCCCATGTCATAGTCTTCGGCGCCGGGGCCACCGAGCGACGGTGCATAGACAACTGCCGTACCGATTGCGCCGACAATGCCGCCCACGCCGTGGATGCCGAATGCGTCAAGCGAGTCGTCGTAACCAAGCTTCGGCTTCACCACAGTGACGAGGAAGAAGCAGACAACCGAGGCAATGCCGCCAAGAACGATGGCACCGAACGGGCCGGAGTTGCCAGCAGCAGGCGTGACAGCCACGAGGCCAGCGATGATGCCCGAGCAGAAGCCGAGAGCCGAACCCTTGTGGCCCGAAGCGCGCTCAGCCAGCATCCAGAACAGCGCACCCGAAGCCGTGGCGACGAAAGTGTTGATCATGGCAAGAGCAGCCGAACCATTGGCTTCGAGAGCCGAACCAGCGTTGAAGCCAAACCAACCCACCCACAGCAGGCCAGTGCCGATGGCAGTCATGGTCAGCGAGTGCGGCGCCATGACGTCCTTCTGGAAGCCGATACGCTTGCCAAGGATAAGGCAGGCAACCAGCGCCGAAACACCGGCGTTGATGTGAACGACCGTACCACCGGCGAAGTCCAGAGCGCCCATGTCGAAGAACAGGCCACCCGCAGCCCACACCATGTGAGCGATCGGGAAGTAGACGATGGTCAGCCACACGGCGGCAAACGCCATGATGGCCGAGAATTTCATGCGTTCGACCACCGAACCCAGAACCAGCGCCACGGTGATCGCGGCGAAGGTCATCTGGAAGCAGATGAACACATATTCGGGAATTTCGACGCCAGCAGTGAAAGTTGCAGCCTGGCTCGACGCATCGACGCCAGAGAGGAACCACTTGCCCCAGCTGATGTAGGCGTTGCCTTCAGGACCGAATGCGAGGCCATAGCCGTACATCACCCACAGCAGCATCGCGAGACACGCGACTGCGCCGATCTGGGTCATCGTGGCGATCATGTTCTTGGTGCGGGTAAGGCCACCATAGAACAGAGCCAGTCCCAAGCCACCGATCATCTTACGGATCATGTTGGTTCCCCTAAGGTCGGAAATGGAAGGCGCGCTCACAGCGCGGTATCCCCGGTTTCGCCGGTGCGGATACGCGTGGCCGATGCGAGATCGAGCACGAACACCTTGCCGTCGCCAATTGCTTCGGTGCTGGCAGCCTGCTGGATCGTTTCCACGATCTGCGGCGCAAGATCATCGCTGGCAGCGATTTCGATCTTCACCTTCGGCAGCATGTTGGTCGAGTATTCGGCGCCACGGTAGATTTCGGTCTGGCCCTTCTGCCGACCAAAGCCCTTCACCTCCGACACCGTCATCCCAGCAACGCCCAGCGCCGAGAGCGCTTCACGCACTTCGTCGAGCTTGAACGGCTTGATGATGGCGATGATGAATTTCATTCATGCCCCCTTCTATTGCCCACACACCGGGCGACCCGCCGGCATAGAGTGTTATGCAAAGGACGTGCCAAATCCGAAAAGATACGGATTGGGCTGTTTACGGGAACAGAAATGCCCGGCTGACGGTCAATGCCGCCCGATTCTTGTGCATGATACGCGCACTGCCTGTTTTTTAGGCAGGTCGTAGTGCCTCAAATCAGGGCAGCAGCAGCGTCGCCCACACCGGAAGGTGGTCCGATCCCACCGCCGCAAGCGGGCTGTGATGGACGCCGCTCGCCTCCACTTCGACGCCCTCGCTGACCACGATCCGGTCAAGCTGCGCCAGCGGACGGCGTGCCGGAAAGCTGCGGCCGGGAGCCAGCACACGCAACGGCGGCGCGAAGGCAGAGAGTGCGCCTCCGGTAATCGACCATTCGTTCAGATCGCCCATCATCACGGCATGGCCCGGATCGGCATAAGTGGTCAGGTGACCGCAAACCGCCGTGACCTGCTGACGGCGACGCAAGCCTGACAGATCGAGATGCATCCCGACCACGCGCAGCAATGTACCGCCAACGCGCAAGGTGGCACAAACCGCGCCGCGCGGCTCAATGGTCGGCAGGGGCACCGCACAGGCCTCAACGATCTCAATCCCGCGGCGCACAAGCAAGGCGTTGCCATGCCATCCCATGCTGGACGCTGTGCGTGCGCTGTCGTAGTGTCCCGGCTCCACCACCGTCCAAGGGCTGTGATCATCAAGCGTTGCGCGCGGGATCACCGCTTCGCGCAGGCCAAAGCGGCGATCGGCCTCCTGCAATGCGATAACGTCGGCGTCGATCTCACGCAGGACGGTCAAGATACGATCAGGATCGCGCACGCGATCAAGCCCGACACCCTTGTGGATGTTGTAGCTGGCGACCTTCAGCTTTCTGCGTGCTTCAGGCACCAGCGATATAACGGTCGGTCGGTCGTACCGGCAACCCGTCGATGCTGCAGACGCGCCCGGCAACTTTGGCTTCCCACGCTGCCGGAACGGCTTGCGCGTGATATTTGACCAGAGTTTGACGCTCCTGCTCCACAGTCATGATTGGAACACCCCAGCCACAACTTGTCTGCACACTATCGACCGCGATGTCGAAGATCTGGCGTGTACCGGGGAGCAGCACGAAATGGGCTGCCAGTTCTTCCCACTCAGGATCAGCAGGCAGGACTGGTTTGCCATGGCCGTAGAGCCGCAAGATCAGCGCCGGCTGCTGAAAATTGGTCATCATCACGGTGATGCGACCATCGGCAAGGAGATGGGCGTGCGTTTCGTTCCCGGACCCGCCAAGATCGAGATAGGCAACCCGATTTGGGCCGAGCACACGAAAGCTGTCATAGCCTTTGGGCGAAAGATTGATGCGCCCCTCGACGGCTGCGGTGGCCACGAAGAACACCGATTGCCGACTGATCATTTCCTGATGTTCAGGCAGGATGCGGTCAGCAAATTCAGCCATCAGAGGAAATCCTTGAGCGTCTTGATGAACTTATCGAACTGGTCATGGTGGACCCAGTGCCCGGCGTTCTCGAATTCGACCACCTCGGCATTGCGGAAATGCGCTGCCATGCCGTTGCGTTCCGGGTTGCCAGCCCATGAATCCGCGCCATTGAGCAAGAGCGTGGGGCAAGTGATCGCCTTCCACAGATCATTTCGCTGCTCGACGGTGATGTCATAAGGTGCGCCGTCAACGTTAAGGTGCGGGTCGAACTTCCAGCTGAACGTGCCATCCTCGTTACGGTTGATGCCGTGCAGCGTAAGGTGGCGGGCCTGAACGTCGGTCAGGTACGGGTTTTCACCCTTCATGCGTGCATAGGCGTCTTCCAGCGTGGGATAGCGGCGTGGCAATCGGCCCGCAGCCTTGCGCTTCTCGCCAATGAATTCGCGAACGCGCCGCGCAAATGGCACGTTCTTGATCATCGCCTCGCGCTCTGGCGTGGGGAACAGCCCTTCGATTGCCACGATCTTGCGCACGTTTTCGGGGAACAGCCCGGCATAGCGCAGGCTGGTGTTGGCGCCCCATGAATGTGAAACGATGGTAACTGGCGCCAAATCAAGCTGGTGGATCAGCTGCGCCACATCATAGACAAGATCCATCGTGCGGTAATTGCCGTCTTCGGTCCACTGGCTGTCACCATGGCCACGGTGGTCCATCGCGATGATGTGCCAGTCTTCGCGCAGGGCTTCCGCAGTCCAGTCCCACGAACGACAATGGTCGCGTCCACCATGCACGAGCAGAAGCGGTGGTTTGTCGGCATTGCCCCAATCCACATAGTGGAGGCGCAGACGCTGGGAGATGAACGTGTTCGATGTCGGGCCAAGTAACTGCATGGCAGGGTAACTGCGCCCGAAGCGAACCGGATTCAACCCCTCGAATGGACTAAGGCGGGTCTACCGTTCCTTGGTAGCGGAAAACACAAGTTCAGGATTTCGCTCCTGCTGGTAGCCCACATCCCAAGCCGATCGGGCCATGAACACCGGGTCGCCGTCACGATCCTTGGCGAGGTTCGACATGTTGAAATCGGTGAAGGATTTCAACGCGGCATCACCGCCTTTGACCCAACGTGCAGTATCGAACGGCGAAGGTTCCAGCCCGGCTTCGACCTTGTATTCCGCCTCAAGCCGCGAGACGAGCACGTCAAGCTGAAGCTGGCCGACCACGCCAACGATCCATTGTGAACCGATCTCCGGGTAGAACACCTGAATCACGCCCTCTTCGGACAGATCGTCCAGCGCCTTGCGCAATTGTTTGGTCTTGGTCGGATCTTTCAGCACCACACGGCGCAGGATTTCCGGCGCGAAGTTGGGCAGGCCGGTGAAGCGCAGGTCGTTCTTTTCCGACAGCGTATCGCCCACGCGCAAGGTGCCGTGGTTGGGGATGCCGATGATGTCGCCCGCTTCTGCCGTATCGGCAATTTCGCGGTCCTGCGCGAAGAACAGGATCGGCGAATGGACGGCGATGGGCTTGCCGCTGCCCGAAGGCGTCAGCTTCATGCCGCGCCGGAACGTGCCGGAAACCATGCGCATGAAGGCGATCCGGTCACGGTGCTGGGGGTCCATGTTGGCCTGCACCTTGAAGATGAAGCCGGTCACATCGGCGCGCTCAGGGTCGACCGTGCCGACACTCGACGATTGCGGGCGCGGCGGCGGGGCGAACTTTGCGATGGCCTCGATCAGATCGACCACGCCGAAGTTCTTGAGCGCCGAACCGAAATAGACCGGTGTCAGATCGCCGTTGCGATAGGCTTCGATATCGAATTCAGGGTAGCCAGCACGGGCCAGTTCGATTTCTTCGGCAATGTCGGCGGGGATGTCGACAGCGGGTTCGATCTTGCCGAGAAACTCGCGACTGTCGCCTTCGGGGCGGGCAATGGTTTCATCGGCAAAGCTCATCACGCCCTGAAACACGCCGCCCATGCCGATGGGCCACGACATTGGCACCACATCGAGCGCCAAAGCATCGGCGACTTCGTCCAGTGTTTCGAACACCGAGCGGCCTTCGCGGTCCACCTTGTTGACGAACGTGATGATCGGCACCGAGCGCAGGCGGCACACCTCGAACAGCTTGCGCGTCTGCGGCTCGATGCCCTTGGCCGCATCGATCACCATGATCGCCGAATCGACCGCGGTGAGGGTGCGGTAGGTGTCTTCAGAGAAGTCCTCGTGGCCCGGTGTGTCGAGCAGGTTGAAGACGATCCCGTCCTTCATGAAGGTCATGACCGAGGACGTGACCGAGATGCCACGCTGCTGTTCGATCTTCATCCAGTCCGACCGGGCACGCCGGGCCGCGCCGCGCGCCTTCACCTCGCCCGCAAGGTGGATGGCGCCGCCTTGCAGCAGCAGCTTTTCGGTGAGCGTCGTTTTACCGGCGTCAGGGTGTGAAATGATGGCGAAGGTGCGGCGATTGGACATAAGCCGCGCGGTTAGCGCGGCTGAACGGTTACGTCCATGCGGAAGCTGCGGGTCTGGCCGGATTCCAGCAGGACGATGCCGGGCTTTTCGTGGAAGTCACCGGTGAAGTGTTCAGGGTCCGCATGGCCAGCCCAAGGTTCGATGCAGATGTAGCGTGCGCCGGGGACTTGCCAGACGCCGAGCGAGGGCGTGTCGGGAAAGGCGATTTCGAGTTGTGTGCTGTCGGCTGCGCCGTAGCGCAGGCTGCGGCTTTTCAGGTCGTCCCAGATCAGCGCATCGGCGCGGAACAGGTCTTCGGTCAGGGGGAGTTCGCGCGCAGTGATGGGCGTCGGTTCGCCTTGTGCGAGGAGCAGGCCGGTTTCGCGGGATACGCGGCGGACGGGTTGCGGCTCGTCAGCTTCGAACACCAGCTTGTGTGCAGCTTTGTCGGCCCCGCCGGGGAGCGGCCAGGCGAAGGCGGGGTGATAGCCGAAGCTGAGGGGGAGCGGATCGGCATTGGGATTGAACACGCTGGTTGCGATATGCAGCGTCACTCCTTCGATGCGGAAGGAAACTTCCAGCACGAAGCCGAAGGGGTATAGCGCGCGGGTTTCGGGCGAATCCGTTAGGCGGAAGCGGGCTTCGTTGCCTTCGACATGAACCGGCGAAAACATACTGCGGCGGGCAAAGCCGTGGCGCGGCAGCTGGTATTCACGGCCATCAAGGCGCAGCACATCGCCGCTGAGCGAACCGACGATGGGGAACAGCAGCGGCGCATGACCCGACCAAAACGCCGGGTCGGCATCGGTCATGTATTCCGCGCCGGACGAATCGGTCAGCGACCACAGTTCCGCGCCGAGCGGGTTGATCCGCGCGGTGAGGCCGTCTCCTGTGATCGTGACCAGATCTTCGCTCATCCTCGCAGCACAGCGCCTTGCTTGGCCGCAGCGGCAACGACCTTGTCGGCGATTGCCTTGAGCGCGGCTTCGTCAAACGACTTTTCGGTGGGTTGGAGCGTGACCTCGATGGCGAGGCTCTTTTGCCCCTCTGGCACGCCCTGCCCCCGGAAATCATCGAACAACCGCGCGGCGGTGATCGCCTGCTTGTCCGCGCCCTTTACTGCGCGCAGCAAGTCACCAGCGGGAAGTGCTGCATCGACAAGGAACGCGAAGTCGCGCGTGACAGCCTGTAAAGCGGGCGGGGCGAAGTGCGGGCGGGCGAATGCGCCAGCACCTTTCTTTACGGGAATGCGATCAAGGAACAGTTCAACCACGGCGACCGGACCATCGAGATCGAAGGCCTTGGCGGTGGCGGGGTGGAGCATTCCGAAGCGGGCCAGCACCTGCTTGGGGCCAAGGCGCAGGGTGGCCGACTGGCCGGGGTGGAACTGTGCGCCAGCCTCGCCCATGACTTGCAGGTTGTCGACCGGGGCACCGGCTTCAGCCAGCAGCGCCAGCGCTTCGGCCTTGGCGTCGAACGCGTCGAAGGGCTTGGCCTTGCCTGTTGCCCAGCCTCGCGGTGTGCTGTCACCGGCAAGAACGACGGCGAGGCTCAGTTTCTCGTCGCTCGCGCCATTTGCACCGCGTAGATAGCAGCGGCCGATCTCGAACAGGCGGACTGAGGTAGCGCCGCGATGCAGGTTGCGCGGCGCGGCCGAGAGCAGGCCGGGGAGCAGCGAGGGGCGCATGACCTTGAGGTCTTCGCTGATCGGGTTGGCGAGGCTCCACAGCGTTTCGCCATCGGCAAAGTGTGCGGCCTGCGCTTCGGGCAGGAACGACCACGTGACGGCTTCGTGCAGCCCGCGCGCGGCGGCGGCGCGGCGGACGCGGCGTTCGAGCATCTGTGCTGGCGTCGCAGTCGGCTTGGCCACGCCGTCTGCGCGCGGCAGCGGGGTGGAGGGCACGGCATCGAGGCCGTGGACGCGGATTACTTCCTCGACGAGGTCTGGCGCGCCGTCGACATCGGGACGCCATGTCGGGACGGTGACGGTCCAATCTTCAGCCACGTCAAAGCCGAGCGCGGTCAGGATGCGCTTCTGTTCGCCATTGCCGACATCGATGCCGCCAAGGTTGCCCGCCAGTTCCGGGTCATAGGCCACGGTCTTGCGCGCCAGCGGTGGCTCGCCTGCGCGGACCACTTCGCTGGCCTCGCCGCCGCAGATCTCGAGGATCAGGCTGGTGAGCAGGTCCATGCCGGTATCGAGAAAAGCAGGATCGACGCCCCGTTCGAACCGTCCACGCGCATCGGATGCGAGCGCGAGCGATTGCCCGGTGCGGGCGATGGCGGCAGGGGTGAAGTAGGCAACTTCGAGCAGGACGTCGGTGGTCTCGTCGGTGCAGCCCGAATGCTCGCCGCCCATGATGCCGGCGATGTCGTGGACGCCGCTGTCATCGGCAATCACGGTCATGAAAGGCTGGAGCGCGTATTCCTTGCCATTGAGCGCAAGGCAGCTCTCGCCTTCGCGCGCCTTGCGGGCGACGACGGGGCCGGTGAGTTTGGCGAGGTCATAGGCGTGGGCGGGGCGGCCATAGCCGAGCATCACGTAGTTGGTGATGTCCACCAGTGCCGAGATCGGACGTTGGCCCGCGCTCTTGAGGAAGTCCTGCAGCCACTTCGGGCTGGGGCCATTCTTCACGCCGCGAATGACGCGGCCATAGAATGCCGGGCAGCCTTCGGGATCGTCGGTGCGGACCTCCACTGGGCAGGGGAAGCTGGCGGGTGCTGGCGCGGCGGGGATGGGCTTGAGCACGCCGAGACCCGCTGCCGCAAGATCGCGGGCGATGCCGTAGACGCCCATGCAATCGGGCCGGTTGGGCGTGATGGCCACGTCGAACACCGGGTCGGAACCGATATAGTCGGCAAAGCTGGTGCCGATGGGGGCGTCTTCGGGCAGTTCGATGATGCCGTCGTGATCTTCACCCAGACACAGTTCGCGGGTGGAGCACATCATGCCGTTGGATTCGACACCGCGAATGGCCGACTTGCGCAGTTCCATGCCATTGGCAGGCACCACGCCGCCGGGCAGGCCGAGCACGCCGACGAGGCCAGCGCGGGCGTTGGGGGCACCGCAAACCACTTGCAGCGGGGTGCCGTCACCTAGATCGACCGACAGCACCTGCAACTTGTCTGCCTGTGGGTGCTTCTCCGCAGTCAGCACGCGGGCGATACGGAACTTGGTCAGGGCCGCCGAAGCATCTTCGACGCCTTCGATTTCCAGGCCGAGCGAGGTCAGCTTTTCAGCGATGAGGCGCGCGTCGGCCTTGGTATCGAGGACCGACTGCAACCACGAGAGCGAGAACTTCACGAACGTACTCCAACACCGCCGGAAAGGGTCGGCACGTCCAGCGCGCCGAAGCCATAGTGGCCGAGCCACCGCGCATCGCCATCGAAGAAGGCGCGAAGATCGTCCATGCCATACTTCAGCATGGCGAGGCGATCGACGCCGGTGCCGAAGGCGAAGCCCTGCCATTCATCGGGATCGAGCCCGCCGAATTCGATGACCTTGCGGTTGACCATGCCGGAACCAAGCACTTCCATCCAGCCACCGTCAGCCGCATCGCCGCTGCCGCCAACCACGCGCTTGCCGTTGATGAGGGTATAGCCGACATCGACTTCCACCGAAGGTTCGGTGAAGGGGAAGTAGCTGGGGCGCAGGCGCAGGGTGATGTCGTCGCGCTCGAAGAAGGCCTTGAGGAAGGTTTCCAGCGTCCACTTGAGGTGGCCGAGGTGGATGCCCTTATCGATGACGAGGCCTTCGATCTGGTGGAACATCGGCGTGTGCGTAGCGTCCGAATCCGAACGATAGACGCGGCCCGGCGCGATGATGCGCAAAGGTGCACCCCCTTTCAGCATCGAACGGATCTGCACCGGCGAGGTGTGCGTGCGCAGCAGCATCGAACGGCCTTCGGCATCCTTGTCCGGGAAGTAGAAGGTATCGTGCATCGCGCGCGCCGGATGCGTTTCGGGCATGTTGAGCGCGGTGAAATTGTGCCAGTCGTCCTCGATCTCTGGTCCACTGGCGACGGCAAAGCCCATGTCGGCGAAGATTTCGGCCAGTTCGTCCATGACCTGCGATACGGGGTGGACCGAGCCGCGGGGGAGTTCAGGCGCGGGGAGCGACAGGTCGACCGTTTCGGCGGCAAGGCGCGCTTCGAGTACGGCGCTTTCGAGCGCGGTTTTGCGTTGCGCAAGTGCCGCAGTCATGGTCTCGCGCGCGGCGTGGATCTTCGGGCCTTCGCTCTGGCGCTGGTCCGGGGTCATCCCGCCCAGCGATTTGAGCAGTGCGCTGACCCAGCCCTGCTTGCCAAGCGCGGAGACGCGGATCGCCTCGACCGCTTCGGGCGTGGCTGCTGCGGCTATGGCTTCAAGCGTTTCGGACTGCTGTTGATCGAGGTTTTCCATGCGCGCAGCCGCTAGCGGCAAATCGCGGAAAATTAAAGCGCGGAGTTATCGCGGAACGGGGGCGTGCAAGGCCTGAACCGCGCTGCCCAGAAACTCCTGCCGGGCGCGCATGACCTCCTGCAGGATGGGTTTGGGGGTTGCCGCATATTCGCGGGGGCTCATGCCCATGAAGCGGTGGAAGTCGCGCACGAACTGAGCCTGATCGTGATAGTGGCTGTCAATCGCGCCGATCCAGTGGAGCGTGGGATCGAGCATGTACTGCACGAGGCTGCGCATGAAGCGCTGGCGGCGCAGCAGCAGACGCGGGGCAAAACCGAAGTGGCGGCGGCACTGGCGTTCAAGCGTGTGCGCGGGCAGGCGTGTGGCCTCGGCCATTTCGGCGACGTTTGAGATCTCAGGATCGAGCAGCGCATTGTGACAGACAAGGATACGGGGATCGTCCGCTTCGTCCGATTGGGCTAGCTTTTGCAGGAAGAACTGCGTGATCCGGGAAAGTTCGGCCTCTTCGTCAGGAGCCTGGCCAAAAATCGCGGCCAGGGGCGCGAATGGTTGCAGAAATGGCTGCTCGGCCAAAGCATAGACGCGATCGGCATGGGCATTGGCAGGTTGGCCGACGAAGCGTGCCCAGCCAAGCGGGAGAATCCCAACCCCCCAGGTTCGCAACGTCCCGACCGTGAATTTCAGCGCGGTGCTGGTTGGCCCGGTGAAATTTGCCGCGCTCCCGGTAAGCGGGGCCTGACCCGGCAGTTCGGAATCAGGACAATCGCCTGAAAAGATGCGCACGTTGGCCCATTCCGGGTGCAGGTGATCGGTGACCCGGCCTCCATCTGCAACGACGACTTCAGTGATGTAAAACGTCGTGAAATAGGGGGCCAGCGGCGCGGGTGGCCGATGGAATCGTACCCGGACTGTGCAGTCCCCGGTCAAAGTATGTGCGCCCCGATCTTTGGTTTTCGTACCTGTCGAGCGCACAGTGCATCGCACTTGCATGAGTCGCAACGGAAAAAGGACGGATTTCCGTAGAAACCCGCCCTTTTTCAGGTGCAAGACTTGCAATCGGTTAAAGCTGGTAGCTTAGGCCGGAAGCGCAGCCTTGGCTTGTGCGATCACGGTGGTGAAGATCGCGCCCTCGTTCATGGCGAGGTCTGCCATCGTCTTCCGGTCCAGTTCGATCCCGGCCAGCTTGGTGCCGTGAATGAACTGCGAATAGGTCAGGCCTTCGGCGCGGACAGCAGCGTTGATGCGCTGGATCCACAGGGCGCGGAAGCTGCGCTTCTTAACCTTGCGGTCGCGATAGGCATACTGGCCGGCCTTTTCGACGGCCTGACGGGCGACGCGGATGGTGTTCTTGCGACGGCCGCGATAGCCCTTCGCCTGATCCAAAATCCGCTTGTGCTTGCGGTGGCGCTTGCCAGCCACACCGTGCTTCACCTTGCCGGTGGCGGTGAGCTTGAAGCGCTTTTTCACGCCGCTCTTCGTCTTCATCTTGGGCATTTTGGTCTCCTGATTTCGACGCGTCCGATCTGCCTTGGCAGCCCTTGTGGCCAGGCCGATCATCGAATCCGTGTCGGTTGAAGGACGGGCCGTTAGGCGAAGCGGCCGGGAAAGGCAAGGGTTGAGAGGTTGAGAGCATTTTCGCGGTGTCGGCCCGCTTCCCCGCCCGGCAACCTCTCCGAGTAGGCTTTGGGTGGCCGGGCGGGGGAGCGGGCCGGTGCCGCAAGCCCCCGACGGATGTCGGGGGCGCACCTAACAAGGACTCTCACCTTCCAATATCGGCGAGGTCAAACGACGTGGTCTGGTAGACCTCGTTGACCCAGTTGCCATAAAGCAGGTGCCCATGGCCGCGCCAGGTGTTGGAAGGCTGCGCTTGCGGATCGTCGCCGGGGAAATAGTGGCGGGGTAGATAGTTGCCGTCATCCCGCGCGAACTCCCCCGCCAGCGTCAGCGTATCGTATTCCAGATGGTTGAACATGTGCAGTGTGCGGGTGGCCGGATCATCGATCAGACACAGCCCGGTTTCGGCACTGTCGGCCAGCACGGTGAGGCCATGACCTTCTGGCAGGTCTTCGCGGCGCACTTCGCTCCAGCGCGAGACGGGGACGTCGAACACATCGGGCAGCCCGCGCATCCACGGGCTGGCCGGGGCGTGATTGCGATGGCGGAACACGCCTGAGGCCTTGGTGGGGAGGCCATGCTTTTCGACGCCGTGATAGTGGTTTAGCGCGGCCATAGCGCCCCAGCAGACCGAGAGCGTGCGGTGGACGTTGGTCTGCGACCAGTCGAATATGCGACGCAACTCGTCCCAGTAGCTCACCTCTTCAAACGGAATCGTCTCGACCGGTGCACCGGTCACGATCAACCCGTCAAACTTCTCAACGCGCATCTCTTCCCACGGGCGATAGAAGGCCGAGATATGACCTGCCGACGTGTTCTTGCTGACGTGGTCAGAGATGCGCAGCAGTTCGAGTTCCACCTGCAGCGGCGTTGCGCCGAGCAGGCGCGTGATCTGCGTTTCGGTGGTGATCTTGTCTGGCATCAGATTGAGCAGAGCGATGCGCATCGGACGGATGTCCTGACGCGCGGCTTCGGTCTCGCTCATCACGATCACGCCTTCGGCTTCGAGCGTGCGGCGGGCGGGGAGATTGTCGGCAATCCTGATCGGCACTGTCTTTGCGTCTTTCTTCAGCCTGCTGAAGTTGACGCCCCTGAAGTGTCCGTGTCCGTTTCGTTGCCGGATCGGCCACATCCCCTACCAGCTTTCGCTGATCTGGTACCACCTTGCCCGGATCGGCAGGTTGGCGTTGGAGCGTCACCCCAACTCTTGATGTGAGGCGACATGTAGTGCGATGCTGGTTGATTTGCAACAGGCTGAGTCAGCCACCAAAAGGCTTGCTATTGCGATCCAGTCTCATTATTAATGCGAATCATTGACAGCCCATACCCGCCGAAGGATCGCCGAATGTACATCTGCATCTGCAATGCCATCCGCGAAAAAGACATCCGCAACACGGCGCGCTGCCATGCCGGTGGCGCGGAAGACATTTATGGCCGCATGGGCTTTCGCCCGCAGTGCCGCCAGTGTCTTGACGATGCCGAAGACGTAATTGCCGACGAGCGCGCTTGCGCCATGGCGTGAGCCAGCGCTCAGCGTTCGCAGTGCAAGACATTCGCATTACTGTTTGAATCCCAACCAAACCTTGCATCCCATGCGAGTCGTTCGCGCTTGGTTCGTGGCTTGAGTGCGCCTAGAATCGCCCCATTCTCCCAGCCATTCAAGTTCGAAGGATCCCGCAATGAAGGGCGATGCCAAGGTCATCGAGTTTCTTAACAAGGCGCTGCTCAACGAGTTGACCGCGATCAACCAATACTGGCTGCATTACCGCCTGCTCGCCAACTGGGGCGTAAAGAAGCTGGCCGAATACGAACGGCACGAATCCATCGACGAGATGAAGCACGCCGACTTGTTGGCGGACCGCATCCTGTTTCTGGATGGCCTGCCCAACTTTCAGGCGCTTGGCCGATTGCGCGTGGGCGAATCGGTAGAGGAAATCCTCAAGGCCGACCTTGCGCTGGAAATGGATGCGCTGCCTTTGCTGCGCGATGCCATCGCCCATTGCGAGGAAGTGCGCGATTTCGTCAGCCGCGATCTGTTCGCCAAGATCCTCGAAAGCGAGGAAGAGCATGTCGACGTGATCGAAAAGCAGTTCGACATGATCGAACGTATGGGGCTGGCCAACTATGTGCAGCTCAACAGTGAAGCCGCAGAAGCGTAATTCACGCGCTGCCGGTCTGCCCGACGAGGTGCGAGGGGTCGATCCTCTCGCGCTTCCAGGCCTGTGTCCAACGGCGGCCTGTAGGCGTGCCGAACAGGACTTCAGGGTGACCCTTGGCTGCATACCAACCATGGTGGCGCATTTCACCTTCCAGCTGGCCCGCAGCCCATCCGGCATAGCCTAGTGCCACCAGAAACTTTGACGGACCGCGCCCTTCAGCAATGGCGCGCAGCACATCGAGCGAGGCTGACAGGCTGCACAGCGGGTTTACCGTAACGCTTCCTTCTCCACCCCAATCCGCAGTATGGAGCACAAAGCCTCGTGCGGTCTCCACGGGTCCGCCGTTAAGCACCGGAACATCGGGCGCGACGCCGGGATCAATGCCGATGTCTTCCAGCAACCCGTGCAGGGTCAACCCTTCGCGCACTTCACCAATGCCAATGCCCAGCGCGCCATGTTCGTCATGCACACACATTGCAATTACCGCATGGTCAAACCGGGCATCGCCCATTCCGGGCATGGCCAAAAGCAGCCGACCGGCAAGATATTCCGCTTCACTCATCATCGGCAGACATAGGGATGGCAGCGGCCAGTTGCGAGTCCGCAGATCGGCAGTTTGACGCGCGTCAATTCATATCAGGATTGCCTGATATAGAGATTACCTGATCCTGCAAAAACTGGAAAAGGCCCGCGCCATGTTCCGTCTGATGATGATCCTGCACTCGGTCGTTGCCACCACGCTTATGGGCATTGGCGTGACCGCCGTGCTTGCAGCCGGAATGGACGGGATGAAGCCGATTGCTATTTCTGCGCTCGCCGGTTTCTTGCTGGCCTTCCCGGTCAGCTGGCTGATCGCGCAGAAGATCACCCACCTGAAAGCAACCCAAATCAAGCAGCAACCTTGATCTTGCGATCCTCAGCAGCTTCAAGCAGGCGCTTTTCCACCGTCTTCATGCGCGCTTCGTCTGCAATCTTCTCGCCCAACACATCGGTGACATAGAAGGTATCGACCGCTCGCTCGCCGTAAGTGGCGATGTGGGCGGAGTGGACGACCAGGCGGGCTTCGAACAGAGCGCGGGCAAGGCGATTGAGCAAGGCGGGACGATCGCGTGACCCGATCTCGATTACGGTGAATCGGTTCGAGGCCTTGTTGTCGAAAATCACGATCGGGCGCACGTCGAATGCATCGGCACGCGGACGGGCGAGCGGGCGGGCGGCAAGCTGAGGCAGGAGCTTGACCCGGTTGGCCAGCGCATCGGCAATCGCGTTCTTGAGGCGGGCGATCTGGGTCGCTTCATTGATGGGACGCCCCAGCGGGTCCTGAACAAGGAAATTGTCAACCGCCGTCCCATTGCGCGCAGTGTGGATGCGCGCATCGATGATGTTGCCGCCGGCAAGGTGGATGCCACCGGCGATACGGTAGAACAGGCCGGGGTGATCTGCTGCCAGCACGGTGACGAGCGTCGCTCCGCGTGCCGGATACCAGTGGGCCTCGACCGAGAGCGGCTCGCCCAGCGCAGTGTCCATCTGCTGGAGGTTGAGCGCGATGATGTCTTCGGGTTCGGCAATCCAGTATGCATCGCCCAGCTGCTTGCCGACCGTGCCGATGAGGGCGTCACGCTCCTTCAGGATCGCACCGACGGCCTTTTTCTTGGCGGCAATGCGCTCGGCCCGGCCGTGCTGCTTGTGACCGAGGCGAAGCATTTCTTCGGCTGAAACGAACAAATCGCCAAGAAGCTGCCGCTTCCACGAGTTCCACACGCCGGGACCGACTGCGCGGATATCGACGACAGTGAGAATTAGCAGCAGGCGCAAGCGTTCCTGACTCTGCACCGTTTGGACGAAATCGGCGATGGTCTTGTAATCGGCCAGATCGCGCTTGAACGCGGTGGCGCTCATCAGCAGATGCCAGCGCACCAGCCAGGCAACCAGTTCTGTTTCAGCTGCCGAAAGGCCAAGCCGCGGGCACAGCTTCATCGCCACTTCGGCTCCCAGCACCGAATGATCGCCCTGACGGCCTTTGGCGATATCGTGGAGCAGCGTGGCCAGATAGAGCACGCGGCGTGAGGCCACCTTGCTGACGACTTCGCTGGCGAGGGGATGATCGTCCTTCGCCTCGCCCTTTTCGATCTTGGCGAGCAGCCCGATGGCGCGGATGGTGTGTTCGTCCACCGTGTAGTGGTGGTACATGTCGAACTGCATCTGCGCGATCACGCGGCCGAAATCGGGAATGAAGCGGCCAAATACGCCCGCTTCATTCATCCAGCGCAGGACTGTTTCAGGGTCTTTGCGGCTGGTGAGCACATCCATGAACAGCGCATTGGCGCGCGGATCCTTGCGCACCGCAGCGTCGATCAGGCCCGCATCGCGGCGGGCAATGCGCATGGCATCGGGGTGAATTTCAATCTGCTGCTCCACCGCAACGGCGAATATTTCAAGGAGGCGCACCGGGTCATTCTGGAAAATGCCGTCGTCGGGGACGCCTAGTTTGCCGCCATCGAGCACGAAAGCACCGATCTTCTTCTTACGGCTGCGCAGGGCAGAGAAAAAGCCGCGCTTCTGCTTGGCAAACTGGTCATCGAGCTGGGCAAGGAACACGCCGGTGAGCGAGCCCACCTGTTTGGCCTGCAGGAAAAAGTACTGCATGAACCGCTCAACCGCACTTTTGCCGGGTCGATCAGCGAAGTTCATGCGCATGGCAACTTCGCGCTGCATATCGAAGGTAAGGCGGTCCTCAGCGCGGTTGGTCAGCGTGTGAAGATGGCAGCGCACTGCCCAGAAGAAGTTCTCCGCCCGGCGGAACGCGCGGTACTCTTCTGCGGTCAGCAGGCCAACATCAACCAGTTCGGACGCGTCGCGCACCTTGTGGATGTATTTGCCGATCCAGTAGAGCGTGTGCAGATCGCGCAAGCCACCCTTGCCCTCTTTCACGTTGGGTTCAACGACATAGCGACTGTCGCCAAGACGTTTGTGACGCTGGTTACGCTCTTCCAGCTTTTCGGTGACGAATTGCTTTTCGGACCCGTTGACCACTTCGGCCCAAAAGCGCGCTGACGCGGAATCGTAGAGTTCGCGATCACCCCAGACATAGCGGCCCTCAAGCATTGCCGTGCGGATGGTAAGGTCGCTCTTGGCCATGCGCACTACTTCATCGAGTGAGCGACTGGACTGGCCGACCTTGAGGCCAAGGTCCCACAGGAAATAGAGCATCGCCTCAATCACCTGCTCACACCATGATGTGGGCTTGATCGGGGTGATGAAGGCTATATCGACATCCGAATGCGGTGCCATTTCGCCCCGCCCGTAGCCGCCTACCGCCAAAACCGCGATGCGCTCACCGGTGGAGCGATTGCTGGCACGATAGACACGCGCGACGACATGATCGTAAATGATCCTGACAAGCTGATCGACAAGGAACGCCTGTGCTTGCGCGCATTCTGTCCCCGCCGAGGGCTTTGCCTCAAGCCTGCGGGCAATCTCTGCACGCCCGGATTCAAGCGCATTGCGCAGCAGTTCGACAACAGCGGGCCGCGCCTTTTCACCCTGTTCGGCAAAGGCAGCCGCGACCGCGTCGGCAAGCGCGCGACGATCAATGATGGCGCGCTGATTGGCGATCCGGGGAAGCATCATGCCTCCCCTTTATCGTGTGAGGCGTTACCGTCCAATAACAATGGCTATGGGGCAGTAAACTAAGGTGCCAGCCACTCTTTGGTATAGCGTTCGCGCAAAGAGCGCTTGTCGACCTTTTCGGTGCCAAGGCGGGGCAAAGCTTCGTGAACTTCCCAGAAACGCACGGGAATTTTGAACGGGGCGATATGTTCGGCAAGGAACACGCGCAGTTCCTCCTCGGTTGCCGAACAATCCTCCTTGGCTAGGTAGACCGCGGCGGGAACCTCACCCAGCTTTTCATCCGGCAAGCCGAATACGCTGACTTCGGCAATGCAGGGGTGAGCGTAGATCGCGCTTTCCACCTCGATGCACGAGATATTCTCGCCGCCGCGAATGATGATGTCCTTCTTGCGGTCAACGATGAACAGGTAGCCCTCAGGGTCGAGATAGCCGAGATCGCCGGTGCGGAAGTACCCGTCAGACGTAATGGCCTCGCGCGTGGCCTTCTCGTTGTTCCAGTACCCAAGAAAATTGGCGATGGACCGGATCGAAACTTCGCCCACAGCGCCTTGCGGTAGAGCGTTGCCATCATCGTCAAGGATAGCAAGGTCGACCAGCGGGCGCGAGGCGGTGCCAGTGCTGCCGGGCTTGGCGAGGTAGTTCTCGTTGAGATTGCCACAACCCACACCATTGGTTTCCGTAAGGCCATATCCCAACAGTGGGAAAGCGTGGGGTAGCGCCTTGCGGATGCGGTCAACGTGCTCGACCGGGCGCGGCGCGCCGCCAGCGGCAAAGGAGACGCATGTGGACAAATCATATTTGTCACGATCCGGGTGCGTAGCGATTTCGAAACTCATCAGCGGCACGCCGACGAAATAGCTGACCTTTTCCCGCTCGATCAGACGCATGGCCTCGACCGCGTCCCATTTGGGCATCAGCACCAACTTTCGCCCGATGGCAAAGGACTGGAGGAACACGGGTACTTCGCCCGTTACATGGAACAGCGGGACATTGACCAATGTGGTCGGCTGCGAGTCTGCTGCGGGAGCCTCTCCACGCGCTGTCAGGATCGCCAGCATTCCTGCTGTCTGGGCGACATAGTTCATGGTGCCCTGCACCACGCCACGATGATCGGAATAGGCGCCCTTGGCCACACCGGTGGAGCCGGAGGTAAACAGCACGGTCGCCAGATCATCGCCCGTCAGTTCGGGCAGGATCGTTTCCATGCTGCCGCCATTGGCCAAAAGCGCAGCGAGTCCCTCGGCGTAGTGGCAGTCATGCTTCATAGGAAGCATCGTTGCCCCATGCTTGTGGCCCTCCAATCGCGCCGCGCGTGAAGCATCGGCGATCACGAAACGGCAATCGACAAGATCTATGCCCTGCGCCAGTTCTTCGCCCTGCCACCAACCGTTGAGCAGGGTTGCGCAGCCGCC
This sequence comes from Novosphingobium sp. 17-62-19, assembly GCF_002256775.1. Lineage (GTDB taxonomy): Bacteria > Pseudomonadota > Alphaproteobacteria > Sphingomonadales > Sphingomonadaceae > Novosphingobium. The sequence continues at coordinate 39,942 of NZ_NCII01000010.1, read as the reverse complement.
AGCCATCAGCACGGCCATGTAGGCAACCACCCAGTTGGCCGAATTGCGCGCAGCAATGGCCACGCGGTCACCCTTTTGCAGCCCCAACCCTTCGACCATACCGCCTGCGACATGCCGCGCAGCCTTGTAGACGTCGGCAAAGCTGAGGCGTGTTGCACCATCGACGATGAAAGTCTTGTCCCCCTGCATCGCGCAGAAATAGGCGAAGTAGGCAGGCAGGTGCGGTGGCGCGGCGGCGATCATAGGCAGATCCCGATCAAACCGCCGTATGGGAACCGTATGGAACATGCCGCCTTCTGCAGTCATCGCGCCAAAAGCGCGGTCCATGGCAAGGTCCAGTTCGGTCTTCATGATACCCTTTCATTGCTCCTCACCCGCAGGCCCATCTTGATGCGGGCCTTTTCGGGTTTGCGTGCGGCCTTTCCCCTGTGCCAATACGCTACCCCAAAGGGCGCATCCGGCAGCATGGAAACGGGTCCGATCCGAAGTTTGTAGGGAGTTCACAGCTTGCTGTCACTAGTGTCAACGGTAACCGCGCTTGCCGTAACGTCAGCCGCTTCGGCAGGAGTTTCAGCACCGATTCGCTGGGAAGATCTGGGCGTTTCCCCGATCGCACTCGACCTCGGCTTCTTCGCGCTCAAGTGGTATTCGCTGGCCTATCTCGGCGGGATCGTGCTGGGCTATTGGCTTCTGTCAAAGATGATCCGCCAGCCCGGCTCGCCGATGGCGCAGCGCCATACCGATGACCTGTTCTTCTACGCCACGCTCGGTATCATCCTTGGCGGAAGGCTTGGTTATGCCGTGTTCTACGCGCCCGAACTGCTTTCCGCGCCGCAGAACCTGATCAAGCTGTGGGAGGGCGGCATGAGCTTCCACGGCGGGTTGATCGGTGTGGTGCTGGCGATTGCCTGGGTATCATGGCGGGCAAAGCTCAACTTTGTGCGGGTGTGCGACTATATCTCTGTCTGCGTGCCGTTCGGACTGCTGTTCGGCCGCCTTGCCAATTTCATGAATGGCGAGCTCTGGGGCCGCGAAGCCGGAGCGGGCGTGCCGTGGGCGATGGTCTTCCCCGGCGGTGGGCCGATCGCGCGCCATCCCAGCCAGCTTTACGAAGCCGCGCTCGAAGGTCTGGTTCTGGCGGTGCTGCTGCTGTTCCTGTTCTGGAAGACCAAGGCACGCTGGCGCACCGGGCTGCTCGTCGGGCTGTTCACCTTTGGCTATGCCCTTGCCCGGTTCACCGTCGAATTCTATCGTGAGCCCGACGCGCAGCTGATGGAATTTGCCATGCGCACCGGTTTTTCGATGGGCCAGTGGCTGACGATCCCGATGATGGCGGTGGGTCTGTTCTTCTTCCTGCGCGCGCTGATCCGCAAGCCACTGCCAGTGGGCGGAGCCGCCCCGGCGTGAAAGCACCGCTGCTCGATACCTTCACGCGGCTGATCACCAACACCGGCCCGATCAGCGTGGCGCACTACATGGCCGAATCAAATGCACACTACTATGGTGGGCGCGATCCGTTTGGCGTGGCTGGCGATTTCATCACCGCGCCGGAAATCAGCCAGATGTTTGGCGAACTGATTGGGCTGTGGCTGGCCGACATCTGGATTCGCGCCGGGCGGAGCGAGCCGGTACACTATGTCGAGCTTGGCCCAGGGCGTGGCACGTTGGCGCGCGATGCGCTGGACGCGGCACGGAAGTACGGCCTCAATCCGCGTACGCATTTTGTGGAGACGAGCGTTGCGCTCAAGGCGCAGCAGCTGGAATTGCACCCTGAGGCCTTCTGGCATGACGATCTTTCATCGCTGCCCAACGATGGCCCCCTCCTGATCGTAGCCAACGAATTTCTTGATGCGCTTCCGGTACGGCAACTGGTGCGCACGGGCACTGGATGGCGCGAACGCATGGTCGGGCTGCACGAAGGGCGGCTTGTGCCTGTGGCAGGGACCGCACCGATGGAAGTTGCCGTCCCCAGCAATCGCAGAGATGCACCCGAAAATACAATTTACGAAACCTCTCCCGCATCAGCAGCTATCGTCTATGAAGTGGCGGGCAGGCTCGCCACGCAAGGCGGAGCAGCGCTTTTCATCGACTATGGTCATGCCGAGCCGCGCTTTGGCTCCTCGCTTCAGGCCGTGCGAGCGCACCGCAAGGTAGACGTTTTCTCGTCGCCCGGTGAAGCAGACCTCACGGCACACGTCGATTTCTCTGCGCTCGCTCCGATCGCGCAATCTCGTGGTGCGCGCTGGCTGGGGACCGTAGAGCAGGGCAACTGGCTGCGTGCACTGGGCATCGATGCGCGTGCCGACGCGCTGGCGGCCTTTGCGCCTGCCCAAGCAGAAGCAGTGCGCACCGCGCGTGATCGCCTGACCGGAGAGGGGCAGATGGGTTCTCTGTTCAAGGTTATGGGAATCACCGCGCCCGATTGGCCCGATGGCGCTGGGTTCGAGCAGGCTGCATAAGCCACGCAATAGCGGCTCGCCGTTCCGAAATGCGCCGGAAACAAGGGTGATTCCCCATACCAAAATGCCTGTTGGCAAAGGCGTGACTTTGCGTCTATCAGGCCCGCCAAGTGGGGGCTGGCATGGCGCATTTGTGCGTGCCCGGCTCCCGTGCGGTTCAGGACGCGCCGGTCCGGTCGTCCCGAACCGTTCCACAATGGCAAGTTGGACCGTGTGCGATTCGCGCGCGCGGCGGCAGCAGGCAGGGAATTTCAATGGCTGAACAGGCGAGCATCGACACTTCGGCAGAAGCCGGAGAAGGCGTGCGCCGGCGCGATTTCATCAATATCGCGGCGGTGAGTTTTGCGGGGGTGGGCGGCGCGGCCGTGCTGTTCCCGCTGGTGAGTCAGATGGCTCCATCGGCAGACGTGCTGGCACAAAGCTCGACCGAGATCGACATCTCGGCGATCACGCCGGGCCAGGCGATCAAGGCGGTATTCCGCAAGCAGCCGGTGTTCATCCGCAACCTGACCCCGGCAGAAATCGCTGCGGCGGACAAGGTTGATGCCTCCTCGCTGCGCGATCCGCAGACGCTGGAAGAACGGACCAAGGAAGGCAAGACCAACTGGCTCATCACCATGGGCGTCTGCACCCACCTCGGCTGCGTGCCGCTGGGCGCGGGCGAAGGTGAAGTGAAGGGTGAGTTCGGCGGCTATTTCTGCCCGTGCCACGGTTCGCACTATGATACCGCAGCGCGCATCCGCAAGGGTCCGGCACCCAAGAATCTTGAGGTGCCCGAGTATTCATTCATCTCCGACGCTGTCGTGAAGATCGGTTGAGGACAGGAAACATGAGCTTTCCCTGGGCAAACGAATATAAGCCGGCCTTTGGCCTGACGCAGTGGCTCGATGAAAAGCTGCCGCTGCCCCGCTTCGTCTACAACGCTGTGGGCGCCGGTTATCCGGTGCCGCGCAACCTGAACTACATGTGGAACTTCGGCGTTCTCGCCGGTTTCTGTCTGGTGCTTCAGATCGTGACAGGCGTCATTCTGGCCATGCACTATGCGCCCAACGCGCTGGTGGCCTTCGATTCGACCGAGCACATCATGCGCGACGTCAACTGGGGCTGGATGATGCGCTATGCGCACGCAAACGGGGCCTCGGCGTTCTTCGTCGTCGTATATCTGCACATCTTCCGCGGCTTCTTCTACTCATCGTACAAGGCCCCGCGCGAGATGATCTGGCTGCTCGGCGTGGTCATCTTCCTGCTGATGATGGCAACGGCGTTCATGGGCTATGTGCTGCCCTGGGGCCAGATGTCGTTCTGGGGTGCCAAGGTCATCACCGGTCTGTTCGGCGCTATCCCGGTAGTGGGTGAACCGCTTCAGATCTGGCTGCTCGGTGGCTTTGCGCCCGACAACGCCGCGCTGAACCGCTTCTTCTCGCTTCACTTCCTGCTGCCCTTCGTGATTGCGGGTGTCATCATCCTGCACATCTGGGCGCTGCACATCCCCGGCTCGTCGAACCCGACCGGCGTAGAAGTGAAGGCTGAAAGCGACACCGTTCCCTTCCACCCGTACTACACGGCGAAGGACGGCTTCGGACTGGGCGTGTTCCTGCTGATCTACTGCGCAATCCTGTTCTTTGCACCGAACGCACTGGGCCACCCGGACAACTACATCCCGGCAAACCCACTTTCGACGCCCGCACACATCGTTCCTGAATGGTACTTCTGGCCGTTCTACGCGATCCTGCGCGCCTTCACCTATGACTTCTTCTTCATCCCGGCCAAGCTGATGGGCGTGCTCGCCATGTTCGGCTCGATCCTGGTGTGGTTCTTCCTGCCCTGGCTGGATACCTCGCCGGTTCGCTCGGGCCACTACCGTCCGCTGTTCCGCAAGTTCTTCTGGTTCGGTCTCATCCCGACCATGGCGATCCTGTTCTACTGCGGCGGCGCTCCGGCTGAAGAACCCTTCGTGATGCTCAGCCAGCTGGCATCGCTCTATTACTTCGCGCACTTCCTCATCATCCTTCCGCTCGTTTCGTCGATCGAGAAGCCGGAGCCACTTCCGTTCTCGATCACCGAAGCCGTGCTGGGCAAGGATGAGAGCGCTGTGCTCAACGCCAACCCTGCAGCTGCCTGACAGCCACGAAGCGTAAGAGAAAGAGAACCCCATGGTCCGTCTTTTTGGCCCCCTGGTAGGCCTGTTCTTCGCAGTCGCGCTGCTCTGGTCGTTCGGTAACGGCGCCTACTCCGCGATCACGGAACCCGCTGCCCCCACGGCAGAGCACGAGTTCCATCTCCATCCCAAGGACGTGAAGTTCGCCAGCGACGGCGTCTTTGGCAAATACGACAAGCAGCAGCTGCAGCGTGGCTTCCAAGTCTACAAGGAAGTCTGCGCCACCTGTCACTCGCTCAAGCACGTCGCATTCCGCGATCTTGCCAATCTCGGCTATTCGGAAGGCGAAGTGAAGGCGATTGCCAAGCAGTGGGGCACCAAGCAGCCGACCTTCGACGAGAAGAGCGGCGAGCGTGCAGAGCGTGACAACATCGCCTCTGACTACATCCCGACCGTTTATTATGCCGGTCAGGGCGTGCCGCCCGATCTCTCGCTGATCGCCAAGGCGCGCCACAACGGCGGTGCCTATGTCTACTCGCTGCTGACCGGCTATCAGGAACAGCCCGCCGAACTTCTCAAGAAGTTCCCGGACTCCAAGACCCCGGATGGCCTGTACTACAACCCGTACTTCGCCAACCTGAACCTTGCCATGCCCGCCCCGATCGCCAGCGACGATCAGGTCGCCTACTCGGACGGCACCAAGGCGACGGTGGACCAGATGTCGAAGGATGTTTCGGCATTCCTGATGTGGACGGCCGAACCCAAGGCGGACAAGCGCAAGCAGACCGGCTGGGCTGTGCTCGGCTTCCTGCTGGCCGCGACCGTCCTTGCATACCTTGCCAAGAAGAACGTCTGGGCTGACAAGCATTGAGCTTTCCGCTTTGACCAGTCTGCCACTGGCAACAAGAATAAAGGCCACCGGAAACGGTGGCCTTTTTCTTTGTGCGTGTCTTTCGTCATACTACCGCAAGATGCAGAGCCGAGACATCGGCGGAATATCCCGTTAGAAAGCCAGCAATGACACCCGAAGAGCTCAAACACCTCGTCCGCACTGTGCCGGACTTCCCCGCCCCCGGCATCCTGTTCCGCGATATCACCACGCTGATCTCGCACGGCGCAGGTTTCTCGGCCTGTATCGATCATCTGGCGCAAAGGGCAGAAACAGCGGGTGCAGAAGCCATCGCGGGCATGGAAGCGCGCGGCTTCATCTTCGGCGCTGCTGTGGCCGCCCGGATGGGCCTCGGCTTCGTCCCCGTGCGCAAGCCCGGCAAGCTGCCTGTGCCGACCATCGGCATCGACTATGCGCTGGAATACGGGCGTGACCGGCTGGAGATTGATCCCACCGCCATCCCCGAGGGACAACGCGTGGTCATAGTGGACGACCTCATCGCCACCGGCGGCACAGCGCTTGCCGCTGCCGAACTGCTCCGCACTGCCGGAGCAGCAGTGAGCCACGCCCTCTTCGTGATCGACCTCCCCGACCTTCACGGCGCAGCCCGACTGCGCGACGCGGGCCTGACGGTGGACGCGCTCATGGACTTTCCGGGGCACTGAAAAGCAAAAGGGCGGCCCAATGGACCGCCCTTCCCGCTTTCCATGATCGGCTGAGTCAATCCACCAGCATCAGTGCGTCGAGGGCAACCACGCCTTCGCCCAGCGGATGCAGGATCACCGGGTTGAGGTCGATCTCGCGGATCGATGGTTCAGCGCGGAGAACCTGCCCAACCTTGACGATCAGCGCAGCAAGCGCGGGCACGTCGAGCGCTGGAGAACCGCGATAGCCAGTGAGCAAGGCTGCGCTCTTGAGCTTCATCAGTTCCGCTTCAACCGCGTCCTGCGTGAGGTCAGCCGTCAGCAGCCGCACGTCCTGCAGGATTTCGGCGGTCACACCGCCGAAGCCTGCCAGCACCACCGGTCCCCATTCGGGATCGTTCTTGGCACCCACGATCATTTCCATGCCGCGCTTGCCCATCGCCTCGATCAGCACGCCGTCGAGCTTGATGGCTGAGGAATAGGCCGCGACATTGGTATGGATGCGCTCCCACGCCTCACGCACGGCAGCGCCATCGGCAAGGTTCAGGATCACGCCGCCTGCATCGCTTTTGTGGCCCAGCGCAGCCGCCTGCGCCTTCATCGCCACCGGATAGCCCACGGCATCAGCCGCAGCGACCGCCGCATCGGCGCTGGCCGCAAAGCCCCCCTTGGGGAAGGTGATGCCGATGGGGCCAAGCAAGTCTTTCGACTTGTATTCCGGGATCACGCCCGAAACTACGTCCAGCCCGGCCAGCGGGGTTGCCGGAAGATCATTTGCGCCAAGATCCTGCGCCGCCCAATGCGTCAGCCGGGTGATCGCACGCAGCGCGCGTTCGGTTGTGGGGAACCATGGCACACCTGCTGCACGCAATGCGGCAATGCGCTCGGCTGGGACATCTGCGCCCTGGTCCAGCCCGGCAAAGATCACCGGCTTGGTCAGGGTCTTGCCCTCTACCGCTGCCAGCACCGCCGGGAACTTGATTGCACAGGTGATTGGTTCGGCCTGGATGATCCCGGCCAACACGGTGCCCACGCGATCATCGTCCAGCAGCGCTTCGATGCACCGCGTATAGATTGCCGGTTCGGAAAGGCCCTGTGCGGTGATGTCCAGCGGGTTGGAAACCGGCACAAAGGGTGGCAGCGCCGCGCGCAGGGCAGGCGAATCCTCGTCATGCAGATCAACGAGCGGCAGATCCAGCTCCTCGGCAAGATCGAGCGTCAGCGCCTTGAACGCACCGGATTCGCCCAGCACCGCCGTCTTGCCCGAAGGCAGGGCCGGACAGCGTACCGCGATTTCGGCAATGTCTCCCAGCTCTTCCAATGTCTCGGCAAAGATCACGCCTGCGCGCGCGACCATCGCACGCATCAGCTTGTAGTCGCCCGCCATCGCGCCGGTGTGGGTAGCCGCGGATTCGCGCGCTGCGCTCGATTTTCCGGGGTGAAGCAGCACGACCGGCTTGCCTGCGGCCTTGGCACGCCGGGCAGCCGCAAGAAACGCCTGCGGCTTGCGGAACTGCTCAACGATCATCGCGATGACATGCGTATCGTCCTGATCGACCAGCCAATCGACATAATCTTCAACGCCGCTGGCCGCTTCGTTCCCAGTGGAAACCGAGTAGGAAACGCCCGCATCGCGCGCGAGCAGCATGGTGCCCAGCACTGCTGCCATCGCACCCGATTGCGAAACGATGCCAATGGCGCGCTTGCCCGCAGGCGGTACTGCATTGGTTTCGACGAAAGTCAGCGGAATGCGGTCAACATAGTTGACGAGGCCAAGACAGTTCGGCCCTTCAACCACCATGCCCGCTTCCTGCGCAATCCGTGCGATTTCGCGCTGTTCGGCAAGGCCTTCCTCGCCGCCCTCGGCAAAGCCCGCCGAAAAAATCACCACGCCGCCGCATTTGCGCGCCGCCAAACCCTTCACCGCATCGAGCACGCCGATACGGGGAATGGCCAGCACGGCCACGTCAACACCCTCAGGCAGCGCATCGACCGACGGGTAGCAGCGCTTGCCCATGATCTCATCGCGCTTGGGGTTCACCGGATAAACCGCACCGGCATAGCCGTTGCGATCAAGGTTGGTGAGGATCGTCGCCCCCAAAGCGCCCGGCTTGTCGGACGCGCCGACAACGGCGACCGATTTCGGGCGCAGGAAACGATCAAGCGCGGCGTGGGACAGACTCGCTACAACAGCCATGGCATCCTCCGATTTCGCTATGCGCTATAACAATTATCGAAGGAAGGGCAAGTGGCCTCGGCTCAGGCGCGGACCACCTTTTGGTCCAGGACGCCGAAAGGTGCGCGGCCCGATGCATCGACCGCTTCCATGCGCACGGTATCGCCAAAAGCCATGAACGCGGTTTTCAGCTCACCCTGATCAAGCACTTCTATCCCGCGCCGCTCAGCGATGCAGGATGAGCCGATTTCGCGGAAATTGGCGTTGGACACGGTGCCTGATCCAATCACCGTGCCTGCCACCAGATCCCGCGTTCGTGCTGCATGGGCAACGAGTTCATGGAAACCGAAGCCCATCACCGCACCATTGGCCGCACCGAAACGCTCACCATTCCAGTCGACCAGCAAATCAAGGCCCACGCGGCCGTTGGCCCAGGCCGCGCCGAGTTCATCAGGCGTCACAGCAAAGGGCGCCATCCCGCAGGCGGGCTTTGCGCCAACCCAGCCAAACCCGGTTTTCATCTCAAGTCCGGCCAGCGTGCGCAGCGACCAATCGTTGATCTGCACGATCAACTTGATGTGAGACATCGCATCGGCAGCAGTCGTGCCCATCGGTACGGCATCGACGATCACACCGAACTCGCCCTCAAAATCAATGCCAAGCTCTTCCGAAGGGAAGCGCGCATCGGCGGTCGGCGCAAGGAACGTGTCAGACATTCCCTGATACATCAGCGGCAGATCAGTCTTGGACTTGGTGATCCCCAACACGGCGTCCATCAAATCGCCATGGCTCTGAAAAGCCGAGCCATCGAGCCATTGCCAAGCACGCGGCAGAGGCGCGAGAACCTGCGCCGGGTCAAGCGCTTCGGGGAAGTGATTGATCGCAGCAAACGCTTGCGCAACCACATCCCATTCCTCGATCGCCTGCTGTAGCGTGGCGACGGGTGCCGGAGCGCAGTGCGCACCATCGGGCGAAACCAACACCAGGCGCCCGTCGCGCGTTCCATCGTTCAAAGTTGCCAGACGCATGTCATTCTCCCGGATTGTCAGGGAGAGGAACTAGCCCTCTGCCCAACTTGCCGCAAAGCAATGGTTTTGATTGCTCACTATAGACACGGTGAATGGAACGCGGCGCCGGATCAGGCGAGAGGTTGCCAGTCGAAGGCCAGTTCGCCTTCGCGATGGGCGAACCGGTTCAGGTGATCGGCGACAACCTGCTGCATCCGACCAAGATCGCCCTCACCATTGATACGGCAGGTCACCTCCAGCGCAGTATCGCTGGCCTTCAGTTCCACCGGCCCAAACGGCAGGGCAACGCGGCCCTGCTGCGGATCAAAGGTCACCTCAAACTTGTGCCCCCAGTGCTTGCACAACTGCTGGAGGTAGCGGCTTGCGCTGGCGGTGGGGACAATGGCTTGGCTGGCAGTCATACGGAATTCTCTCATAGCTTTCATGTAAGATCTAAGATATATCTTTAATCCACATCGTCAAGTGCCCTGCTGTTACCCTCACTTGCAAGGTTGACGAAACCGCCCTTGCCGTGGCAAGCGCCCGCAACCACTTGGCGCCACATGGCGCCACGCCGGACTGGGCGGGTATAGCATAGTGGTAATGCACTAGCCTTCCAAGCTAGCTAGGCGGGTTCGATTCCCGCTACCCGCTCCAACTTCCTGTCCGCCAGTATCCGATTCGTCTGGACATCCTACAAAAACCCCCGGTATTAAACGGAAATCAGGCCGTCAGTGTTCAGCCATGTCCGCATACAGCCACCAGCCGGTGGGGGTATGATTGGGGGGTATTCACAAACGGCCAATTCGATACCCCCGCGACTGGGGGTATCGGGCAGGATTATCCCGGTAAGGGGCTTGCAGGCATATGGCGCTGACAGACGTAGCAATTAGGAATGCTAAGCCCGCCGAGAAGGCGCTCAAAATGGCTGATGGGGCGGGCATGTTCCTGCTAGTCACCCCAGCGGGTGGCAAGCTCTGGCGACTCAAGTATCGAATCGACGGGCGTGAAAAGCTGCTCGCCATTGGTGCCTATCCTGAAATTGGTCTGAGTGAGGCCCGCAAGCGGCGGGAGGAGGCGCGGGAGCTGATCGCGCAGGACAAAGACCCGTCCCGCGAAAAGCAGCGCGACAAAGTGCGTTCGCGCATTCAGGCAGCCGACACCTTCACGGCCATTGCCAACGAGTATTGCGCAAAGCGGAAGCGGGACGGAGAAAAGGGCTGGTCGCCAGCGACGGCTACGCGCAGTGAATATCTGCTGTCCCTGTTGAATAGCAGTATCGGTCGGTTGGCCATTTCGGAAATCGAGCCTGCCGACGTGCTGACTGCCGTTCGCAAGATCGAAGCCAAGGGCAATCTGGAAAGCGCGCGACGCACATTGCAATTGGCAAGCATGGTGTTTCGCTATGCGGTGGCAACGGCGCGCCTTCGCTCGGACCCTACCCGCGATCTGCGCGGGGCGTTGACCGCGCCGAAAGTGACGCACTATGGTGCGATAACCGATGCTAATGGGGTGGGCGAGTTGCTTCGTGCCATTGATGGCTATGAAGGACAGGGCCTTACACAATTGGCCATGCAGATAGCGCCCCACGTATTCGTCCGTCCCGGCGAACTTCGCCATGCCGAATGGAGCGATATCGACCTAGAGGCCGCGCTGTGGATCATCCCAGCGGGTAAGATGAAAATGCGCAAGGCGCACCACGTCCCGCTATCTCGCCAAGCCGTTGACCTGTTTCGGCAGGTGCAAGCTATCACCGGCCCGACTGGTTTTGTGTTCCCGTCGATCCGCAGCCGCGCCCGCCCAATGAGTGAAAACACGATCAATGCAGGTCTGCGGCGGTTGGGCTATTCCACCGATGAAATGACTGCACATGGCTTTCGCGCGATGGCTTCCACACTGCTAAACGAAAGCGGCAAGTGGCATCCCGATGCAATCGAGCGGGCGCTCGCACATGGCGACACAGACAAGGTGCGAGCTGCATATCATCGCGGAGCGCACTGGGACGAGCGCGTTGAAATGGCGCAATGGTGGTCTGACCATCTCGACCAGCTTCGCAAAGGAGGCGATAAAGTGGGCTTCCCTGAAAAGCTGGCGGGCTAAAGTGACTCGGCGCAAGGGCACTGTGCCAGTGCGGCTGGCCCGTCACCGTGCGATCGAGTTCGGGCGCTGGTTGACGACATTTCAGCCACTTGAACGAACGATTCTATGCGCTGCAATGATGACGGAGCGCGAAATCGAAGAGGAAGATCGGGTTCGGTCAGTCGAATTGCGTGATATGGTTGAGACGTTACTTGGAAAACCGACCGGTCGCCCCCGTGATGCTGTTTCGACCTATTGCCTGCCATTGGCTGCCATCCGGTTGCTCGATTGCGGGTATACCGCGATGTCGATGCCGAGAAAATTGAGGCCGGTTGCCAAGATTATGCTTCGTGCCACTAAGCGGAAAAAAGGGCCGAAGTTACCATTGTGGCTACGGAACAGAAATTTGGCCAACGGCAACTACGCGCCTGAGACAGTTCGCCGTATCGAGTGGCTGAAACGCAAAGAGTCTGAGCGAGAAAAAATACGTCAATCCTTGGAGCCAACTGCTGAAAAACTGGAGGAATATCGCCGGTCCATGCCAAAGCCTGGGACTGATGCATTTTCGCTGATGGCAGTCCTCGCTGCACGTCGATGGTTAGTTTAGCCCTCTTTTCATCACGGATTGAATTGGCCGAACCATGCTGAATGAACTCGTTCAACCACGAACGAGGTGATTCAATGAAGATTGACGAAACAAGCATTCCCAAGATTGCCTACAGCATCAGGGAGGCGTGTGCGGCGTCCAGTTTGGGCCGCACAACGATCTATGCGCATATTGCGGCTGGCCGTCTGAATGCTGTCCGCATTGGTGGGCGCACGATTATTCCTGCGGAAGCGCTCCACGCGCTGATTGCCGGGGAGGCATGAACCATGCTCTCAAACATGCAAAACCCCGGCTGGCGGGCCGGGGCTTCGCGCGAGCTGGTTTGTCTTGGCCGGTCGCAACCCGATAGTAGTGACTCCGACGTTGCAGCGCAAACGTGCCATGTGCGTGCAGACCGTCATGCAGCTTCTGGTTTGAAACTTCACCGCAATGGCAATTCCGGTGAAGTTTCAAACGACCTCAATGTGGGCAAGGATACCGAAAATCCGGCAATTCATAGTCAATCGAGCCGCATTGCCATCGAACCGCCCTATATTGGTGATGCAGCGAAATTCACTGCGACGAGTTTGAGGGGTGGTGCCCACAACCGTGCGGATCGTGAAAGTCGGAGGCTTACGACCGATCAGGTTGGCAAGTTGATGGCGGCGGCGAAGCACGCCGACGCCATCGGGCTTCCGCTTACGCGCTTCATTACCATTCATTGGGCGTCTGCCGGGGTGGTGCTGGATGAAATGGTGAAAGCGACCGGGCGCTTCATCGATCTGCTGGCGAAAGCGCTCAAACGCTATGGCAGCGAAACGGCGTGGCTTTACGTCCATGAAGGCAGGGAGCGCGAAGGTGGTCATTGCCATCTTCTGGCTCATGTTCCGGCACGTTTGGTCGCGGCTGTGTCGAAATTGCAAAAGGGCTGGCTGCATCGGATCACGGGCCGGACCTATCGGAAGGGTGTCATTTGCAGCAAGCCGATTGGCGGGCGGCTGCGGCTGGAATGGAGCAACCCTGCATTGTTCGCAGCCAATTTTGAAACCGTGTTCAAATACCTGCTGAAAGGTGTGAACGAAGAGAGCGCAGAGTTGTTCGACATTCACAGCACCAAGCCGACTGGCAGGATCATGGGAAAGCGCTGCGGCACTTCGCAGAACATCGGCGCGAAGGCACGCAAGGACAAGGAGTTGCAACCATGACGGAACAGGACGCTAGTGCCAGCCGTGCCCAGATCGACGAGAATGGAATGCCCAATGAGCGCGCGCTCGCCGATCTGGGGGTTAATTCCATTGGTAGTGCGGCCCTTGTCACGCAAACGCTTTGCAGGGGATACTTCGGGGAACTGCCGCTTCCCGGCCTTATCGAAGCTCTGAACGACCTTTCCATCGCGGTAAAAGCTGGCGACCTTGCTGAGCAACGCGCCCTGCTGGCCAATCAGTCGGTTTCATTGAACGCCATCTTTGTCGAAATGGTCCGGCGCTCTGCTGCGAATATGGGTGAGAACATGGCAGCAACCGATCACTACATGCGTCTGGCTTTGAAAGCCCAATCGCAATGCCGCGCGACGGTCGAAGCGCTCGATCGGCTGGTCAACGGCCACCAGCAACTGGTCAAGCATGTGCATGTCAATGAGGGCGGGCAAGCCATCGTCGCAGATCAGTTTCATCACCACACCGGGGGCGCTGAAAATGGACAACTTGCCGAACAACCCCATGCAAAGGGCGCACGCGGCTCGTCGCTGCCTCGCCCGGACGCGATCCGGCAAGTCTTGCCAAGCGCCAGCGATCAAGGGACGCAAGAGGTGCCGAATGCACGGCGGCAAGGGAAGCGGCGCACCACACGGCAATTGTAATGCCTGGAAGCACGGTGCGAGGTCTGACGAAATGCAGAGGCTGGCGGCACTGCTGCGTGGGGTTGCAGACGACGAATAGGCGCTGCCTGCACCTCGTTTTCGATACCTCTCCGTTCATCCGCAGAACGGGTCTGGAGGGAACCGGGTAACTCGAACTAGGCCTTAGCTGGAATGCGCTAGCCAATCCGCCGGTCATTCTCACCGGGCAACGATGCCTTGCAGGTAAACCGGCAATTGAGCTAAGCCCTTCTTGTCGTCCGGGTCTGAACAGCCTTGGCGATGCACACACAGTGCTGAGCACGGAACCGCCTATGTCGGGCGGCTCCCGAAATACAATAGCCTCCCGGCGAATACGGGAGGCGTGCTGCCCCGTGCTCGCACGTGTTCAACCACCCGGCACCAGCCGGGCAAACAGGGGGCAAAATGCGTTCTGGCCGATCTTTGAAATTCGCTGCGGCGCTGACGGTTGCTGCTCTCCACCTCCATGCCAATGCGGGGGCCAGAGAACAGCCTGCCACCGATGCGGAGAGGGAACAAGCAGGCGATACCTATATTGGCTGCCAGATCGAAAAGGCGCGTCGGCTCGATGACGGCTTGTCCGATGCCATGACGATTGGTCGCGCCATTGCAGCGTCATGCCGGACGGAAATGGAAAATTTGGCAAGGGTCTTGGCCAAAGGCGAAAAGCGGGACCGTGTTCGTCTTTTGGTTATCGATCGGCTGGCAAGCCACGCCGCGCAAGATGCATCCGTAGTGGTTTTGCTGGAGCGCAAGCGGCGAACCGATCCCGGAATGCGCCAGTGATGAGTGATGTAGCGCCCTATATCTTGCGAGCTTCTCAATCTGTTTTCGCAGGTTACGGCACGCTCTATATAGTCGCGGCAATCTGTTGGCCGGGCTGGTTTCTCGACACGCTAGCGATCAATCACGTCCGGGGGCGATTTGATCGGAAGTACAGGCGGGAGCACCCAAATCACATAAGTATCCATAAGCGTCCCTGGCATGAACTACCGCTTGCGCTGATCACGCTGATTGCCGTCGGCGTGCTGGCTTACTCCGCTGCCTATGCCATCGTTTCGATCATTCCCTTCTCTTGGGGAAGTGAAAACGAGGATGGCGAATGGGAGGGCGCACGATACATGATCCAAGCCATGATCGCTTTCAGCGCTCCGGTCGCCCTCGTCGGTCGGCTGGAGAGGAATGCCGAGATACTCGTTTGGGGGCCAGCCGAGCGCAAGGCGCGGGTGGCCCTGACTGACGCCATCCGGTTCGCTCGCCATCTAGCACCAGAAGCCAGCAACAATATTGCCCGGTCGGTTAAACAGGCGTTGGAACCCAGTGAAGAGAAGGAAAATGGCATTGCGCAACGCTATGCTGCCGATCTTTCCCGGTGGATCAAGCGCGACATTGCCGGTGAGCTACATAGTTTGCCGGAAGATTTGGGGGTATGATTGGGGGTATCCTTAAACATAACTGCGCTAAATCCATTGGAAATTCGACGATTTCTGATGCTTTTAGGTTCCCGCTACCGCTCCAACTCCTCACAACATACTGAAAAACAACCGAAAGCTGCCAATCAGCAGGCGGATTCTTGCGCTTGGGTCACAGAGGTGGGTCACAATCGCACGCCAGATGATGGCCTAACGCTCTCAAATCGTTTGAAAAATCGTCCTCAACAGTGGGTCACACGGTTGGGTCACGAACGGTCTGTGCGCGGACTTTCGTTGAGAGGGTCAATTTACCAGTTTCGGGTGAGAGTTCCTGTCGATCTTCGAGATGCGATTGGCCGTAGCCATGTGAAACGATCCCTTGGGACGGACAGCCTCGCACTCGCCATTCAATTGAGTCGGCAGGTTGCCGCTGAGATTGATGCGATGTTCGAGCAAAAGCGTCATGAGATCGGTTTGCCCCATGATTCGCGCCTGATTCTCGGGTCTATCGCATCGACCACTGTTATTTCGACGATCCAGCCACGACCCGTGCAAGCGCCCGCCCCAATCTCAGGATCGACGCTTTCAGAAGTTTACGACCGATACTTACAAGACCCGACCAAGCGACGATCAGATCGGACTATGCTTACCCACCATACAAGAGGGCGGGTCATCGAAGATGTTTTGGGAGCAAGCAAACCAATTGGCGACATCACATGCGAGGACTGCCGCGACTTTCCGGGCGTCAGCAGCAGGACGCAGGGGCGGCCCTTTTCGTCGCAGACAGCGTGGAGTTTGGTGTTCCGTCCGCCTTTCGTGCGGTCGATACCATGAGCCAAGCCCCCCCTATTCCGCCGCCTGCGCAGCGGTGGGCCTTGATACAACTGCTGTCGATGAAGAGCCTGTCCGGGGCCTCTCCTGCTCCCGCTAAAGCACTGAAGATGCCCTCCCAGATACCACGCTCAGACCATCGAACGAACCGGTTATAAAACGTTTTCTTCGGTCCATAAACGTCAGCACAATCAGCCCAGCGGCCGCCACAGCGAAGTGCGTGGACGATCCCACTCAACACACGGCGATCATCTACCCGCGCCCTCCCGCGTACATCGGTCGGAAGCAGCGGCTCGATCCGAGCCCACTGCGTATCCGAAAACCAAAAGAAATCAGACATCTCACTGCCTCTTCGTCGAGGCAGTGAATCACGATCCGGCGTTCTTGATCCGAGGCAGCAGGCGACCAAATTGCGCCATGCTTTGGCGAGTGCTGAAAGGTCTGCTTGCCCCAAAACGTTTCATTGGCCTGCGCCTGGAGGCCACTTTCCTGCTGGCGCAACCTGCGATTCTCCTGCGGCGTCAGGGCCTGGGCTGCACTGTTTGCTACGACGATTTGTCCGATCATTTACGATCAGATACCGCCCCGGATGCGGTGCCTGATCTGGTAGTCACAGCAATCGGCCGCTTGTGAAGATATCCTGCACAAGCGGCCGTTGCAGCGATTGGCTTTAGAACCGCATCGTTGCGCCGAACAGGATCGTGCGGCCGCTGATAGTGTCGGTCATCAAGCGCTTCGCATCCTTGTCTGCATAC
Source organism: Novosphingobium sp. 17-62-19 (assembly GCF_002256775.1). GTDB lineage: Bacteria > Pseudomonadota > Alphaproteobacteria > Sphingomonadales > Sphingomonadaceae > Novosphingobium. Next base: position 23,130 of record NZ_NCII01000010.1, on the reverse strand, counting down.
TGAATTATGTTCTGATCGGTGATGTTCACTGCTTCCAGCGTCAACCGCAGGTTCTCATTGACATTGACGTAGGCAGACGCGTCGATGTTGGTCGTTGGCGTGAAGTATTCACCGATGTTGCCATTGCCGCCGCTGCCGCGACGATACTTGCTGCGCATGGCCGCTGACGCCCTGCCCCCCCACACTGGCGTATCGTAATAGAGTGTGGCGTTTGACGAAACCTTGGACAGGTCGAGCAGAGGCAGCGTGACCGATGTGCCGGAATAGACGACATCGGTGGTGCCATCGGCAAAGGTCACGTTTGCCACCATGCCCAATCGGTCAAACGGCGCGGGCAGGAAGTCGAAATCACGCTTGGCTGCGATCTCCACACCCTTGATCGAAGCGCCTTCGCCATTTACCGGACGGGTATAGTTGTAAAGGATCGCAGGGTCCTGTCCCGGCAGCAGCAGCGAAACCGGAAAACCGGTGGTGTTGTACGGCACCGGGGTCGTTTCTGTCGTGATGAAGGACTTCATCTTCTTGTAGAACAGGCCCACTGCAAACGAACCACGCTTGCCATCGTAGTATTCGAACGATCCTTCGACCGAATCTGCGATGAACGGGGTAAGGTTGGGATTACCTGCGCTGATCGTGCCGCCAAAGTTGGCAACGTTGATCGTGGCAGCAGCGCGCATGTCGCTCAATGCCGGGCGGTTGAGGTTACGGTTGGCGCTTACGCGCACCACGATCGATGGCGTGACATCCAGCGCCAGATTGGCAGCAGGCAGGAACCCGTCGTACCGATTGGTGATGCTGACCGGGGTCAGCGTCGTCCCGACCAGTGCAGTGCCCAGCGATTCCAGTGTGGTCCGGTAATAACGCACACCGATATTGGCCCGAACGCCCACGTCGCCCATGGACGTATCAAGGTTGTACTGGGCAAAGGCAGCGATGCTTTTTTCTTTCAGCTCGAAATCGCTGCCCACAGTCGTGTTCGCAGCTGTCAACGGAGCGGTAAGGCCCAGCAACTGCATCGTGGCTGCTACGTCGGCAACGGCATAAGGCGTAACCGATGGGCGCGAGAGCACGGTTGTCGGCACATCGGGCAGGCCGGGCCTGCCGTCATAGTTGTTCACCCTGCGGCGCTGCGAGGCACTGTTTTCAAACACCTTGTATCCGCCGCCGGCCTTAAGCGTGGAGCTGTCCGAAACGTCCCAGGCAAGTTCGCCTTTAACGTTGAAGAACTCGCTCACCATACGGTCGTCGCGGCTTTCCGCCTGGAAAAGATCCCAAGCGCTGCCATCGGTGATGTCGAAATCATACGCATTGCGCGGCGTTTCGGTATCCAGGCCCGAAAAGCTGTAGCCTTTGCCGACAGCTTCGATCTGCGCCTGTTGATATCCCGACTGGAACGTGGAGCGCGACCAGCCCGCATGCAGATCGGCATGAACCGTATCGGTCAGCGAATGCTTTGCGCCCAACGCAACCTGCCAGAAATCGGTTGTGTCGAGCGTGTCGCGCGCTTCGGTCCGCATGTCCACGCCGGTGAACGATGCTGCCGTGATGCTGTTGAACTTGTTGATCGTCACGCCCGTCAGAACTTGCGTGCCGGTGATATCATTGGCCGAAACGTTGTTCGTACCGGCAGCCCCCAAAGCGTAGGTTTCGCGATTGTTGGTCAGGCGGCCATAGAGCACGTCCAGCGTCACGTCAGTCTTGTCGTCGGGATGATATTGCAGTGCGCCGGTCACGCCCAGTCGTTCACGTTGGTTGAACCAGGTCGCATATGTCTGCGCACGGCTGTTCCACACCCGATCCGCGCCGCGTGCGTTGACCAGAAGGTTCCGGACATCTGCCGGAATGGCGGGGCCGACGTTAGGCGCGCGAAAGTTGATCTGTGACCAATTCCAGTTGCGATAGCCGAACTCCACAGTATCGGCCTTGCTGTAGGCAACCGACAGCAACCCGCCGAAATCGCCGGCCTGTCCCGAAATCAGGCCGACCACACGGGGCGTCAGCTTCTTGGTGTGCTGGTTGAACTGGCCCTTTGCCGAAACAACCACGGTTGACCCATCGTAATCGAACGGTTTGGCTGTGCGCAGACCTACCGTGCCACCGATGCCGCCTTCATCCTGCTGCGCGGTATAGGATTTTTCGACCGTGACCTGATTGAACAGCTCAGATGCAAAGATGCTGTAGTCGAATGCGCGCGTGCGGCTGAATGTGCCGCGGCTGTCCAGACCCGTTGACGTGTTGGTCAGCACTTCCATGCCGTTCAACTGGGTCCGGGTAAAATCCGGCCCAAGACCGCGCAACGAAATCTGGCGACCTTCGCCGCTGTCGCGGCTGATCGTCACGCCGGGGATACGCTGAAGCGCTTCTGCCAGATTCTGGTCTGGAAATGCGGCAATATCCTGCGCCAGAATTACATCGACCGATCCGGTTGCGGCTTTCTTGATCTGTTCGGCGCGGGCAAGGCTTTCGCGATAACCGGCAACCACGATTTCGGGCTGTGCATCCTCGTAAATGATCGTCGCAGAGTCTGCTGCCTGCGCGCTCTGGCGCTCTACCATCACCGTGCTGCCAACGATGCGAGCCTTGACTGGCGTTCCTTCCGTCATGCGACGCAAAGCTTCATCAGCGGTCATACGGCCACGAATAGGGGCGCTTTGCACGCCTGCCAGCGCTGCGGGCGAACTGGCGACCTGCAATCCCGTTGTGCGCGAATAGGCCAGAAGAGCCTCTGTCATCGGCTGTGCTGCCATGCCAAAGTTGAACACGCGCACGTTTGCATCCTGCACTTGCTGGGCCTGGACAGGCATTGCCAGCCCGGTCAAGGCGGCAGAACAAAGCAGCAGATGAGATAGGCGTCCGGACAGTAACATAAATCCCCCATTGGAAAGCTGAGACGGGGGTAAGACGTATGATCAGCGCAAAACCCGACAGAATTTTGTTGTTTCAAAACAAAGTCATATTTGTTTCAAAATTGCTACATTGCATTGTCTGGTCCGGTGCTGGCGCGAACTTGTAACACTGCCAGCATAGGGGGCAGCGAATCAAAACTTCGGATCGCCAATGCCACAGCTACTTCCCCTGTCAGAAGACGCGCTGCCATGCGCTCCCGATGAAGATTGGGCTGATCTGGCAGAAACCATCGCCCGCTATGTACGGTCGCGGACCAGTCGCATGGACCTGGTCGAAGATGTGGTTCAGGAAACGTTGTCCCGGCTCGTCACACAAAAGCAGCAGCAGAAGATTGTCAGCATTTATGCGCTGGGATTCCGCATTGCTGCCAACCTGCTGGTTGACCACCATCGCCGTGATCGTCGCTATGTCGGTGAAATCGAAGAGGATCAGGCCAGCGATGCCCCTTTGCCCGACACGGTAGTCGCTGGGCGGCAGGAATTGAACGTTCTGGCTGGCGCGCTGGCTGCCATGCCGCCGCTGCGCCGCGAGGTTATCGTGCGCCGCAGGTTGCACGAACAAAGCTGCGCCACCATTGCAAGGGACTTGCAGATCAGCCTCAAGGCTGTTGAAAAGCACATTACACGTGGATTGGCGGACCTTCAGCGGGCCTTGGCTCCCATTCGCGCGGAAACGGATGGGCGATGATTATGGGGCAGGAACGAAATCCGGAAGAGGTGGCCCGCTGGGTCAACCGGCTGGACCAGCCGACCGTGGATACTGCGGCGAGCGAGGCTTTTGACGAGTGGATGCGTTCGGATCCGCGCAATCGCGACGAATTTGCCGATATGCAGGCGCTGTGGCACTCGGACGCGTTGGTCGATGCTCTTCGCGAAGTTTCGCGCGATGAAAACGAAGCCGAAAGTGCCGTGCAAGGCGACCATTTTCTGAACCGCCGCATGGCCGGCTGGATGGTGGTTGGGATGTGTGCTCTCCTTGCCCTGTTCCTCGCTGGCCCGATGTTCTTTACCACCACCTATCGAACCGGGGCAGGCACTGGCCAAAGCATCGTTCTGGCCGATGGATCGCACGTTGATTTAAGCGGCAATGCCGAACTGGCAGTGCGGATGCTGCCGTGGAAGCGCGATGTGACGCTGATGCAAGGCGAAGCCTTTTTCGATGTCCAGCACGATCCTGACCGCCCATTTTATGTGCGCAGCGATACTACCAAGGTCCGTGTGCTGGGAACGGCTTTCAATGTTGATCGGCAAGCAGCCAACCGCGTCATCGTCGATGTCTATCGCGGCGCTGTGGCGCTTGAAGCGGACAAAGCCTCACCCCGCGTCTTGCACCGGGGTGAACGCAGCCGCGTGCTGAACGGTGGCATCAGCACAAGCCCGGCGATCCAACTTGCCACCGCGCAGGCACGGCCCGATTGGACCGCAGGCTGGTGTGAGGCGACTGACGTTCCACTGGCCGTCCTTGTGGCAAAAGTGCAGCGCCATGTATCACAGCCGATCAGCTTTGCAGACCAGTCGCTTGCCACGCTGCCGGTCAGCGGTCGCTTTCGCATAGCCGAACCGGACCGTGTACTTGTGGCAATAAGGGATGCCTATGGACTGGATGTCCGGCAGAACGGCAGTGCAATCGTGATCGCAGCCAAGGCACAATCCCCGATCGCAAATTGATTGCGCTCCGGCTTGTCGGGTTTTCAGCCGGTCGGGCGTCTTTCCCTTATTCCGCAAAACCGGGGGAAGCTACGTGACCTTGATTCACCGCCGCGATTCCGTCAGCGCATTGGGCCTGTCGATTCTAGGCAGCGCCATGCCGGGGCGCCTGCTGGCCAATCCACGGTTTGCAAAAAGCCCGTTTACGCTGGGCGTTGCCGCAGGCGATCCTTTGCCGAACGGCTTTGTCCTTTGGACAAGGCTTGCGCCGGAACCGCTGGCCGAGAACGGCGGGATGCTACCGCTGGACGTTTCGGTGCGGTGGGAAGTGTCTGAAGATCCACACTTCTGGCAGATCGTTCAAAAGGGCCAGACGCGCGCAGTCGCGGCGCTGGCCCATTCGGTCCATGTCGAAGTGGATGGGCTGCGGCCACACCGCCCCCACTGGTATCGCTTCATCGTGGAAGGCGCCGGTGAAAGTCCGGTTGGCATGGCTCGCACCGCCCCGGCGCCGGATGTCGCCATCGACCGCCTGCGCCTTGCCGTGGCCGGATGCCAGAACTTCGAAGTCGGCTATTTTTCGGCCTTTGCCCATATCGCGGCAGAACCGGATCTGGATGCCGTGTTCCACTACGGCGATTACATCTACGAGTTTGGGCCGCGTCCCGGCGTTGGCCCCCGACTTCATCAGGGCGACGAAACGCAATCGCTGGCTGATTACCGACAGCGTTATGCGCAATACAAGACCGATCCCGATCTGCAGGCGGCCCATGCTGCCGCCGCATTCATCATGTCGTTCGACGATCACGAGATTGACGACAACTGGGGCGGGATCTTTGACAAGGATGGCAGCACGCCGGCCGATTTTGCAAAACGCAGGTCGGCGGCGATGCAGGCATGGTATGAACACATGCCTGTACGCCGTTCGCAGGTGCCCGAATTCGGCGGGCGGATGTATCGCCAGCTCGATTACGGACAGCTTCTGCGGATGCACGTTCTCGATACGCGCTCGCACCGGAGCGACCAGTTGTGCGAGCGGCCCGGCGTTCCACGCATCGAAACCATCGATTGCCTGCCGGTTGATCGGCCAGACCGCAGCCTGCTCGGATTCGAACAGGAAAAATGGCTCGATTCAGGGCTTGGCAACCAGCGGCGATGGAACCTGATCGCCCAGCAAGTGATGATGATGCCGCACGATGCCCGCAAGGATGGCGGCACCCGGCCGGTCGTCAGTGCCGACAACTGGAACGGCTACAGCCACAGCCGCCAGCGCCTCATCGACAGCATCCGCAAGCACGATCTGAAGAATGTTGTCGTGGCCAGTGGCGATGTGCACCAGCACTTTGTCGGCTCGGTGCCAGTGGACGATGAAAGGCCAGACGGCCCTTCCATCGCCAGTGAATTTCTGGCCACGTCGATTTCCTCAGGCGGAACGGGCGGCGCACGCCACCCGGATGAACATAACGTGCTGGACAACAATCCCCACATGAAGCTGATCAACAACCAGCGCGGCTACCAAGTGTACAACATCACCCCGGATCGCTGGACCACCGAAGTGAAGGTTATGGATCAGGTCGACCGGCCAGGCGGCAGGGTGTCGACGCTGGCAAGGTTTGCCGTAGACCCTGCGCGCCCCGGCGTGGAGCATTGGTAGTCTGCGCTGCGGTTTGCCTGCGCCACGCTTGATGCCCAGCTCGCTTGGTCAAAAGCGAAACGTCGATCATGTTCGCCCTGAGACCGGAAAATGGAGCGGTGAAGGGAATCGAACCACGCTCGTAGCGCCTTGGCGCGGAGAGCCAAAGCAACCAGGCGGCTCAGGGACGACGGGGATAATCCCAGGCGACGAGCGACCTCCGCAAAGCTGCCATCCTCGGCAACGGCGATGAAGGAAGCGACCTCTTTCAGGTCGGGTAATTCGTGCGGTTCCAGCACTGCTGCAATGTCTCCCATGCGCTTTTTCGAATGATAACGTGCGCCTAGGTTCGCGTCGAACTGAAATCTCGAACCTGGAGACAAACATGGTTGGCAAGAAGACTATGCCGCTTGCGCTTTGGGCGCTGACTATCAGCGCCTTTGCAGTGGGCACGACGGAATTCGTAATCGTCGGGCTGTTACCCACGATCGCTGCGGATCTCGGCGTTTCCCTTCCATCAGCCGGCCTTCTGGTCAGTCTGTACGCCCTTGGTGTCACCATTGGCGCACCCATCCTCACGGCATTGACCGGCAAGCTGCCACGCAAGACGCTGCTCCTTTCGCTGCTGATGCTGTTTGCTGCCGGAAACCTGATGGCAGCCTTTGCTCCAAGCTACCTCGCGCTCGTCGCAGCCAGGTTCATAAACGGGCTCGCGCATGGTGTGTTTTTCGCGATCGCATCGACGATGCGCCACCAAGCTTGTCTCTAAGGAAAAAGAGTCGAGCGCAATTGCGCTTGTCTTCCTCGGGCTCACCGTCGCGCTGGTAACCGGTGTGCCGCTCGGAACATGGATTGGGCAGAACTTCGGATGGCACGCGACATTCTATGGTGTCGTCCTGCTCGCGCTCATCGGTCTCGGCGCCAGTGCTGTGCTGGTCCCGGCCAACCTGAAAAGCGACGCGCCGCCGACCTTGCGTCAACAGGCGCAAGCTCTCACCTCGCCGCGCTTGCTGCTCGTCTACCTCATCACCGCAGTCGGGTACGGCGGCAATTTCATCGCATTCACCTATCTCGCGCCGATGCTTACCGACATAACGCGCCTTTCCGAAGGAGCGGTCACCCTCGTCATCCTGCTTTACGGCGTATCGGTCGCGTTCGGCAATATTCTTGGTGGGGTGCTTTCCGACAAGATCGGACCGGTTCCCGCTTTGACCGTCGTTTTCGCCGGTCTTGCAGGCTCACTGGTCCTGCTTGGCTTCGGCCTCACTTCTCCTTGGGCAGCTGTCGCGGTGACCTTGTTCTGGGGCGGGTTCGCCTTCGGCAACGTCCCGCCCTTGCAGTCCTACGTCGTCCAGATCGCCCGGGAGGTATCGCCCGGAGCCACTGACGTCGCATCCGGCATGAACATCGGCGCCTTTAATCTCGGCATCGCGTTTGGCGCCTGGGGCGGAGGGTACGTCGTCGAACAGATGGGGCTCCAGGGGAGGGGCTCAATTTGGGGCGCCTTCAGATACTACCTAAACAAAATCATACACTTATGGATCATTGGGCGATTCCCGCCACCCCAACATGCCAGCCCTGTGGCAGCACTTTTCATGCCCGAATCGCCTTACATGAGCGCCCGCAATCAGGCCCGCGTCGCTGCGACGAACGCCTGCGCGCGGATGGCTACTGTTTCAGCCGATAGCCCGGCTTTGTAGAGCGCTGACCCAAGGCCCGCCCCTTGCGCGCCCGCAGCCATCCATTGCGCCAGATTATCGGGTGTCACGCCGCCCACGGCAAGGAGCGGCAAATCCTTGGGCATGACGGCGCACAGGGCTTTAAGATAGGCAGGGCTGGCCCCTTCAGCAGGGAACAGTTTCAGCCCGGTAGCCCCGGCATCAATCGCCGCAAAAGCCTCTGTCGGGGTATAGAATCCCGGCAGTGCAATCATGCCGTGTGCAACCGCTGTGCGGATCACGGCGAGATTGACGTTTGGAGAAACCATCAGTGTTCCTCCCGCGTCATGGACGGCCGCAACATCCTCGGTGCTGAGCACGGTGCCTGCGCCAACGCAAACCTCAGGGCCATACCGTCGAGCAAGGCGTGCAATTGAATCCAGCGGCTGCGGTGAATTCAGCGGCACTTCGATGATCGAAAAACCTGCCGCGATGATGGCGTCGCCCACCGCCTCAACCTCATCAGGACGCACGCCGCGCAGGATCGCCACAAGCGGGCATCGTGCAAGTGCGGCATTGAGTTGCGCAAGGGCCTCGGTGGCAGGTAGATCGGTCATGCTGCACTCGCTTTCCAGATGCGGTTCATTCCGGCCAAGAACGCAGCCTGGCTATCAATGCTGATGGCTGTGGCCCCGGCAACGGCGATAGCCGCTGCATAAAGTTCGCCAAGGTGCGCATCGGCCAGAACATGGACCTTCGCGCCCGGCGCAATCCGCGCGCCGCCAACATCATGGCCAATCAGCACACCTGAAGCGTAGGCCGCGCTATCCTCAACCGAACGACCTCCCAGAAGTGCCGCTGCCCGGACGCGAAAGAGCAGCGTGGCAAGGCTCCCGCGCAGCCCCGCCGCAACGCCGTCACGAAAAGCCACGCCATCGCGCACATCACCCGTCAGGAAATCGGCCAGCAGGCTATGGTCGCGCAGTAGGCTGAACAACTCGCCTGTCATGGCCGTGCTGAACGTGGCGATCTTGCCATCCTTCATGTGCGCCCACTTGCAGTGCGTTCCCGGTTGGCACAGCAGACTATCTGATGGAGCAAGACCTGCCGCAACCGCTCCGAGAAGCTGCACTTCCTCTCCACGCATCACGTCACCCGCCACGTCGGCCAGTCCGGGGACAATCGCAGTCTTCCCGGCCTCAACCCAGTGCAGATTTGCCGCCAGATCATCGATCCCCGCTGGCGCGCTCAAATAAGGCACGTTCACCCAACCGCGTGCGGAGCCGACCATCCCGGCCAACACCACTGGAAAATCACCAAGGCGGCTGCGAATGGCGTCCACCTCGGCGCCAAAGCCACCGGATGGCACAGACAGCAGTCCCTTGCCGTCACGCTCGGCACGCAGCACGCACCCCGCCTCATCGACAACGAAATTCCGACGATTGGTGCTGCCCCAATCGATGGCAATGAAGGCCGGTGTCATCTGTGCCATGGATTGACCGCTTCCCATCTTGCCAAACCCGGCGGCCTACGCCGTTGTCATAGTTATGGCGGAGAGCATCGGCAGGCAATACAAGCAACCGCAGCCATACACCTTGTGGCTTTCCGTTTACGCGGAGAACCATAAGCATATATGTCAGACAAATGTAAATGCGTCAGATGGTAGCATCCGTGCTATCCGACGGCGAAACGCGCCTCAGCCGGTTGCAGCGAGCCGATCAGGCGCACCACTTCTTCGCCGGGCACAGGACGGCTGATGAGATAGCCCTGGATCATGTCGCACCCTTCCTTTTGCAGGGCATCGAACAGTTCCTGCGTCTCCACCCCTTCAGCCAGAGTTTCCATGCCAAGCGCTTCGGCCAGCGTGGTGATCGCACGCACAATGGCGTGCGCGCTGCCGCCTTCTTCCAGCGCGCGCACGAAGCTCTGGTCGATCTTGATCTTGTCGAACGGGAATGACCGCAGATAGCTGAGCGAGGAATAGCCCGTGCCGAAATCATCGAGCGCCACCCGCACGCCCAGCAATTGCAGCGAATGCAGGATCTTCAGCGTCCGTTCTACATTGCCGATGAATACGCTTTCGGTGATTTCCAGTTCCAGCCGTGATGCCGGAAGGCCAGTTTGCGCCAGCGCTTGGGCAATGCAGGTGGCAAGCCCGTCTGCCACCAACTGGCGGGGCGAAATGTTGACCGCCACCGAAATGTCGCCAGGCCATTGCGCCGCCTGACGGCAGGCCTCACGCACGGCCCATTCGCCCAATTGCACGATCATCCCCGATTCCTCGGCAATCGGGATGAAAGTTGCCGGGCTAATCATCCCGTGTTCCTTGTGCGGCCAGCGCATCAGCGCCTCAAAGCCTTTGACGCGGTTTTCAGAGATCGAGAACAGCGGCTGGAAGTAGAGTTCGAAATCGCCGTCACGGATGGCGCGGCGCAGATCGATTTCCATACGGCGGCGGCGGCTCGCCTCGGCGTCCAGTTCCGGCTCGAAGAAGTGGTAGGCCCCCTTGCCGTCACTCTTCGCGCGATACAGCGCAAGGTCAGCGCTTTTCAGCAGGCTATCGGCACTATCGCCATCCTGCGGACCGATCGCGATACCAACGCTGGCAGACAGCAGAATGCCGCGCCCGTCGATGATCGCCTCGCGGTTGAGCGTGGATTCCAACATGCGGGCAATCGCTGTGCAGTCCTCTTTCGGATCGAGTCCGGTCAGCAGCAGCCCGAATTCATCCCCACCAAACCGCGCCACCATGGCATCGGGAAAGCGGTCCTGCAGTGATTGCGCCACGGTACGCAACAGTTCGTCGCCCACCGGATGACCCATCGCGTCGTTGATCGCCTTGAAATCATCCACGTCGATGAATGCTACGAACGTTCGGTGGATGTCGCTCTGCCGGGACACTGCTCGGTCCAGCTTTTCAATGAAAAAGCGCCGGTTGGGCAGATCGGTCAGTGCATCGTGCAGCGATGCGTGCATGATCTGCTGCTCGCGTTCGTCCACCGCATCGACCATCGCATTGAAGCTGTCAGCCAGCGAACGGACCTCGATTGCGCCTTGCACTTTTACTTTTGCCACTGCGCCGCCGCCATAGGCACGCGCCGCTTCGGCCAGCGATTGCAATGGCCGCGCAATCCCGCGTGACAGGCGGATCGCCGCCCAGCCACCAACAATCACACCAATCACGCTGATCAGCAGCAACACGATCCGCAAACCGTTGTACTGAGCCAGCGCCGCATCCAGCGAATGCGCCAGAACAAGGCGCGGCTCTCGTCCATCCTGCAGGCTGGCAATCGCGGATACCCGCACCAGACGTTCGCCTTTGCTGCCGTCGACTTCCGCTATCTCACCCAGCGGCACCGGTGCCAGCCGAGGCGAAAGCTTGCTTCGATCAACCACTTTCGCTTCCACCGGTACGGCCGAAAGCCGCACCAGTTGCCCCATGTCTTCGGGGCCAAGCGTGTTTACCAACACCAGCCATCCGGCAAGATCAGGCATCTCGATCGGCACGGCCGCCGCCAAAGCCTCTGTGCCGCCTAACGATACCACACCGCGATTCTGCCCGCCTTCCAGCCGACCGATCATCGCAGCCCCATCAATCGTGCTGCCCTGCCCGGATGCAATCACGCTGCCATCAAGCTGCACGATCGCCGCTTCGCTCACCCGCGCGCGATCACGCAGGCTTTGCAGCGCCGATGCCAGAGTTGGCGCATCGCCTGTGGCAAAGGCTTCGCGAAAGCCGAAATCATGCGCAACCACTTCGCCCGCATCGGCCATTTGCCGCTGCCGGGTGGCGATAATCTGATCGAAAACACGCGCATTGGCAGCCAGATCACGCTCTGCGTTGTCGCGCGCGAACAGGCTGATGCCTGACCCTGCCACCACAATCGTCACCGCCATCACAGAAGCCAGCAGAACAACATAAAGCAACGCGATCCGACTGCCGAGCGTACGTGCCCTGCGTCCGACAAATGCCATACAGCGCCGGACCAGCCGGTGCGGCTGCAACGCCCGATCCATCGTCATTTGCCCGTCCCGGGACGTATCGCCACAGCAATGCGGCTGCGCTTGCCCGGCTCCATCACCAGCTTGCCACGCCATTCACCACCCGCGCCACGCAGGCGCGGATGCCAGACGATCACGTCATAGCTGCCCTTGCCCAGCCCTTCGATATTGGCCAGCCCGTTCAAATCGCTGCGCGCGGCGTAAGGCGTATCGGTCACGCGGATGTAACCGCGCATCTGGTCATGGATGTTGCAGCCCAGCGCAATCGTGCCAGCCACCTTGAACTGCTGCGTTCTAGTCTGGTCCTTGCCATAAAGGTCGATCTTGAACGGGCCGGGTTTGGAAAAGCTATAGATCGAATGGCGCACCGTGTCGAAGTTGGGGAAAGCCACCACCGCGCCTTTGGGCACGATCAGCGTGCCCGGCAGGAACGCCTGATTCCTTTGCGTCATCGCATTGCGCCAGGGGAAATTTGGGCGGCGTGCATCGCCTGCACGCGGGACAATCTCGATCACCGCATCACGCACCGGCATCCCCGCCTGATCCACCACTTGCACCGGCAATTGCGCAGGCGGCACAGCTGATAAAAGCACCGGCGCAGCGGCCAGGGGAACAAGGCGAATCGCAGAGAATCGAAACGGGCGCTGAAGTAGGTCTCGCATGGGCTTTGAATGCCGAAAATTTCCTAATAAATTCAAAAACAACCAGTCCGGCAGTTTTAGAACTCCCTAACGAATTTTGAATAGAGGCCTGCAAACTGCCTCGACAACGGTGCGAATCTTCTCATGCACATACACTCTTTCAAGTCCTGCATCCTGCCTTCCCTCGGTCTGATGCTTGTTGCCGCGCCCCCCGCTAATGCCGATCCGCTGCTTGATGGCGGTAAGCTGGTGTTGACCAACGGCATCAGTTCGATCGAAGGTGCCAGCGGCGGCGGCCTCGCCAGCTGGGCGACCATCGCGGGCATGGAAACCGATCGCGGCGTAGGCGTCTCGGCGCATGTCACTGGTATCGAACTGGCTGACTATGGCTGGCAAAGCCACGGCGCATCCGTCGGTATCAAGGACCGCGTTGAACTCTCTTACGCCCGCCAGAACTTCGATACGCGCAAGGTCGGCGCAGCGCTCGGCCTTGGCGAAGGCTACCGCTTCAATCAGGACATCTTCGCCGCCAAGGTCCGCCTCGTGGGCGATACCGTCTACGGCTCGCCGCTGCTCCCACAGATCAGCCTTGGCGTGCAGCACAAGCGCAGCCTCGATGCCGCCATCGTCAAGGCAGTGGGCGCGGCATCGTCCGAAGGCACCGATTTCACGGCCAGCGCTACCAAGCTGTTCCTGTCCAAAAGCGTGCTGGTAAACGCTACGGCGCGGCTGACCAATGCCAATCAGTTCGGCCTGCTCGGCTTTGGCGGCGCCAACCAGACCGACCGCACGCTCCAGTTCGAAGGCTCGGTCGCCTACATGCTCACCCCGCGCCTTGTGGTGGGCGGCGAATATCGCACGCGCCCCAGCAATCTTGCCATCGCGCGTGAGGATGATGCGCATGACCTGTTCGTGGCATGGGCCATTACCCGCAACGCGACCGTCACCGCCGCCTATGCCGATGTCGGCTCCGTTGCCACATTCGATGGCCAGCGCGGCGGCCTCGTCTCGCTCCAGTTCGCTTTTTAAGGAGGCCCAAACATGACCTTCGCCCTCGCATTCGCCCTCCTCGCCGCCCAGCCGGTCACTGAGGCCCCACAGGAAGACCTGTCCGGCGTCGATTGGGAAAAGGAGTTCGGCGTCGAAAAGAAAGTCGTCGATCCCGTGACCGGCGAGCTACCGGTCGATCCCTACACCCAAGACCCTGCCAACGCGGGCGCAACGCCCTTTACTGGCGACAGCATGGCCAAGGCCTTCGGCGGGCAGGACGGCATCCGCAAGATCGTTGATCGCCTCGTAGACCTCAACGTCGATGATCCGCGCATCGCGGACATCTTCAAGAATCAGGATCTCGTCCGCCTGCGCCGCACCCTGTTCGAACAGGTCTGCTTCATCCTTGATGCAGGCTGCACCTACACCGGGCGAGACATGAAATCCTCGCACAAGGACCTCGGCACTACCCGCGCCGATCTCAACGCCTTGGTCGAAAACCTGCAGCAGGCCATGCGCGAAGCCGAAGTCCCCTTCGCCGCGCAAAACCGCCTGCTCGCCAAACTTGCACCAATGGACAAGGACGTGGTGGAGCGCTGACGCCCTACTTCTGGCACTTTGCGCAGAAAAAGCTTGACCGCCCACCCTGCGCGATCCGCAGCACCGTGCCACCACACGCGCAAGCCTCGCCCTCGCGCCCATAGACGCGCCAGTCCTTGGCGAAATAGCCCAGTTCGCCATCGGGCTGCACATAATCGCGCAAGGTCGACCCGCCCGCCGCAATCGCCTCGCCCAGCACCTCGCGGATCAGCGGCACCAGCCGGTCGAGCGATTTGCGGCTGACTTTCCCGCCCTCGCGCTCAGGGTGAATTCCCGCGCGGTTCAGCGCCTCGCACACATAGATATTGCCCAGCCCCGCCACAATCCGTTGGTCCAGCAGCAGCAGCTTCACCGCCGCAATCCGGCCTGCAAAGGCAGCGACCAGATGCTTGGGCGTAAGCCCCTCGCCCAAAGGCTCCGGCCCCAGCGCTGCAAACGGCCCCCAGGCATCAAGCGCATCGGTATCGACCAGATCAACCGCCCCAAACCGCCGCGCATCGTTAAGCGCCAGCACGTGCCCATCGCCGGTTTCCAGAACCAGATGATCATGCTTGCCGATGTCTTCGGGATCGATTCGCCAGCGCCCTGACATGCCCAGATGAAACACCATCGTCCGCGCACGATCGGTATGGATCAGCCCATACTTCGCTCGCCGCCCCATGCCCGTCACCCGCGCACCCGTCAGCGCCTGCGCCAGATCAACCGGGAATGGCCGCCGCAGATCGGCCCGGTTCATCTGCACACGGGCAATGACCTGCCCGTCAAGCACGGTTGCAAGTCCTCGGACTGTCGTTTCTACTTCTGGTAACTCTGGCATCTCCTCTCCACCCCTAACAGGCTTTGCCGTCCGGGCAATTCCCCACTAAAGGGCCTAGGCATGAGCACATCTGAAACCGCATCTTTCGGCTACGAAGACATCCCCGCAGACCAGAAGGAAGAGCGTGTTGGCGCGATCTTCTCGGGCGTCGCGCGCAAGTATGACGTGATGAACGATGCCATGTCGGTGGGTATGCACCGCCTGTGGAAGGACAAGTTCGTCCGCCGCGTGCGTCCGCAAAGTGGCGAGACGATTCTCGACATGGCAGGCGGCACCGGCGACATCGCCTTCCGCATGGCCCCCTCAGGCGCGGCGATCACGGTATCGGACATCAATCAGGAAATGCTTGATGTCGGCATCGAACGCGCGGCAAAGCGCGGTATCGAACACCTCGAATGGTCCCGCCAGAACGCCGAGGAACTCAGCTTCCCTGACCGCGTGTTCGATGCCTACACCATCGCTTTCGGCATCCGCAACGTGACGCACATCGACCGCGCCCTTGCCGAAGCCCATCGTGTGCTGAAGTTCGGTGGCCGCTTCTTCTGCCTCGAATTCTCGACGACCGAATGGCCCGGCTTTTCGGAAATCTACGACGCCTATTCGCACAAGCTGGTCCCTAAAATCGGCCAGATGATCGCAGGCGATGCCGAATCCTACCGCTACCTGATCGAATCGATCCGCCGCTTCCCGCCCATGCCCGAATTCGAAGCCATGATTCGCGCCGCCGGGTTCAAGCGCACGAAGGTCGAACCGATCCTCGGCGGCCTGGTGGCCATCCATTCGGGATGGAAAGTGTGACGCACCCGCAAGCAAACCTGCCCCCCCTCCTCTTCAGAGGAGGGGGCCGGGGGGTGGTGGCGTCCGAACCCTCACGCCTGCCAAACACCACCCCCAAACCCCCTCCTCTGAAGAGGATGGGGCTTAAGCGCTTCGCAACGGCATGACCCTCCCCGCCACGCACATCCGCCGCCTGCTCGGCTGGGGCATCACGCTTGCCCGCCACGGCGCGCTGGTCGGCATCGAGAATGACCGCAATACGCCTGCCCCCGTGCGGCGGCTGGTCAAACTCGCCCGCTGGATTGCGCTGACCGGCAAAGGCCGCAAGCCCGACTATTCGGGCGCCTTCCGCGCCATCGGTCCTGCCGCGATAAAGCTGGGCCAGACGCTCGCCACCCGTCCTGATCTGGTGGGCGATGAAGCCGCGCACAACCTGCTCGAACTGCAGGACAAACTCCCCCCGGTAGACTTCGCGCTGATCCGGGCCGAGATCGAGGGCACTTTCGGCAAACCGCTCGAAAGCCTCTACGCCTCGTTCGATCCAGACCCCATCGGGGCCGCGTCGGTGGCGCAAGTCCACAGTGCCACCACCACCGAAGGCCGCAAGGTCGCGGTAAAGATCCTGCGCCCCGGCGTGCGCGAAAAGTTCGCCCGCGATATCGAGACCTACGAATGGGCCGCCGCCCATCTCGAAGCGTTTGGCGGAGAAGCCGCCCGCCTGCGCCCGCGCATGATTATCGCCAATTTCAAACGCTGGACCGTGCGCGAACTCGATCTGCGCCGCGAAGCCGCCTCGGCCTCGGAACTTGCCGATACGATGCGCGCGCACACCGGCTATCGTATCCCCGCGATTGACTGGGACCGCACCAATGGCCGCGTCATGACGCTGGACTGGATCAATGGCGTCAAGATCAGCGATGTCGCCGCGCTCGACGCTGCCGGACACAATCGCCGCGACCTCGCCCAGCGCCTCGTCCTGGCCTTCCTGACGCAGGCGATCAACGGCGGCTACTTCCACGCCGACATGCATCAGGGCAACCTGTTCGTCGAAGCGGATGGCACCATCGTCGCCATCGATTTCGGTATCATGGGCCGGATCGACCGGCGCGCACGCCAGTGGCTCGCCGAAATTCTCTATGGCCTGACCACCGGCAATTACCGCCGCGTCGCCGAAATCCATTTCGAAGCGCAATATGTGCCGAGCTACCATTCGGTCGATGAATTCGCCACCGCCCTGCGCGCGGTGGGTGAACCGATGCGCGGCAAGCCGGTGAGCGAACTCTCCGTCGGCCAGATGCTCGACGGCCTGTTTGCCATCACCCGCGATTTTGACATGCAGACCCAGCCGCACCTGCTGCTGCTGCAAAAAACCATGGTCATGGTCGAAGGCATCGCCACCCAGCTCGACCCTGAAATCAACATGTGGGAAACTGCCGCACCCTTCGTGCGCGCATGGGTCCGCGATGAACTCGGCCCCGAAGCCGCAATCTCAGACCGCATCCGCACCGACACGGAAACCCTGCTGCGCATCCCTGATCTGATCCGCCGCATCGAAGACCGTTTCCCGCCCAAGGGCGGCGCCCCCGAAGCCGCGCCACTGCCCAAGGTAGACCTGATGTGGCAGCGCAAGCGGCGCAAGCGCGGCCCCGGCCTCGCAGGCCAGATCCTCACCTTCCTGGCAGGCGGCGCAGCTGTGATCGGCACCCACGCCCTCGGCTGGTGGGGCTGAGTTTCAATGCCCTCCTCACCAAACCGCCCTCAAACCCATCGTCACCCTGAACTCGTTTCAGGGTCCATCTCTCGACATGCACGGACAGTGTTGGCGGAGAAATGGATGCTGAAACAAGTTCAGCATGACGGTTCAGCGTTTTGAACGTCTGATCTGGACGGCAAAGCGAACCCGGTGGCACAAAACCTCTCGCACCTGCGCGTAACCAAACGCCATTTCCACGCGCTCGACCTCTCGCGCCTGCTGGCGGCCATCATGGTGCTGTTCTGGCACTATCAGCACATCTTCGTGCCGCCGGTGCCCTACCATGTGAACGTCGACCGCGCGATCCAGCCCTGGTACGAAACGCTAAGCTGGTTCTATAACCACGGCCACACCGCCGTGCAGTATTTCTGGGCGGTCTCGGGCTTCGTCTTCGCCCACGTCTATCTGGCAGACACGCACTACAAGGCCCGCTTCTGGCCCGCCCGCATTGCCCGCCTATGGCCGCTGCACCTGCTGACGCTGGGCCTGATGGCCATCCTGCAAAGCCTTTACTTCGCCCGCAGCGGCACTGAATTCATCTACCACACCAACGATATCAAGCACTTCCTGCTCTCCATCCCGCTGATGCACTATTGGGGCTGGCAGGAAAACCAGTCGTTCAACGGCCCCTCATGGTCGCTCTCGACCGAGATTCTGGCATACCTCGCATTCTTCGTGATGCTCCCCGCCCTGCGCCGCGCCCCGCTGGTGCTGGCGACTATCGTCGGCACGCTGCTGCTCTGGATCATGCTCATCGATGGCCCGAACAAGGACGTCCTGTCCTGCCTCGGCTACTTCTTCCTCGGCTGCGCAGCCTATGGCGCGCTGCTGAAGGGGTGGCTGCGCCCCGCCAGCCTGCTGCCGCTCGGCCTTGCCCTGCTGGTCGGCGCGTTCTGGCTGAAAGCCACCTACCGCGCGGGCGATGCCGCCACCATCGCAGGCACATTCGCCGTGCTGTTCCTGATGCTCGCCGCAGACCTGTCAGACGCCAAGGGCCGCCTCACATTCGGCCAGAAACTGGGCGATGCCTCATATGGCATCTACCTCTGGCACATCCCTCTGCAACTCGCGCTGGTCCTGCTGATAGACTCCACCGGCAACAGCCGCGACATCGCACGCGAACCGTGGTTCCTCGTGTTCTACGTGACGCTGGCCATCGCTGCAGGCTTCATCAGCCATGCCAAGTTCGAACGCCCGGCCCAACGCGCGGTCTTCACGTTCTGGACCAAGTGGAAAGCCCGCAAACCCTAAATCCTCCCCGTTTTTGCGAAGCACAAATGGGGAGGGGGACCGTCAGCGTAGCTGATGGTGGAGGGGCAAAACGCTACCGCTACCGCTCCCCACTCCGCAACCACCCGGTAATCGAATAGCGCCGAAACGCAGCCGCCCGCGTCACCTCGCTGACACTATGCATCTGCGGCACCCGAAAAAGGTTCAGCGTGTTGAACGCGGGAACAAACCCGCCCAATTCCGGCTCATGAATCAGCAGCAATCCACCCCATTCGGTCCGCCAGACCGGCGTCAGGCCAAAGACATAGGCCGCATGGCGATTCTTGCCCGCCACCGCATCATCATGCCCCGTCAGGAAATCACCGGGCGAATAGGCGGTGCCTTGCGCATCGGCAAAGGCGATGTCCGCCGCGCCCACAACCTTTCGCAACAGATCCCGCGCCTCTCCGCCTGACATCCACTCCGCAAACGCCGCTAGCGAATCGCTACTCACAGCCCGTGCCGCCGCCGCATCGGGCACGCGAATCGATTCATAGCGGTACTGAAAGCCCTGCCGCGCCTGCGCATAGATCGCATTGTCCAGATCCGCCCGCGCCGCCTCACTCATCTGCGCACGCGTTTCGCGCGACAGTTCATAGACCTTGTCGGCAACGTTCAGGACCTGCACCCAGTCACTGCGTTCCCGCAGCAGAAGATGGAGCGCTTCGGCAGACTCGCGCGCCAGAAAGTCCTTCACCTGCACCCGCCCGTCGCGCGCAAATTTCGCCGCCAGCGCGCCTGCATCAAGATCGGGGTTCAGCACAAATCCCATCGCAGCAACCGCCATCGATCAACCGGCAATATCTTCAAGCCGGTGATGCGGCAGCATCCGCCATGCCGCCAGCATCAGCAGCACGTGCCCCGCTTCCACAGCCATCGGCACGGGCCAGCCGGGATAGGCCCCGGTCACCGCCAGATTGATCGCCCGGCCCACAAACGATGTGCCAAACAGCAGCGCAGGCACCAGCAGCAGGTCGGCATTGCGCCGCCACGCGCCCCACATCATGCAGAACGCGGCCACGCCAAAAAACGAGGTGAAATCCGCCCGGATCGTTGAAATTCCGGCAATTCCGGTTGCTGCAATGCCAAAACCCATCCCCGCAGCCTCCGGCCCGGTCAGAAATCCGATGGCCAGAAACAGGTCGAACAGGCCCGCCAGAAATACCAGCGCCGTCAGGATCAATCGCATGGGCAAGTCCTTTGATTTGGCAATGCAGCCACCCTGCCCCAACCGGCCCCCACACGCAAAAGGATTGCGCGCAAGGCCGGGCCATTGCACAAGCCCCACCCATGAACGGTAAGCGCATCCTGCTCATCATCGGCGGCGGCATCGCGGCCTACAAGGCCTGCGAACTGGTGCGGCTGATCCGCAAGCAGGGGGGCAATGTCACCTGCGTCCTCACCGAAGGCGGCGCGCACTTCGTCACCGCGATGACGCTGGCTGCGCTCAGCGAAAATCCCGTCCATACAACGCTGTGGGATCTCAAGAACGAGGTCGAGATGGGCCACATCCAGCTATCGCGGCAGGCCGATCTCGTCGTCGTCTGCCCCGCCACGGCAGACCTGATGGCACGCATGGCGGGCGGGATCGCCAACGACCTTGCAACCACACTGCTCCTCGCCACCGACAAGCCGGTGCTGGCGGTTCCGGCCATGAACGTGCGCATGTGGCAACACCCAGCGACCGCGCGCAACGTCGCCACGTTGCGCGGTGATGGCGTGCAGGTGATGGAGCCGGATGAAGGCGCGATGGCTTGCGGCGAATTCGGCCCCGGCCGCCTGCCGGAACCCGTCGCTATCGCTGCGGAAATTGTGCGGATGTTGGCGCAAGGTGCTTCGACAAGCTCAGCACGAGCGGACGTTGGAGAGCCTGCCTTTCAAAACCCCGCTCATCCTGAGCCTGTCGAAGGATGCCTATCCGGCAAGCACATCCTCATCACCGCAGGCCCGACGCACGAGCCGATCGACCCGGTGCGCTACATCGCCAACCGGTCGAGCGGGAAGCAGGGCTTCGCCATCGCCGCCGCCGCTGCACAGGCTGGTGCGAAGGTCACGCTCGTGTCCGGGCCGGTAAATCTCGATACACCGCAAGGGGTTACGCGGGTGAATGTGGAGACAGCCCGCCAAATGGCCGCTGCCGTCGACGCCGCCCTTCCCGCCGATGTGGCCATCATGGTCGCCGCCGTGGCGGACTGGCGCAGCGCCGGAGAGGCTGCGCTGAAAATCAAGAAGGACGGGTCCGGCCAGGTCCCGCCGCTACAACTGGTTGAAAACCCCGACATTTTGGCCACGCTCTGCAAGTCGGATCGCCGCCCGCCGCTGGTCGTCGGCTTTGCTGCCGAAACCAACGACGTGCTGGACCACGCCCGCGCCAAACTTGCGCGCAAGGGGGCGGACTGGATCGTCGCCAACGATGTTGCCACCCACGCAATGGGCGGGGAAATCAATGGCTTGCATATCGTCAGCGCTGCTGGCGTGGAAAGCCTGCCCGAACTGCCCAAAGCCGCCGCCGCCGCCGCCCTGATCGAGAGAATCGCCAATGCACTCGCCTGAAATCCCCGTCCTCGTAAAGCGCCTGCCCCACGGAGAGGGCTTGCCCCTGCCCGCCTATGCCACCGAAGGCGCTGCCGGAATGGACGTTGTTGCCGCCGAGGATTTGGACCTTGCCCCCGGCGCGCGCCATGCCGTTTCCACCGGGCTTTCCATTGCGATTCCCGCCGGTTACGAAATTCAGGTACGCCCGCGCTCGGGCCTTGCGCTCAAGCACGGCGTCACCGTTCCCAACACGCCCGGCACCATCGACAGCGATTATCGCGGTGAGTTGAAAGTCATCATGATCAACCTCGGAACAGAGAGCTTCTCGATCCGCCGCGGAGACCGCGTGGCGCAATTGGTGCTCGCGCCGGTCACGCGCGGAACGTGGCTTCCGGTGGAGGAACTCGATGCCACCGCGCGCGGCGAAGGCGGGTTCGGATCGACTGGCGGCCTTGCCGCGCTTCAGGGCTGAAAAAAGGGGCCTCGCATCGCTGCAAGGCCCCGTTTGGTGCGTTTAGGTGCAGTTAGGTGCATTTTGGTGCACTTCAGGATCAGTTGACCCGCTTCACCGTCGTCTTCTCGGGAGCGATTGAAATCCTTAGGGTTTCACCGTTGTTTCCGGGGAAATCGGTGAACATCGCTTCGACCAGATTTGGCACCACATAGGACAGCCGGTTGGACTGCGATGCAGCTTCTGCCTTGCCTTCGAACAGGCGCTGACCATCGGTGCGGCGATCGATCTTCAGGTCGATGCCGGACGTGTAAACCGTCACCACATCAACGCCGCGACCGCCCCAGCCGCCACCGCCGAAGAAGAACGGATCGTTCCATCCCCAGCCCCAGCCGCCGCCGACAAAGCCACGACGGCCCCAGCCGCCGCGTCCCCAACCGGGACCCCAGCCGCCCCAGCCACCCCAACCACCCCAGTAGGGATCGTTGAAGCCGGTGGAGCGAACGCGGTCCCGTCCGCCATCAATGCCATAGTCGAACTTGACGATCAGATCGGCGACTTCGGCATTGGCAGCACGATAGCCCAGCTTTTCCATCTGTCGGCCAACCAGCGTTGCATATTGTGCAAATTCAAGGCCCCCGGCATCGCGCGGATCATCGGCGACGACAGCGAAGGTCTGCCCGGTGGGAGCTGGAAGCTGCGACTGGAAGCGCTTCACGTCCGCCTTGAACGGCGTGGTGCAGCCAGCCAGCGTGACCATCATGAGTGATACCGCCGAAAGCCCGAGCAATCGGCGCCGGGCGGGCGATCTTGGCTTGTTGTGCATATGAGAATTCATCCTGCGACTCCTATCGTGCCGTCCGCCGCCCCAATGCCCGCCGCGAACCTGATGATTCACCAACGGACTTGCCGGACGCTATTACGCTTAGCATGTCTGCAATTTGGACGGGAAGTGCTGAATGCACGTTGAATGGTGCCTGCAACATATGTTGCAGGCACGCATTGTTCAGCAATGAAGGTGACGGAATTCAGCCCCTTACGAGGCCGAGCGCCTGATAGGTGCGTGCCAGAGTGGGAGCGGCGAGATCACGCGCCTTCAATGCACCCTTGGCCAGAATCGCATCGAGCGCCTCGCCATCCTCGCGCAATTGGCGATAGCGCGCAGCCATTGGCGAAAGCGTTTCAACCAGGAGTTCACCCAGCGCAGGTTTGAACTGGCCGAAGCCCTTGCCTTCGAACTGCGTCAGCACATCTGCCGGAGAAGTGCCTGCCATTGCGGCATAAATGCCCACGAGGTTGTTGGCTTCGGGGCGCCCGGCAAGGCCCTCGACCGTTGCGGGCAGCGGTTCGGGATCGGTCTTGGCCTTCTTCACCTTCTGCATGATCGCATCGGCATCGTCGGTCAGGTTGATGCGGCTCATGTCCGAAGGATCGGACTTGCTCATCTTGGC
>NZ_NCII01000102.1 GCF_002256775.1 Novosphingobium sp. 17-62-19 | reverse complement strand
TGGTACTCCTCGTCTTCCTGCTCCTGATGAACGGCCTTGCGATCTACTTGCGCAACCGCTTCGAACAACGGTGGTAAAATGAACGCTGAAGTGATCCCGGCAGAACCGCAGGCTGAAGAAAAGCCCTACTTCGACGCGCCTTTGAAGATGAGCGCGAAGAACGTGTCGGTTTTCTATGGTGACAAGCGCGCGATTGACGATGTGTCCATCGAAATTCCGCAGCGCTATGTCACGGCTTTCATCGGCCCATCGGGCTGCGGCAAATCCACGTTCCTGCGTTCCTTGAACCGCATGAATGACACCATCGCCAATGCCCGCGTCGAAGGTGAAATCCTGCTCGACGGGCAAGACATTTACAAGTCCGGCATGGACGTGGTGCAGTTGCGTGCCCGCGTAGGTATGGTGTTCCAGAAGCCGAACCCCTTCCCCAAGTCGATTTACGACAACATCGCCTATGGCCCGAAGATCCACGGCATCACCGGCAGCAAGGCCGAACTGGACGGCATCGTCGAACAGTCGCTCCGCCGCGCAGGCCTGTGGGATGAAGTGAAGGACCGTTTGTCCGACAGCGGCACCGCGCTTTCCGGCGGACAGCAGCAGCGCCTGTGCATCGCCCGCGCCATCGCCGTCGATCCCGAAGTGATCCTGATGGACGAGCCTTGTTCGGCCCTTGATCCCATCGCCACCGCGCGCATCGAAGAACTGATCGACGATCTGCGCGGTCGCTATGCCATCGTCATCGTCACCCACTCGATGCAGCAGGCCGCGCGCGTTTCGCAACGCACCGCGTTCTTCCATCTGGGTAAGGTCGTTGAATACGGCAAGACATCCGATATCTTCACCAATCCGCGCGAAGAACGGACGAAGGACTACATCACTGGCCGCTACGGCTGAGCCAAGGAAACGGGACGAGAAGGACGAAATGGTGGCCGAACATACCGTCAAGGCATTCGACGAGGATATCACCCGGCTGCGCGGCCTTGTCGCGGAGATGGGTGGCCTAGCCGAGCTTTCCGTTTCCGAAGCGATGGATGCGCTGGTGCGCGGTGACCATGAACTGGCCGCCGGTGTGATCGCGCGTGACAAGCGGATCGATCAGCTTGAAGCCGAAGTCGACAAACTGGCGATCCGCGTCCTCGCCCTGCGCGCCCCGATGGCGGACGATCTGCGCGAAGTCATCGCCGCATTGAAGATTGCAGGCGTCATCGAGCGTATTGGCGACTATGCCAAGAACATCGCCAAGCGCGTGGGCATCATCGAAGGCCGCAAGCGGTTCGAACCACTGACTCTGCTGCCTGCGATGAACGAACTCGCCGCTGACATGGTCCACGATGTTCTCACCGCGTTTGCCGCACGCGATCCGGTCAGCGCCGAAGAGATCGTGCTGCGCGATGCCAAGGTCGATGCATTCTACGATTCGATCTTCCGCAATCTGGTGTCGTTCATGGTGGAAAACCCCGCCACCATCAGCAGCGCGGCGCAATTGCTGTTCGTCGCCCGCAATATCGAGCGGATCGGCGATCACGCCACCAATATCGCCGAAATGGTGTACTACGCTGCCACTGGCGCCAACCTGCCCGAGCGCGAGGAAGTCATTCCCCCTGCCTGACTGCCCTTTTCACATTATCGTCATATGGTGGTAACATTTCGGGTGCTTTGGCAAGCTGACTGTCATGGAGGTTCGCGTGCCCGCTCCCAAATTGCTGCTGGTTGAAGACGATACGGCTCTGGCCGAACTGGTCGAATACCGCTTTCGCGGCGAAGGCTACGATGTGCGCACCACCGACGACGGTGATGAAGCGCTGCTGCTTGCCGCAGAGGAGGCGCCGGATCTCGTGCTCCTCGATTGGATGATCGGTGGCACCAGCGGCATCGAGGTCTGCCGCCGCTTGCGCCGTAACAAGGAAACCGCGCACGTCCCGATCATCATGCTCACCGCCCGTTCAGATGAGGATGATCGCATTCGTGGACTGGAAATCGGCGCGGACGATTATGTTACCAAGCCCTTCTCCCCGCGCGAACTGATCGCCCGCGTCGGCGCAGTCCTGCGCCGCGTGCGCCCCGCTCTGGCCGGAGAGACGATCACTGTCGGCGATCTCTCGCTCGATCCCAACGCGCACCGCGTCACCCGTCGCGGCTCGCCGATGAAGGTCGGTCCCACCGAATTCCGCCTGCTCAAGCACTTCATGGAGCATCCCGGTCGCGTTTTCTCGCGCGGGCAATTGCTCGATGCGGTCTGGGGCAGCGGCAGCGACATCGAATTGCGCACCGTGGACGTCCATATCCGCCGCCTGCGTCAGGCCGTCGCCATCCCCGGCGCTGCTGATCCGGTGCGCACCGTGCGCTCGGCCGGTTACGCCCTTGAAGGAGTCTGACGGCTTATAGATCCTTGGCGATCAACTGTCGGTTGTAATCGAACACGCCCGCTGAACCCGTACACGGCCCCGGCCTGACCGCGACACAATACTGCTGTTCGAACAGCGGCGCCCTGGGCGACATGCACCCGGCAAAGCGATAGGCCTGCGGCAACTCGCCCAGATGCTCGATCGGTGCGATTGCCACGTTATAGCGCGATTGGGCCAATGACGCCGAGATTGGCCCATCAAGCAAAAGCGCAGGCACATCGCGATTGAACATCGCGCGCGACATGAACGGCACGTCGCGGATGCGATAGGTTGCCACGCCGCACACACCCGGCACCAAACGCGCGGTCCGCAGCGCCTTGAGCGGGGCTTGCCCAATCGTCCAGTTCACCGCGAACGGCTGAACAGCACCTAAATGCACCGAAAGCGCCAACCACAGCACCAGCAGCAGTGCAAAGCGCCGTTTCGGCACGGCATTCTGCCCTTTGCGCGCCAACCATTGCAACAGGTCAACCGACCCGATTGCAGCGAGCAAAACCAACAGCATCACCCCCAACAGGATGAACCGATACTCCTTGTGCCCGATGCCCGAATGCACTGCGATGACTGCCAAAGCCGTCGCCAGCAGCACCGGATACCGCTTCGCCCCAAACACCAGCGAAGGCAGGATCAGCACGAAAGCAAACTGCCACTGCCAAGCCAGAACCTGCAAATACCAGGTGGCTGGCTCCAGTCCGTAGGCGTGACTTCGGTTCGCAACAACGTTGGCGAAAACGTTGTTATATATCCACAAAAGCGGCCATTCACCCATGATGGCATTGGCGAATACATCAACCAGTACGCCGCCTGCCGCTCCCCCCAGCAGCAACGGCCAGCTCTTGCGAAAATCGAACCGTGCAGCCCACAGAAACGGTATCACCAAAGCTGGCCCCAGCGGGAACCGCGAAATGCATCCAAGGCCAAGCAAGAAACCCGCAAGCACAGCATCCTGACCACGCCCTGCATCCCGAAACCGCACCAGCAGCGCGAGGCTGGGCAGGATTGCCAACGTTGCCAGACTGCCGCTTGATGGTCGCACCCCGAAGTAGGCAATGTCGACCCATACTGCCGCGACAAAGGCTGCCGCGATGGCGTGCTGTCGGGTGATGCGCGCGCCGAATGACCAGGCACTCCAGACCACGCCGAGCGAGGCGAGGCCGGTTGCCAAACGGGGCAAGAGAAGGTGCAATTCCCCCGCAGGATCAATCGCGTGACCGAGCCAAACAGAGGGCAATATGGCCAGAGGAATCAGCCAGCTGCGGATGCCGAGCCGGATGTCCCAGGTGCGTACCCAGTCACCGGTGACCAACCCATAGGCCGGTTCGATGTACTGCCAGATTTCGTCCGGGTGGTGATAGACTGTCAGCAGCGCGATCGACAGGCGGATCACTGCGGCGAGCAGGAGAAGCCAGAGTAGCGCTGGATCAATCCTGCGCCACGCCCCGCCCTTCGTGCTGCCCGGCCCGCCGATCACCGACCGTGCGAAAAGTACGTCGTGATGTCGAGGTCCGCAACGGTGATCCAGCCATTCATGTAGTTCGCATAATAGAACGCAAACAACAGGATAGACAGAATGGTGGCGCGGGTGATAATCTTGCGCGGGTTGAAATTCCCCGGCGCACTATCGGCCTGCCCAGCCACTTTGGGCGTGCCCAGTTCATCATGTGTGCGCACGCCGAAAGGCAGCACGAGGAACGCCGACATAACCCAGAACAGGCCGTAGATCGCAATAATCGAAGTGATCTTCATGGGGTGCCTCAGCTTTCCCGCAGCATGACCTGCACAACCGGTTTTTTTCCAGACCAGCGCTGACCGGTCCGGCGCACGGCAAGGCGCACCGCTTCTGCCACGGCCACCCGGTCACGCTTGCGGTCACCCTTGAGGTTTCGGATAGCCTCGGCAGTCTCAACCTTGGTTTCTGCGACAAAGGCTTCCATGTCTTCATCGAGCGGGATGCCGATAGCCGCAACCTCAACGTCCGAAGCCAACACCCCATCGCGCCGCACGGCCAGCGCCACGGTGATCAGGCCGTTAAGCGAAAGCTTGCGCCGCGCCACCACGCCTTCGCCATCGGCAGGCGCAATGATGTCACCGTCCAGCACAAGACGGCCCGCCCGCTCTTCCGAAATCTTCTTTGGCCCATTCGGTGCAAGGCGGATGAGATCGCCGTTCTTCTGGAAGATCGCCTTGGGAATGCCTTCGTCTAGCCCAAGCTGCGCCTGTTCGGCCATGTGGCGGATTTCGCCATGGACCGGCACAAGGATTTCCGGCCTGATCCAGTCGTATAGCGCCACGAGTTCAGGCCGCCCCGGGTGCCCGGAAACGTGGATCATCGATTGCTTGTCGGTGACCAGCTTTACGCCCTTTTCGACAAGCGAATTCTGGATGCGCCCGATGGCAAGTTCATTGCCGGGGATCTGGCGGCTGGAGAACAGAACGACATCGCCTTTCTCAAGTCGGATAGGATGCTGCTCTCCGGCGATGCGGGCCAGTGCCGCACGCGCCTCACCCTGCCCACCCGTGGCCAGCACCAGGAGTTCACCGCGCGGAAGGTCCATCGCGTCGTCCATGTGGACGAGTTCGGGAAAGCCCTTGAGATAGCCGCAGGACTTGGCAACGCGGATGATCCGGTCGAGCGAGCGGCCAGCAACGCAAAGCTTGCGCCCCGTCGCTTCGGCCACTTCGCCCAGTGTCTGCAATCGCGCCACGTTGGAAGCAAACGTGGTGACAACCACCCGCCGCCCCTTCTGCGCAGCGACCGCTTCCATCAACCCGGCGCGAACTTCGCCCTCGGAACCCGAAGGCTTCGGATTGAAAACATTAGTGGAATCGCAGACCAGCGCGAGAATGCCTTCATCGCCAATCGCAGTCAGTTCTTCCTCGGTCGCAGGCGTGCCGATGCGCGGCTCGTCATCCAGCTTCCAGTCACCGGTGTGGAATATCTTGCCATGCGGTGTATCGATCAGCAGTGCATTGCCCTCGGCAATCGAATGCGCCAGCGGCACATAGCGGATGCCAAAGGGGCCAAGTTCGAAACGATCTAGGTGATCGATGACGTTGAGTTCGATCTCCTTGTCGATCCCAGCCTCGACCAGCTTTTCATGGACCAGCTTGGCGGTAAAAGGCGTGGCATAGAGCGGCACGCCGAGATCCTGTGCGAAATAGGGCACCGCGCCGATGTGATCTTCGTGCGCATGGGTCAGCACGATGCCTACCAGATCGTCGAGCCGCTGCTCGATAAAATCCAGATCGGCGAAGACCAGATCGATACCGGGATAGTAGGGGTCGGCAAACGTCATGCCGAGATCGACCATCAGCCATTTGCCATCGCAGCAATAGAGGTTGACGTTCATCCCGATTTCGCCCGATCCGCCGAGCGCAAGGAAAAGTAGTTCTTTAGCTGATTTCACGAATTTGCTTTCCGCTCTGCAAGGCCAGTCCGCTCTGCAAGTATCGCCAGGCCATCGAGCGTCAGATCGGTGTCCACATGGTCAAAAATGTCGGTGTGCTCATCAAACAGGACAGCAAGGCCACCTGTTGCAATAACCTTGGCCGGTCGGCCTATTTCGGCGCGAAGGCGGGAAATCAGCCCCTCCATCATCGCAACATATCCCCAGAACACGCCAATCTGCATCTGATCTTCGGTATTCCGGCCAATGACGGTGTTGGTGCCGCGCGGCGGAGCGATGGCAATACGCGGTAGCTTGGCCGTGGCATTGACCAGTGCATCAAGCGAAAGGTTGATCCCCGGCGCAATGATGCCGCCTTTGTACGACCCGTTGAAGTCCACCACGTCGAACGTCGTCGCCGTGCCGAAATCGACCACGATCAGATCGCCCGGAAACTTGGCGTGCGCCGCCACGGTGTTGACCGCACGATCCGCGCCGAGCGAGCGCGGCTCGTCCACGTCAGCCTCGAAACCCCATTCAACCGGTGCTTGCCCAGCAATCAGCGGATCGAGGCCAAAGTACTTCTGCGACAGCACCGTCAGGTTGTGCAACGCGCGCGGCACGACCGTGGAGATGAGTATCTGCTTTACCGCCTTCGAGTCAAAGCCCTGAAGTTGCATCAATTGCAGCAGCCACACCGCATATTCATCTGCCGTGCGGCGGGGATCGGTGGCGACGCGCCAGCGTGACTTGATCTCGCGGCCCTGAAACAGGGCGAAAACGATGTTGGTATTGCCGACATCAATCGCCAGAAGCATGAGAACCCACCATATCTATGTCGCCCGCGTGGATGGCACGGACTGCGCCATCCGCCAAGCGCAGAAGGGCCACGCCATCGTCATCGATACCTGCGAACGCTCCCATAATGACGCCGTGGTCGCGATCCTTGACCGAAACCAGTGTCCCTGTGGGCAATGCCCGCGTGAGCCATTGCTGGCGCAGCAGCGGCCATTCGCCATAGTGCCAGCGATCAGCTGCATCACGAAACCGTGCGGCAAGTTCAGCAGCAAAAGCATCGCGGGTGATGGTGAAGCCCAGCGCCGCGAGACTTGCCGTAGCACGATCTGAAAGGTCCGGGGACTGCACAAGGTTCACGCCGATGCCCACAACCACTGCATCGCCCTGCCGCTCAAGCAGAATGCCCGCCAACTTGGTCTCACCCACCAACAGATCGTTCGGCCATTTCAGTCGCAAGTCCTGTAATTGCGGGGCCAGCGCCATCACACTCTCGTGCGCGGCAAGACCAGCCACCAGCGCAAGGGTCTGCGGCAAAGGATTACTGGCGCGCAAATGCACAACCGTCGATCCCATGAAATTGCCAAAGCCATCCGACCAGACGCGCCCTGCCCGCCCGCGCCCAGCACTCTGGCGGTCGGCCACCAACCACCGACCTTCCTGCACATGTTCCCCTCCACCAAGGCGAGCCAATAGCGCGCCGTTGGTCGAAGGGATTTCAGCCAGCCTTTCGATCAAAAGCTCAACCGACCGGGATCAGCGCGGCAGTGGCATAGTCTGCCAGCGTCCCGAGGCACTTCGTTCCAAGATAGCCCAGCGGTGAAATTGCCAGCGTCGACAGCACCAGCAGCACGGTGTGCGAGGTTTCGCCTGTGCCCTTCACCACATCGGCTGCCTCGTCAAAATACATGACCTTCACGACCTTGAGGTAGTAGAACGCACCGATCACCGATGCCGCAATGCCGATGGCGGCAAGTGCGATCATGTCTGCCTGCACCGCAGCCTGGAATACCACGAACTTGCCCCAGAAGCCGAACAGCGGCGGAATGCCGGCAAGGCTGAACATCACCGACGCCATCGCCAGCGCAATCCACGGGCGCGTCTTGGAAAGCCCCGCCAAATCCGAAATCGCCTCAACCTGTTCGCCATTTTCGTCGCGCAGAAGCAGCACTGCCACAAAACCCGCCACCGACATGGCGACATAGATCGCGATGTAGACCAGCATCGCCGAAGCGCCTGCACGGGTCGCCGTGGCGAGGCCGATCAGGATGAAGCCGACGTTGTTGATCGACGAATAGGCCATCAGGCGCTTGATGTTGTTCTGACCAATCGCGCCCAGTGCACCGATCACGATCGAGAGCAGCGCCATGAAGATCACGACCTGCTGCCATGCCTGCGTCTGGCTACCGAAAGCCTCAAAGCTGACGCGCATCAGCAGGCCCAGCGCGGAAACTTTAGAAGCCGTGGCAAAGAACGTCGTCACCGGGGTCGGCGCGCCCTCATAAACGTCGGGCGTCCACATGTGGAACGGTGCCGCGCTGATCTTGAAGGCAAGGCCTGCCAGCATGAAGATCAGACCAAAAGTCGCACCGGTGGGCAGCCCGCCGGACAGCGCGGCGTTGATCCCGGCAAAGCTGGTGGTGCCGGTGAACCCGTAGGTCAGGCTCATGCCGAACAACAGGATGCCCGAAGCCAGCGAACCCAGCACGAAGTACTTCAAGCCCGATTCCGCCGAACGCTCGTTGTTGCGCAGCGACGACGCCAGCACATAGGACGCAAGGCTGTTCAGTTCGAGACCGATATAGAGCGCCAGCAAGTCTCCGGCCGACACCATCATGCCCATGCCGAGCGAGGCGAACAGGACGAGCAGCGGGAATTCCGCGCGCATCGCCTTGGCTTTGTCGAAGAACGGCTGCGCGATGATCAGCGTCACGCCCGCGCTGGCATAGATCAGCAGCTTGGCAAAGGCAGCGAAGGCATCGGCACGGTGCTGTCCGCCAAAGGCCGACACGTCCGGCCCCATCGCCTGCCCCCAGAGCGTGGGTGCGGTAAGGAAAGCGCAAGCGGTCAGCACGGCAACCGAGGCTATCGAGATACGGCGCGAAGCCTTGTCACCGCCCCAGGCGGCGACCATCAGAAGTACCAACCCGGATACCGAAATCAGGATTTCAGGCGCGGTGAGCGCAAGCGAACGGGCGAAGTCCATCAGTGTGCCCCCTCAGGCGCTGCATTGTGTGCGGCAGAATGCCCGGAATTGTGAGCGGCCATCGGCTTTCCAGAAGTTCCTTGGCCAGCAGTAGGTTGGGCATCGCCCTTCGGCTTGGCCTGCGCCAAGCGCGCGTCCAGCGCGGCAATATCCTTGCGCATCGGGGCGATGAAGCTTTCGGGGTACACGCCCATCCACAGCACCACGGCAGCCAGCGGTATCATCATCGCCCATTCTCGCTTGTCGAGATCGGGCATGGCGGCGGCATCGGCGTTCTTCTGTTCGCCATAGGCCACGCGGCGGTAAAGGTAGAGCATGTAGGCCGCACCCAGGATGATTCCGGTGGTGCAGATCAGCGCGACCCAGCTGGAGATCTGGTAGATCCCGATCAGCGAGAGAAACTCACCCACAAAGCCGCTCGTCCCCGGAAGGCCGATGGACGCCATTGTGAACAAAAGGAAGAACACTGCATAATACGGCATGTTGATCGACAAGCCGCCGTAACGCGCAATCTCACGCGTATGCAGACGGTCGTAGATCACGCCAACGCTGAGGAACAGCGCGCCAGCGACGAGGCCGTGGCTGAGCATGATCAGCATCGAGCCTTCAAGGCCCTGCTGGTTGAAGGCAAACAGGCCGACCGTAACAATCGCCATGTGAGCGACTGACGAATAAGCGATGAGCTTCTTCATATCGGTCTGCACCAGCGCGATCAGCGACGTGATCACCACGGCTGCCATCGACATGAAGAACACCAGCGGCGCGAACTGTGCCGATGCTTCAGGGAACATCGGCAGCGAAAAGCGGATGAAGCCGTAGCCCCCCATCTTCAGCAGCACGCCTGCAAGGATCACCGAACCGCCGGTAGGAGCCTGCACGTGGGCATCGGGCAACCAGGTGTGGACCGGCCACATCGGCATCTTCACCGCAAAGCTGGCGAAGAACGCGAGCCACAGCCATGTCTGCGCCTCAACAGGGAAGTTGTAGGCCATCAGTGTCGGAATGTCAGTCGTGCCGGCTTCGTTCACCATCCAGAACATCGCGATCAGCATCAGCACCGAGCCGAGCAGTGTGTAGAGGAAGAACTTGTAGCTGGCATATATGCGGTCCGCCCCGCCCCACACACCGATGATCAGGTACATCGGGATCAGGCCGGCTTCGAACATGATGTAGAACAGGAACAGATCCTGCGCTGCAAACACGCCGATCATCAGCGTTTCCATCACCAAAAACGCCGCGTAATATTCGCCTTCGCGCTTGTCTATGGAGGTCCAGCTGGCGCCGATGCACACCGGCATCAGGAACACGGTGAGCGCAATCAGCAGCAGCGCAATGCCATCGATGCCCAGCTTCCACGAGAAGCCTGCGAACAGCGCGGCACTTTCGGTAAACTGCCACTGCGCACCACCGATGTCGTAATTCGCCCAGAGGATAACACCCAGAACGAAGTCGATCAGCGTGGCAATCAGCGCAACGCTGCGCGCCTGTTCACGCGGCACGACGAGGCAGGCTACCGCTGCAACCAGCGGAACCAGCAGCATCAGCGAGAGGATCGGAAAACCGGTCATTGTGCGATCACCCAGCTGATCGCGCCGACAAGGCCGACGAGCATGACCAGCGCATAGCTATAGAGATACCCCGACTGGAGCTTGGCGGCGGCGCGGCTGCCCAGAGCCACGACTGAAGCGGCTCCGTTCGGGCCGAAGCGGTCGATGATGCCCTGGTCGACAACCTTCCAGAACACCCGGCCCAGCCACATTGCGGGGACGACGAAGACATAGTGGTAAAGCTCGTCGAAGTACCACTTGTTCAGCAGGAACTTGTAGAGGAATCCGAACTGCTCGACGAAGGCCGCAGGGAACTTCGTGTTCTTGATGTAGGCGTACCATGCGATCAGCAGACCGGTGGCCATCACCGCGAACGGCGCCCACTTCACCCACGTCGGCACTTCATGCATCGCGTGGATGGTGTGTTCGGCAAAGACCAGCGAACCCTTCCAGAAGTGGCCGGTGCCTTCGCTGATGAACGCATGGTGGAAGACAAAGCGTGTGCATGGGCGTGATCGTCGTGACCGTGTGCATGATCATCGTGACCGTGCGCATCGTGGACCGCGTGCTGGATATGCTCGGACTGCTCCCAGCGTGGTTTGCCGAAGAAGGTCAGGAAGATCAGACGCCACGAATAGAAGCTGGTCAGCAGCGCGGCAAAGATGCCAAGGAAGAAGGCGAAATAGCCCAGTTCCGTCCCCTTGGCATAGGCCGCTTCAAGGATCGCATCCTTCGAATAGAAGCCTGCAAAGCCGAACACGTCGACAATGCCGACGCCGGTAATGGCCAGCGTACCCGCCATCATCGCCCAATAGGTCAGCGGGATGCTCTTACGCAGACCGCCATAGTACCGCATGTCCTGCTCGTGGTGCATCGCATGGATCACCGAGCCTGCGCCAAGGAACAGCAGCGCCTTGAAGAAGGCGTGCGTGAACAGGTGGAACATCGATGCGCCATAGGCGCCAACGCCCGCCGCAAAAAACATGTAGCCCAGCTGCGAACAGGTGGAATAGGCGATCACGCGCTTGATATCGGTCTGCGTCGTGCCAACTGTGGCCGCGAAGATGCAGGTCATCGCGCCGATGAACGTCACCATCGCCAGCGCCGTCGGGCTGACTTCGAACATCGGCGACAGGCGGCAGACCATGAACACACCGGCGGTGACCATCGTGGCTGCGTGGATCAGCGCCGAAACCGGGGTCGGGCCTTCCATCGCGTCGGGCAACCAGGTGTGCAGGCCAAGCTGCGCCGATTTGCCCATTGCGCCGATGAACAGCAGGATACACAACACGGTCATCGTATCGAGGCGATAGCCGAGGAAGCCGATGGTCGAACCGGCCATTCCGGGCGCGGCGGCAAGGATTTCGGGGATCGACACGGTGCCGAACACCAGGAACGTCCCGAAAATGCCCATCATGAAGCCAAGGTCGCCCACGCGGTTGACCACGAAGGCCTTCATCGCGGCGGCGTTTGCGCTCGGCTTGCGGAACCAGAAACCGATCAGCAGGTACGAGGCAAGGCCCACGCCTTCCCACCCAAAGAACATCTGGACGAGGTTGTCGGCGGTCACCAGCATGAGCATGGCGAAGGTGAACAGCGAGAGGTACGCAAAGAAGCGCGGCTGATCCGGCTCCTCGCTCATGTACCCCCATGAATACAGGTGGACGAGCGCCGAGACGCTGGTGATAACCACCAGCATGACCGCTGTCAGCGTGTCGACCCGCAGCGCCCAGTCAAAGTCGAGCGTGCCCGACTTGACCCACTGCAGCACCGGCGTGACGCTGGCTTCGGCATGGCCGCCGAGGAACGACAGGAAAATCGGCCATGACAGCGCGCAGGAGATGAACAGCGCCCCGGTCGTCACGACCTTGGCGGGCACCGCGCCCATGCGCTTGTTGCCAAGCCCGGCGATAATCGCTGCCAGAAGCGGCAGGAATACGATGATCAGGATGGAAGACATTGCCCCGACTCAGCCCTTCATCCGGTTGACGTCGTCCACGGCAATCGTGCCGCGACCACGGAAATAGATGACCAGAATGGCAAGCCCGATAGCCGCCTCACCCGCCGCCACGGTCAGCACGAACATCGCGAAGACCTGTCCGACCAGATCGTGCAGGAACGCGCTGAACGCGACGAAGTTGATGTTCACCGACAGCAGGATCAGTTCGATCGCCATCAGGATGATGATCACGTTCTTCCGGTTGAGGAAGATGCCCAGCACGCCCAGCACGAACAGGATCGAGCTGACGACTAGGTAGTGTTCGATGCCGATCATTCACTCGACCCCGTATTTAAACCCAAACCCCGCTCAGGCTGAGCTTGTCGAAGCCCGTACGCGAGCGTCGCGCATTCATCCTTCGACAGGCCCAGGATGAGCGGCTGTGGTGTGAACCCACTTATCACAGCTGAACTCCCTTGCCGCTTTCCGGCTGCATGTTGATCGTTGCGTCTTGCGGACGGCGCGCGTTCTGCTTGGCAACGTTCTGGCCGCGCGTGCCGCTGCGCTCACGGTGCGTCAGCACGATGGCGCCGATCATGGCGACCAGCAAGATGATGCCCGCCGCTTCGAACAGGAACAGGTAGCGCGTGTAGAGCAGCGCCCCGATGGCCTGAATGTTCGACATGTCCGCCGCTTGCGTGGCGGTTCCACTGGCAATGCCCAGTTCAACCCCGCCCGCGCCATGCACGACCAGGCCGATGAACAGTTCGACGAACAGCACCACCGCCAGCGCAATGCCCAGCGGGAAGTTCTTCACGAACCCTGCCCTCAGTTCGGCAAAGTCGATGTCGAGCATCATGACCACGAACAGGAACAGCACCGCGACCGCGCCGACATAGACGATGACCAGCAGCATCGCGATGAACTCCGCGCCCACCAGCACCATCAGGCCGGCAGCGTTGAAGAACGCGAGGATCAGCCAGAGCACCGAATGCACCGGATTGCGCGCGAGGATCGTCACAGCACCGCTGAAGATGCAGAGCGTGGCGAAGAGATAGAAGGCAAATACCTGGATCATCAGCGCGGCCCCCTAGCGATACGGCGCATCGGCTTCAAGGTTCGCGGCAATCGCCCGCTCCCACTTGTCCCCGTTCGCGAGCAGCTTGGTCTTGTCATAAAGCAGCTCCTCGCGCGTTTCGGTCGCATATTCGAAGTTTGGCCCTTCGACCACGGCATCGACCGGGCAGGCTTCCTGGCAGAAGCCGCAGAAGATGCACTTGGTCATGTCGATGTCGTACCGCGTGGTGCGGCGGCTGCCGTCCTCACGCGGTTCGGATTCGATGGTGATCGCCTGCGCCGGACACACCGCCTCGCACAGCTTGCACGCGATGCAGCGCTCTTCGCCGTTGGGATAACGACGCAGCGCATGTTCACCACGGAAGCGCGGCGAAAGCGGGTTCTTCTCGAACGGGTAATTGATCGTCGCCTTGGGCTTGAAGAGATACTTCAAGGTCAGCCAGTGCGCCTTCACGAACTCCCACAGGGTGAACGACTTGATGAGTTGGGCGGGGGTCATTTCACGGCTCCCTTGGCACATTCGCCCTCAAGCAGCGCTACAAACGGCTCACGTCCGGTCTTTGCGTCGCCAGCAATTGCAGACGGCAAAATCATCACTTTCGATTTGCCTTCGCTTTGATCAACGATCTGGATCATCGTAACACAAGCACGCTCTGTAAATGTGCAAGGTCCACCAGAGATTGCAGTAACCACACCCGAAAATTCCGAGGTCGGAATGTATGGATATTTACCCTCAATTTGAATCGGGTCAGCTGGCCAAATCACTTCGGCATAAGACGGTTCGTCCTTGCCCTTTGAATCGGCAATATGAAGTTTGAACTTCCAGTCGGAGTAACCGGTCTCGATCCGCATCACCTTGGCAGTCTCACCCTCCCTCAGGAAGGAAACCGGGCCTTCAAGGGCACAATCATAGCTCGTTGCAGACGCAGGGCTCACTAGCATTAGCGATGCAACACAGGCTAAAATACGAGATTTCATGAGTACCTCGTCAGCATCAGCCAGCCGCTTACCAGCACCACGAACAGCAGCGATACGGGCAGGAAGATCTTCCAGCCCAGGCGCATCAGCTGGTCATAGCGATAGCGCGGGACGGTCGCCTTCACCCAGCTGAAGATGAAGAAGAAGAACAGG
>NZ_NCII01000101.1 GCF_002256775.1 Novosphingobium sp. 17-62-19 | reverse complement strand
TTCCGTGCGCTCTTTCTTTTCGCCGGTGTTCTTGTCCTTCCAGTTTTCGGACGTGGCGATGCGCAAGTTGGCAATGCGCCCGCCGTTCTGGAAGCTCTTCACCTCAGGGTCTGCGCCGAGATTGCCGACGAGGATGACCTTGTTGACGCTGCCTGCCATCGAATCGTGTTCCTTCTGATCTGGCAAAGTGCCTAGCGCACGGGCTCGGTCGGGCGCGAGTCTTGGCGTGTGAGTTTTCCAGAAGGAATTGGTTGGTTCGCGCAGAGACGCAGAGAAGAAAGGGAGACGCAGGGAGCGCGCGACAGGCCGCAAGGCCGCTCAATTTTCAGAACGGGGCCGAAACCGCAACAGCAGAATTCGAGAGTGGCTTCGCCGAAAGCACAACCCTCCGCGCCTCCCTTTGTTCTCCGCGTCTCTGCGTGAACCCCTTTTTACCCCAATCCGGCGGCAGTTGCTGTCCAGAAGGTCACGCCCGCCGCAGCATAGGCCAGCGCAAACAGGTAGGCGAGCATGAACGACGGCCACTTCCAGCCGTTGGTCTCGCGCCGGGCCACTGCGATGGTGGCGAGGCACTGGGGCGCGAAGACGAACCATGCGAGGAAGGCCAGCGCCATCGGCAGCGTCCAGTTGGCCTTGAGCTGATCACCCAGTTCCATTGCGGCCTCTTCCTCGTCACTGGCGCTGACCGCATAAGTCGTGGCAAGCGAGCTGACGGCGACTTCGCGCGCGGCCATCGCCGGGATCACCGCAAGACTCATGTCGCGGTTGAAGCCGATGGGATCGAGCACCACGGCAAGGCCGTTGGCCATGTGTCCGGCAATCGAGGCATCGACCTGATCCTCACCCGGCGCAGCACGCGGGAAGCTGAGCAGGATCCACAGCACGACGGTGACGGTGAAGATCATCGTACCTGCGCGGCGCAGGAATATCCACGCGCGTTGCCACAGGCCGATGGCGAGATCCTTGATGGTGGGCAGTTGGTACTTCGGCAATTCCATGATGAAGCCCGAAGCCGCGCCCTTGGTGACCGAGCGGCGCAGAACGAGCGCCACCACCATCGCACCGATGATGCCCGCCACATAGAGGCAGAACAGCACGAGGCCCTGCAAACCCACGCCGGGACCAACAGCCGTGTTCGGGATGAACGCCGCGATGATCACTGCATAGACCGGCAGGCGCGCCGAACACGTCATCATCGGGGCAATCAGGATCGTGGTCAGCCGGTCCTTGGGATCGGTAATGCTGCGCGTGGCCATGATGCCGGGAATCGCGCAGGCAAAGCTGGAGAGCAGCGGGATGAAGCTCCGGCCTGAAAGGCCGACGCCCGCCATCAGCCGGTCCATCAGGAAGGCGGCGCGGGCCATGTAACCTGTCGCCTCCATCAGCAGGATGAAGAAGAACAGGATCACGATCTGCGGCAGGAACACGATGACCGAGCCGACGCCCGCAATCACGCCTTCGGTGAGGAGATCGCGCAGAAGGCTTTCGGGCAGGATCTGCTTGGCGAAATCACCAAGCGCCCCCACCACCGCTTCAATGCCATCGGCAAAGGGCGTGGCCCAGCTGAACACCGCCTGGAACACCACGAACAGCAGCGCAAACAGGATCGGCGGACCAGCCCACGGATTGAGCAGCACCTTGTCGAGCCGCGCGTGGATGCGGTGCTTTGCGGTTTCCGAAAGGATCGCCGCTGTGGCGATCTGATGCGCCAACATGCGCCGTTCTGGCAAAGTGACATGCGGGCGCGGCGCGGCTTCATGCGCTTGCGACCGGTCACGCGCCTCGGCAATGGCGGCGGAAAGTTCGGTCAGGCCGCGACGGCGCACCGCCACGGTGGGGATCACCGGCACGCCCAACGCTGTCTGCAAGGCTGCCGGATCAATCGTCAGGCCATCGCGCTCTGCCAGATCGACCATGTTGAGCGCGACCACGGTGGGGCGGCCCAGTTCGATCACTTCCTGCGCAAAAACAAGGTGTTGTTCGAGGTTGGAACTATCGAGCACCAGCACGATCACGTCTGGTTTGGCCTGCCCTTCCTGCTCGCCCATGATGACCTTGCGGGTCACTTCCTCGTCAGGGCTGGTGGCGTTTAGAGCGTAAGAGCCGGGCAGGTCGACCAGTTCCACCGGCTCGCCCGATGGCAGCAACAGACGGCCCGCCTTGCGCTCAATCGTGACGCCCGGATAGTTGGCGATTTTCTGCCGCGCGCCGGTCAGTGCGTTGAACAGCGCACTTTTGCCCGCGTTGGGATTGCCGACCAAAGCGGCGACGGTGGGCATTTTGCTCATGATAGCGTTTCAACCGTCATTGCGCGGGCATGAACGCGGCGCAGGGCGATG
Source organism: Novosphingobium sp. 17-62-19 (assembly GCF_002256775.1). Taxonomy (GTDB): domain Bacteria; phylum Pseudomonadota; class Alphaproteobacteria; order Sphingomonadales; family Sphingomonadaceae; genus Novosphingobium. The sequence continues at coordinate 8,704 of NZ_NCII01000101.1, read as the reverse complement.
GTCATACGGCCGATCTCCACGGCCAGCGGATCGCGCCCGGCGAACACACCGCGATAGGCGAGGCTGACCCGCGCGCCTTCATCAAGACCCAGCGCTTGAAGGCGCTGCGCCTCTTCCGCAACCAGCGCGGACCAATCGACTGCCGCGATTCGCGCGGGCGTGTTCAGGGGGAGTTGATCTAGCGTCACCCCTTTCCGCTGCCATAGCGCGAAGGCGATTGCAAGTCATTCGCAATAGAATTGCGCTGGATCAAGAAAAGAGAGTTGGTTCGCGCGGTGCCGCTTGAAGGGTTTCGCGCAGAGGCGCAGAGCTGAAAGGAGACGCAGAGAGGGTGCGCTGGCCGCAAGGCCGCTCAAATCACGCAACGGGGCGATTGAAGCAACGGCAGAAATGGAGAGCGGCTCCGCCGCAAACCCAAGCTCTTCGCGTCTCCCTTCAGCTCTGCGCCTCTGCGCGAAACCCCTTCTAAACCGCCGGGTAGCGCAGCCGCCCCAGCATCCGCATCAGCGAAAAGTTCTCGTCACGCGGCTTGAGCAGCTTGGCCTTTGCCTTTTCAAACTGCATCACGTTGTCTATCCGGCGATCGAGGAAAGCGCGCGTGTCCTCGTGCCCGTCGCTGGTATCCTGCGCAAAATAGGCGAGCGTGGCCGCGTAGATCGAGCCGAGCGTCATGCGCTTGGTGTAGTGGTTGTAGTCGGTCGCCGTATCACCCGCGAGGCGCCACATCGCGTCCGCGCTCGACCAGCCGAGGCGCGCTGCGGCGGGCACATTTTGCGGCATGGCCATGATGGCCAGCGCGCGGCGCAGCGCCTCTTCCTTGCCGATCAGGGCATCGAGCCGGAACTGCACAAGGCGGCGGATGCGTTCGCGAATGGGCAGGTTGCCAATCTGGCTGGCGGGCAGTGCGTCAGCCATGTCGGCATCAATGCGGGCGATCCATGCGCTGATCATCTGCATCGCGCCACCTTCAAACGCGAAGGCGGCCAGCGCCGGATCGACGCCTTCCATTTCGGCGGCAGCGGTCACAGCCTCGCCCTTCCAGCCATCAAAAGCGGCAGCCTCGGCAATGGCCGGGGCAAGGCTGAGGCGAAGCGCTTCGAGCGAGGTGTTGTCTGTCATATGCCTACAATGCCCGGCTTAGAAAGAAGGTCCATAGGTCTTCTTGGGCTTGGTGCCCTTGGCTTCGGTCGTCGACCGCTCGATTTCGCCCAGCACAGCGCTACCCTTGTCCAGCATGGCATAATCGCGCGCCGATCGGCCCGAATTGTCCGGGCGGTCGGCATTGGCTCCGGCCTTGATCAGCAAGCGTACCAGCGCAAGATCCTTGCGGTGGACAGCGCTGATCAGCGGAGTTTCGCCGGTGTTGTTCGCCTCATCAATGCGCGCGCCAGACTTGATCAGTTCGTCCACGCCTTCGATGAAGCCCATTTCCGATGCCAGCACCAGCGGGGTCACACCGCGATTGTCACGTGCATTCACGTTCGCCCCTTTGGCGATCAGGAACTGCACCCATGTCAGGTCGCGCCTTGCGGTCACGATGTGCAAACCAGTCTGACCGGTGGAATAATCCTTGGTGTTGACGATCTGGGTGCCCGGCTCGTTCAAAGCCTCGGTCACCTTGTCGCCTTCCTTCTTGCGGATGGCTTCGAGGAACTTGTAACCTTCGGAGAACTGGGCCTGCGCAGGGGTGGCAATGGCGGCAGCCAGCAGGATCGCCAATGCACAAAGCGGCCTGCGGAATATCGAAAACATCACTTCCTCCTGTTGCGTGCCCACCCGGACATTCTGCCCCTATGGACTCGCCTCTTGCAAGGGCACGGTTAGCAGAGCATGAACCGCCGCGCCATGACCCACGTTTTCAGATCCTTGCTCGCCGCCCTTGCCGCAACCTGCACTTTCGCGCTCGCCTCGTGCGGTGGCGGCGTGAGCGAAAGCCCGCCGCTTGAAGGCGCGACCATCGGCGGCGATTTCACGCTGACCGGCAAGGACGGCAAGCCGGTGCGCTGGGCCGATTTCGACGGCAAATACCGCATCGTCTACTTCGGCTACACATTCTGCCCGGATGTGTGCCCGACTGATTTGCAAAATATCGCGCAGGGCGTGAAGCTGTTCGGCAAGACTGACCCCGCCCTAGCAGCTAAGGTCGTCCCTATTTTCATCACGATTGATCCGCAGCGCGATACCCCGGAAGTGGTTGGTAAGTTTGCGGAGAGCTTCGGGCCATCCGTGGTGGGTCTGACCGGCACTCCCGAGCAGATTGCCGATGTGGCGAAGAAATGGTCTACCTATTACAAGCGTGGCAAAGGAAGTTCGCCCACGGAGTATCTTATGGATCATTTGCGGGCCAGCTACTTGATGGGTCCCAAAGGTGAGCCAATTGCGCTTCTGCCAAGTGAGCAAAACGGCCAAGCCGTAGCCGCCGAGCTGGCGAAGTGGGTGCGTTGAGCACGGATCGCTTCTGGGAAAAGCCGGTCGAGGCGCTTAACCGCGAGCAGTGGGAAGCGCTGTGCGATGGCTGCGGCAAGTGCTGCCTGCACAAGCTGGAAGACGATGCCACCGGCGATGTCTATCACACCAATGTCGCCTGCAAGCTGCTGGACCTGAAGACCGGGCGCTGCAGCGATTACAAGCACCGCCGCGCCTATGTGCCTGATTGCCTGCGGTTGACACCAAAGCTGGCGCGCGATCTGCCATGGCTGCCCGATACTTGCGCCTATCGCCTGCGTGCCGATGGCGATCCCCTGCCCGATTGGCACTACCTCATTTCGGGTGACCGCGAGGCGGTGCATCGTGCGGGTCAGTCCATAATCGGCAAGGCTGTCAGCGAGACATTGGCGGGACCACTGGAAGAGCATATCGTGCCATCGGACCACTTCGATGGGTGAGAGGCGCGGAATGCTCGACTGGCTGCGAAGGGCTGATCCCAAGGCGAAGGAAGCACCCGCACCGCGTGGCGTCTCCCGGCGCACGATCACGGTGGCCGACCGAGAACTGCCGCTGGTGATCCGCAAGCTGGGCCACGCGCGCAGGATGACTCTACGGCTTGCGCCCGATGGCAGCGAAGCGCGCGTTTCGATTCCCGCGTGGGGCCGTGTGGGCGATGCCGAAGCCTTTGCGCGCGATCGGGCAGACTGGTTGGCCGGGCAACTGGCGCGCGTGCCCGAAACCGCGGCGATAGCGCCCGAAGCTACGTTATGTTTCCGGGGTGAAGCCTTGCGGATCGATTGGCAGGCAAAAGCGCGGCGCAAGCCCCTGATTGCAGATGGATGCGTGGTAGTGGGTGGCCCGGCAGAAGGCCTTGCAACGCGGTTGCAGCGCTGGCTTGAAGCCGAAGCGCTGGCGCTGTTCGCCGAAGATCTCGCGCACTATTGCATCCGCGCCGGAGAAGCCGTGCCCCGCCTCTCGCTTTCCCGCGCGCAACGGCGCTGGGGCAGTTGCGCATCGGACGGGACGATCCGCATGAACTGGCGGCTGATCATGGCACCCGATTTCGTGCGGCGCTCGGTCGTGGCGCATGAAGTGGCGCATATGCGCCACTTCGATCACAGCCCTGCCTTCCACGCCCATCTGGCTGGTCTCTTTGAAGGCGAGGTTGATGCTGCCAACCGCTGGCTCAAACGGTTCGGGCGCACGCTTTATGCGCCATTTGGGTGATGGCTAGCGGAATGGGCGGCGAAGCCCTATCTAGGCGCGCATGAAGGGTTTTTTCCGAAACGTCTCCCCGCGCCGCGCCGCCGTCGATCTGTGGGAAGTGATTGGCGCGCCAAGCGAATATCGCCTTGTCGGCCTGCTGATGGCTGCGGCGGTGACCGGCGGTGTGTTCTATGTGATGAGCCAGCAGGGCGGCCGCGGCCTGCCGCGCCCACCCGAAATCGTCTATTTCCCAAGCTTTCTTGAAGGCCGCACCGACGCTGAAATCCTTGCCGAAAACCGCGAGGCAACTGCCAAGGCCCGCGCCATCGAGGCCGAGGAAGAAGCCAGCGCCGAGCGCGTGCGCCAGATGTATCGCGCCGTGGGCAACGCCACCGGGGTCGATACGAAGAAGGCCTATGAAGAGGGCAATGCCGAACGGGCTGCGATCAAGGCAAAGATCGATGCCGAGCGCAAGGCGATCCTCGACCGCGTTCTGGTGAAGAACCCGGTGTTCGAAGCCGAGCAGAAGAAGTTTCAAAAAGAGCAGGCAAACAGCGGGGAATGACTGCTGCCGACGACCAGCGCTGGCTGAATGCAGCCGCGGCGCTGGCGGGACGCGGGCGACCGCTGAGCAGGCCCAATCCGTCGGTCGGCGCGGTGATCGTGCGGGACGGAAAAGTTGTCGGACGCGGATGGACGCAAGCTGGCGGACGGCCTCATGCCGAGGCTTGTGCCTTGGCACAGGCAGCCGCGGCGGCGTGGGGCGCAACGCTCTATGTGACACTTGAACCTTGCGCCCATGCCAGCACCCGCGGGCCTTCATGCACATCGCTGGTGTTGGATAGCAGGCTGGCGCGCGTGGTGATCGGTGTGGAAGACCCCGACCCGCGCACGGCAGGCAACGGGATCGCCGCAATGCGGGCGGCGGGAATTGCAGCGGAACTGGTGCCCTGCCCGGCGGCTCGGCAATCGCTTGCGGGCTATCTGACGCGCACCGCCTTGGGTCGGCCCCATGTCACGCTGAAGCTGGCGACCTCGCTCGACGGGAGGATCGCGCTGGCCGATGGATCGAGCCAGTGGATCACCGGGCCGGAGGCGCGCGCGCATTGCCATGTGGAGCGGGCGCAGGCCGATACCATTCTGGTGGGTGGCGGGACTTATCGGGCCGACGCGCCAAGGCTCGACGTGCGCCTGCCGGGGCTTGAGGCACGCAGTCCGCAGCGCATGGTGCTGACACACGGGGCTGTGCCTGAAGGCTGGTCGGCGGTGGCTGACATAGCTGCGCCGGGCGCATTCGGCGATGCGCAGTACCTCTTCGTTGAAGGCGGGGCGCAGGCGGCGGCGACATTTCTCGCGGCAGACATGGTGGACCGGTTGCTGATCTACCGCGCGCCAATCATCGTGGGCGCGGGCCTGCCCTGCATCGGTGACATCGGGTTGGGGTCTTTGGCCGAAGCGCACGGGCGCTGGCGCAATGTCGACCGGCGGACGCTTGGCAGCGATGCGCTGGACGTCTACGAGCGGGTCCGTTGAAGGAGATTTGAATGTTCACCGGGATCGTCACCGAAGTCGGCAATATCCTCTCGATAGAGGACAAGGGTGACCGCCACATCACCATTTCCTGCGCGATGGACCCGGCGAAGATCGCCATCGGTGCCTCGATCGCCTGTTCGGGCGTGTGCCTGACAGTGGTCGACAAGGGTGGCGTCGCTGGCGAAGGCTGGTTCGCAGTGGACGTTTCGGGTGAGACGATCAAGCGCACAGCGCCCGAACAATGGCAGGCAGGCGCACCGCTCAATCTCGAACCGGCGCTGAAGCTGGGGGATGAACTGGGCGGACATATCGTGACCGGCCATGTCGATGCGGTGGGCGCAGTCGTCAGCGTGACGCAGGTCGGCGGATCGTGGCAGTACATCGTTTCCGCGCCGCACGAGTTGGCGCCTTACATCGCAGCCAAGGGTTCCATCACGGTGGACGGCGTTTCGCTGACCGTAAACGAAGTGGCCGATCAGGCCGATGGCGCGTGCCACTTCATGCTCAATATCATCCCGCACACCGCGCAGGTAACGACGCTCGGCACGCTGGCGGCGGGGCGTCAGGTCAATCTGGAGATCGACGTGCTGGCGCGCTATCTGAAGCGGATGCAGAGCCTCGCTGCACAAGCTTGAGGCGCGTTTTCTGAAGTGCACCAAAATGCACCTAGGTGTCACCAAAGCTACCTTAACGCCCTCTAATCAGGCGCAATCCAGCACGATTTTGAGCAACTGCTCGGGCTGGTCCCCCATCACGTTGTGACTGGCCTGCGCCTCGTGATATTCCCAAGCCGGATCGTCCTGCACCCGGTCGCGGAACTGCGGGAACGGTGACGGGCTCCACCCATTGGCGAACACATAAATGCGGCGCGGGATCTTCGCTTCCTCACCGGTAAAGCGCACCGCCTCGACGAGCGTCAGCAGCGGGTGATCGGATAGCACCGGGCTTTCCAATCCGGGGAGCGGCGATACCGCGCCGGGCTTGTGCTTCTGGCTACCGATGTAGTGATTGTGCTCCCACTCTCCTGTCAGATCCCAAAGCGACTGGCCATCGCGCGGCAGAAAAGCGTCAACATAAACAATAGCATCGATCCGGCCTCCCAGCCGCGTGGCGACGCCGGTGATGACCATGCCGCCCCACGAATGGCCGACCAGCACGAAGCGCTCGAACCCCGCCTCGGCGATCTCGGCGCAGACATCATTAATGTGCGTTGTCAACGTGATGCCGGGGTGGAACTCCGCCTTGCGCTTGCCCAAACCGGTGAGGTCTGCGGCGAGAACGCGGTGGCCGGCGGCGGTGAGATCGGCCTTGAGCCGATCCCACACAAAGCTGCCGCCCCATGCGCCGTGGACCAGCACGAAGTCCGTCATGCGCCGATGCCGTGCTTCTTGTTGTATCCATGCAGCCATTCGAGCGTCTTGGTGAGGCCGCCGAAGGGGTAGAAGTGCAGGCGAACCTTGCCGTGTTCTGCGGTCAGGCCCTTGGCGAAAGCATCGACCAGCTTGTCTGGCCCGGCGGTGCCGAGCAGGTTCGTGACTGAAATACCGTACTTCTTGAGCACCGAGGTGGAAGCCCCCACGCCGCAGCGGGCGGCAAAGGCCAGCAGGCGCTTGATCCCGGCGGGACCGGGCACGCCGATGCGGACCGGAGCATCAATGCCGCGCGCGCGCAGTTCCTTGAGCCATGCCAGAAACGCATCGGGATCGAAGCCGAACTGGGTGACGATCAGCGGGGCCATGCCGCGCGCGGTGATGTCTGCCACTTTCTTTTCGAGCACCGCCCAGCATTCGGCTTCGCTCATGTTGGGGTGCCCTTCCGGGTGCCCGCCGATGCCTATCGCCTTGATTCCACTGCGTTCGAACGCACCGGTGGCGATCAGGGCCGAGGTATCGAAATAAGGTCCGACCGGCTCAGGCGGATCGCCCGCGACGATGAAGCAGCGTTCCACGCCGGCCTTCTGGACCACGGCGCGAAGGTAGCCTTCGAAATCGTCCTCGGACGTGATCCGGCGAGCGGAGAAATGGGGCATCGGCTCAAAGCCGAGTTCGCGCACGGCGACCGTGGCGGCAACGCGGGCCGCAACGTCTTCACCGGGGAGGAAGGTGATAGCGATAGGGGTTTCAGCCGGGATGAGCGGGGCGGCATCGCGCAGCGACGCTTCGTCCTTTGCGGTCATTTCAAGGCTGAAGCCATCGGTGATCCCGTCGGGCACCTTGTCCCAGTTGGGATGGATTTGGGGTGTTGCCATTTGCGGGATCCTCTCTCCAGAGAGCCCCTCCTCTTCAGGGGAGGGGTTGGGGTGGGGGCTTTGCTTCAAAACTTGTGTTTGCCGGAGAGCCCCCACCCCCGGCCCCTCCCCTGAAGGGGAGGGGGGCTTTCAGTTTTGCCTCAGCGAGCGGTGCGCCAGCCTTCGGCATAGGTTTCACGCGCAACGCGGCTGTAGGGGACCGGCGAGACGATCACGCGGACGTTCAGCTGCTTGTGCGGCTCGACGGTGGTCTTCTTGGTGCCGCCGTTTTCTTCGCCCCACACCACGTGCAGTTCGGTGCCGAACGGGATTTCGGGGTCGACGGTGGCCAGCGAAAGCGCCTGCTTTTCGTTGTACGAGAAGCCGGTGAACATCGAGAGGCCCACGGTCTTGCCATCGGCATCGACCACGCGGTCGTAGTTCGACGAAGCATAGTTCGCGAGCGGAACGTCGAAGAACTTGTAGGCTTCACCATCGGGGTTGAACATCGAAGCCATGATCTTGGCCATGTCTTCAGGATGCCATGCCAGCGTCACCTTCTTGCGCTGTTCGGCAGGGTTCAGGGCTTCGAGCGCGTCACGACCGTGGAAATCATGGTCAAACTTCACGAAGTTGCCGTAGCCCAGTTCCCACGGGTTGAGGTAGTAGTCTTCGATGTTTTCCGAGACGAACGAACCGCCGATCGAGCCGGTGGCTTCATAGCTGTCAGCAGCCAGCCATTCGCGGAAGCCCTTGAGCTTTTCGCCGGTGTAGATGGCGGGCAGCGGCGACGGGATCCAGCCCGATTCCAGCGTGTTCGAAGGATAGGCGCGGCTGCCACATGCGATCAGGCCGAATTCCTTGCCCGCTTCCAGAATGGCAGCGCGGATTTCTTCCTGCTCGGCATAGGGGCCCCAGATTTCGAGGCCCGGTGCGCCCGACATGCCGTGGCGCAGCGTCTTCACCGTCTTGCCCGCAATGTTCATCGTGGACATGTTGAAGAACTTGAGCTGTTCCAGCGGACCGCCATGCAGCTTTTCGATCACGGCCCATGCGTTCGGGCCCTGGATCTGGAAGCGCCATTCCTTGCGGGTGACAGGCTTGCCCATCGGACGCATCGGTGAACGGTCATCCAGTTCGATTTCAACGTCATAGCCGCCGGTGGCAGCGTGATAGCGCAGCCAGTTGGAGGCAGGCGCACGGCCGACGTAGGTGAAGCTCTGCTCTTCTTCCCAGAAGATGATGCCATCGCCGATCACGTGGCCATAAGGCGTGGTGGGAACGTACTGCTTGGCCTTGTTGACCGACCAG
>NZ_NCII01000100.1 GCF_002256775.1 Novosphingobium sp. 17-62-19 | reverse complement strand
TCATCACGTTGCCCCCTATGGCAGCATGATCAACCCGGCTTGGCCGGAGATCGCTAAGGCTACGCCGGCGAACCTACACCACCATATGGGACACGACCCAACCGGGCTGGGACAGTCGCAAATCCGGTTCGGCAATCGCAGTCATACGCAAGGCAGGCACTTTCGCAAAACGGGCGCGAGATCGCTGCCCCGTGTTGGCCATTTGTAAGTGCACATGCCCAACAGCCCGCCAATGCTCGATAAGGGGAACTTCGTAAGGCGCTGGCAAGGTAATGAAAAAGAGGCCGAAAGTTGCGTAATTCTACATAACAGTGCGGGGGCGGCGGATTAACAGCGGCGTCGTAATGCTCCCGGTCGAAGGTTTCAGATCACGACTTCGACATAGGGATACCAATGCGCAAATTCACACTTCTTGTTGCCACGCTGCTTGCCACAACCACGCATCAGGTGGCGTGGGCGGCCGACGAAGCAGTTGTGCCAGCTGACGGAGCGCGGGAAAACGCAGCACCGGCTGCTCCGGCCAAGAAAGCCTTCAGCACGGGCGTTGCCAAGGGTCGCGATCTGCTCGATACGGCAATCTCGGCCAGCGTGATCGACGAGACGGACCTGGCCAAGCTTTCGGTCAGCTCGGTCGCCGGGATCATCCAGAACATCCCTGGCATCCGCGCCGAAACATCCGACATCGATGGTTTTTCCGCTATCACCGTGCGCGGCCTGCCATTGTCGGGCGATGGATCGAAGTTCCTGCAATTGCAGGAGGACGGGTTGCCCGTGCTCGAATTTGGCGATCTGCACTTCGCGTCGGCAGACCAGTTCCTGCGTGCTGACCTGACGCTGTCGCAAGTGCAGGCGATCCGGGGCGGCTCGGCTTCGACTTTTGCGTCCAATTCACCCGGCGGCGTGATCAACTTCATCTCGCGCACCGGTGAGACGGCCGGCGGCGTGATGCAAGTGTCGAGCGGCGTGGGCCATGACCTGAAGCGCATCGACTTTGCCTATGGCAGCCCGCTTGGCGATGGCTGGCGCTTTCACGTCGGTGGATTCTATCGTCAGGGCGAAGGCCCGCGCGACATCGGCTATGACGGATTCAAAGGCGGCCAGGTCAAGGCCAATGTGACCCGCCAGTTCTCCAATGGCCATATCCGGGTTTACGCCAAGTACCTGGACGACCGGCAACCGAACTATTCACTCTATCCGATCGGCCTGTCCGGTACCAACGAAGCGCCGAAGATCAGCGATCTGCCGGGCAACGCCATTCGGCGGAACGCCTATGAATCGCGCTTTACGCAAAGCTATCTGGGGGTCGACCAGAACAACAATCCGACCACATTCGATGTAGCCAACGGGCTTCGCGGGATCACCAAGTCCATCGGGCTGGAAGCGCAGTTCGACATCGCGGGGTGGACGGTCAGCAACCGCTTCCGCTTTGCCGACATCAGCGGCGAATATAACGAGAGCATCCCGATGGTGAGCGCACCTGCGCCTGCGATTGCTTTCCTGCTTGGCGGCCCCGGTTCGACGCTCGCTTACGCCGACGGTCCTTCTGCCGGACAGGCCATCAATGACGCCCGGTTGCTCGCCTTGTCGATCCGCATCAACGTGCAGCAAAACCAGATGGACAACGCAACCAACGATCTGCGCGCAAGCCGGGTCTGGCAGGTCGGCGAAGGAAAGCTGACGACGACGGCAGGCGTGTACAATTCCTCGCAGTCCGTCGACATGTACTGGAACTTTGCCAATTCGATCAACGATCTGGCAGGTGGTGACCGCAATGCGCCGGTCAACCTGACCAGCGCCGGGGGTGTCCCGCTGACCGATGGCGGCACATATGCTTACGGCTTCGGGTTTGCCGTCCCGGTGGCCGAATATCACAACCGCTATGACCTGAAATACAAGGTCCTGGCGCCCTATGGTTCAGCCAATTACCAGATCGGCAAACTGGCAGTGGGCGCAAGCGTGCGCTGGGATCGCGGCTCTGTTGCAGGCCGGGTTTTTTCGCCAAGTTATGGCGGCGGCCGCATTGGCCAGATCGCCGCTGACATCAACGGCAATGGTGCCATCTCGGTGGCCGAAACCAAAGTGGCGATCCTGCCACTAACCCAACCCGCCGTGGTCGATTACGATTACAACTATGTATCGTATTCCGCAGGAGTGAACTATCGTCTGGCCGAGCCGCTTTCGGTGTTCGGGCGATACAGCCGCGGCGCGCGCGCCAATGCCGAGCGCATCCTTGGTTCAGGCTCGCTCAACCCCAACACTGGTGCGCTTCTCGATCCATCGACCGCATTCAACGTGGTCAAGCAGGCCGAAGTGGGTGTGAAATTCCGCAAGGATGGGCTGACCGCCTATGTCACCGGATTCTGGGCATCGACTGGCGAGCGCAACTACCAGATCGGCGCAGACGCCAGCGGGCAGGTCATCGTGATCCCGATCGACCGCACCTACAGCGCCAAAGGCGTCGAATTCGAAGGTGAAGTGCGCGAAGGACCGTTCTCGCTGACACTTGGCGCGACCTGGACCAAGGCGACCATCGACAAGGACCGCACCGATCCTGCGCTCGAAGGCAATCGTCCACGGCATATCCCAACCTTCTCGTTCCAGGCGCGTCCGCAGGTGGAACTGGGCAAGGTCACGTTCGGCACTGTGCTGAACGGCACCACCAGCAGTTTTGCTCAGGACAGCAACATCCTCAAACAGCCCGGATACGTGCTGGTCAGCCCATTTGTGCAGGTGCGCCCAGCTGATCGCGTAACGTTCAGCGTCAACGCCTTCAACGTGTTCGACAAGCTGGCGATCGTGCAGCTGGCCTCGGCCGCTATCCCGGTCGGCGGCCTGACCAATGCTCAAGTGATGAACGGCCGCACTGTCACCGCATCGCTTCGCTATTCGTTCTGACCTCCTTGCGACCCGCCTTTCTTTCCCCCGGGGAAGGCGGGTCGCTCCCCCAGTCCAAGGAAACCCAATCCGTGTTTGACCGCTTGAACATTCCCCGCAGGCTCGGCCTCTCGTTCGTGGCGCTCAACGTTACGGCGGCGATCATGATGATCGTGTTCGGCGTGAGCCTGGCCATGATATCAAGCGTCACCGCGCGCAATACCGAGAGCCAGGCAATCCTGGCCGATACGCTGACACTGGAAACGGCGTTGCTTCGGCAGAACAGCCAGCTGCGCGGGTTCCTTGTCACGGCGGATCAGAGCTACCTCAAATCCTACTACGAAGGCCGCGACGATTACGACAAGGCTTCGGCTGCGCTGGAAGCTCGGCTGACCGATCCGGCGCTGCAGGAAATGGTACGCACATCGCGCGCCGAAACGCAGAAATGGCGTGAAAACTGGGGTGACAAATATATCGAGGTCGTCAAATCCGGCCAGCGCGATGTTGCACAACAGGCCATCCGCGATGCCGGCAAGGCCGTTCTGGTCAGTGACGCCGTGTTGCCGCTTCGCACCGTGCGCGATGCCCAGCATGAGGCGATCGCGGCAGAAACGGAATGGCAGGACAGTGCGATCATCTTTGGCTGGATCGCCCTGGCCGTGGGCGGCGCGCTGCTGATCGGCATGGCCATGGTGCTTTCGCGCAAGCTTTCGCACTCCATCGCTACACCGATTGCCGACCTGACGCAGACGATGTCAGCCATGGCCAAAGGCCAGTATGACCTTGCCATTCCCGGCACCGGTCGCATCGATGAACTGGGCGCCATGGCGCAAGCGGTGATGGTATTCCGCGATGCCGCGCATGAACGCGCCCGTGCGGTGAAGGAACGCGAAGAGGCCATGGCCAAAATCGGTGCGAACCTGCACGCGGTGGCCAATGCCGATCTTTCAGTGCGCATCATTGACGTGCCGCCCGCGTTCCAGACCGTCGCGCACGATTTCAACGAAGCGATGGAGCGGCTCTGCCAGGCCATGGGTCTTGTGCAGGACAGCATCATGGCGATCAACCTGACATCGGGCGAGATTCAACAGGCCACCACTGATCTTGCCACCCGCAGCGAACAGCAGGCCGCCAGCCTCCAGTCATCATCGTCGGCGATGGACAACCTGACCACGCAGATCGAGGACTATGCCAAGATCGCTGCCGACGTGAGCGGATCGATGGTCGAAGCACGCGGCGAGGCCGAAAGCGGCGGCAAGGTTGTGAGCAAGGCCATCGAAGCGATGGACAATGTGGCCCGCGCCAGCGCCGAAATTTCCGACATCACCACAATGATCGATGGCATCGCCTTCCAGACCAATCTTCTCGCCCTCAATGCAGGCGTGGAAGCGGCGCGTGCAGGCGAGGCAGGCAAGGGCTTTGCCGTCGTCGCCTCCGAAGTGCGCGCATTGGCTCAGCGTGCCACCGAAGCTGCCAACGCGATCAAGCAGCGCGTGGAAGCGGTGACCAACCATGTCCGTTCGGGCGTTTCGCTGGTCAACGAAACCGGATCAGCGCTTGAAACGATCATCAGCCGCGTCGGCACGGTGACCGCTTCGATCTCGACCATTGCCGAAACGGCGGGCGAGCAAAGCATTGCCCTGCGCAAGATCAATCGCGCCATCGGTGCGATGGACCAGATGACTCAACAGAACGCTGCGATGGTCGAGGAAACCAACGCTGCCACCAAGAACCTGACGCAGGAAGCAGGGCAACTCTCCAGCGCCTTTGCCAGCTTCAAGATCGGCGACGAGCGCCCCGGCGCATCGTTCAACGCACCGGCCCGCCGGACAGCACCAGCCCCGATCAAACATGCACAGGCAACGCACGCTCAGGCCACGCCGATACGCCGCGCGGCAACACCACCGCCGCAAGTCAGCGGTAACCTGGCACTCGATAACGATTGGTCGGAGTTCTGATCACCACAGCTACGTTCCAGAGTCGACTTGCTCGTCCGACCAGATAAGGCAAAGACAAAAGCGAGGATTTCGCTGCAAGGATTTGCGAAGATGAGCAACGACGACCTGCTGGCCAACTATCGCCAGGCCTATAACCGGAAAGTCGGGTTTGGCACACGGCCCGCGCTGGTGATGATCGACTTCTGCATGGGCTATTTCGATCCGGCTTGTGAACTTTACGCAGATGTGGAGCCGGCACTTTCATCCGCATTGCGTGTGCGCACAGCAGCACACGATGCGGGCGTGCCGGTGATCCTGACCAACGTGGTCTATCACCCCAGCACGATTGATGGTGGCCGCTTCTTCGAGAAGGCTGCGCCACTCCGGCATTTCATCATGGGCAGTCCGATGGCCGCTTGGGCGCCAGGGCTTGATCCGTTTGAAGACGAACTCGTCATTTCCAAGCAATACCCCAGCGCATTCTTCGGCACCTCGCTTGCCTCCACACTGACCGCGATGGGGGTGGATTCGGTTTTGCTGACGGGTCTGACCACATCGGGTTGTGTGCGTGCATCGTGCGTCGATGCGATGAGCCACGGTTTTCGTACCGCCGTGATTGCCGACGCCTGCGGGGATCGGCACTCTGCTCCGCATGAAGCCAACCTGTTCGACATGAACGCCAAATATGCCGACGTTGTGGGCGAGAATGAGGCGTTGGCCTTTCTGCATGGTTTGAAAGCCTGAGCAGAAGCGCTTGACCGGGGCCTGAAATAATGAGAACTTAGGTTCTAATAAAGTAGCGGCACGTCAGGCCGCCAGGCAAACGGGCGCAGCATTTGCGCCGTCGTGGGGCCGCCGATTGGGAGATCGACGTGCTGCCTGCCTCTACGCTTTCATCTTGTATCGAATGGCAATTTGCCGAAGCCGGAGACCTTCCCGCGCGCGTTCATGCCGCCAAGGCACAAGGATTTGCTGCGGTTGAATTTCACCTGTGGCGCGAGAAGCCGGTTGAGGCGATGGCTGAGGCTTTGGCCGCAACCGGCATTGAACTCACCGGCCTGTGCGTGGATCCGCGCCGCTCCATCGTCGATCCGGCAGAGCGTGCCGAAATGGTGAAAGCCGTGCGCGAGACGATTGCGGCGACCGCCTGCCTCGGCAAGCCACCCCTGATCCTCGCCTCGGGATTCCGGGTGGAGGGGATGAGCGAGGAGGACCACTTCGCCAATGCCGTCGCCGCGCTCAAGGAAGCCACAGCGCTGGCCGAGGAAGCGGGCGTCATGCTGCTGCTTGAACCGCTTAACACACGGCTGTTTTCCGCGATGTATCTCGTCAGCACCGCGCTCGGTCTCGATCTGGTCGAAGCGGTCGGCAGCCCCAACCTGCGCCTGCTCTATGATGTGTGGCACAGCGCGGTGATGGGCGAGGATGTTGCCCAAGTGCTGAAAGGTCGCATCCACCTCGTTGCGCACGTTCAGGTGGCCGATATGGACGACCGCAACGAGCCGGGCACCGGCACGGTCGATTGGGACCACGTGATGCGCCCGCTGGGTGACCTTGGCTATGCCGGGGCCATCGGGATGGAATTTTTCCCCACTCTGCCCATGGACCAATCGCTGGAGCTGACCCGCAAAACGCTGGGCCTCTGACGGATTTCAACGCTGCTATCCGGGAGAGGACAAGTGGCCGAAAACAGACTGAGTTTAGCTGAGCGCCTGAGCTATGGCCTCGGCGATATGGGCACCAGCCTTGCCTACAACATGGCGAGCGGGTTCCTGCTGTTCTACTATACCAATGTGGTCGGCCTGCCCGCTGCGGGCGTGGGCACAGTGTTCCTGATCGCGCGGCTGATGGACGCGGTGATCGATGTGATGGTGGGCATCGCGGTGGACAAGACCCGCAGCCGCTGGGGCCGCACGCGCGGGTACTTCCTGTTCACTGCACTGCCCTATGCACTGGTCACCGTGGCGCTGTTCCACATGCCGAACTGGAGCCAGGGCGCGCAACTGGCCTATGCCTTCGTCACCTTCAAGGCACTGGGCATTCTCATGTCCTTGCAGGCCATTCCCTATACCGCGCTGATGCCGATGATGACGCGCAATTCGTCGCAGCGGCTCAAGCTGTCGGGGATGCGCGGGGTGGGCACATCGATCTCGGTGGTGCTGGGCACGGCTGCTGTGCTGCCGTTGGTCGGCCTGTTCGGCGGGGGCAATCAGGCCAAGGGCTTCCAATCGGTCGCCATGCTGTTTGCCGCCATCGGCTTTGTCTGCACCGTGGCGCTCTATCGCAACTGCAAGGAACGCTTCGAAGACGGCTCCTCGCCCGACTTCGCGATCCTGCCCGCCGTGCACGAAATGCTGCGCAACAAAGCGTGGCTGGTCGTCTTCGCGTCATGCCTGCTCTATTTCATGCGCTTTGGCCTGATGATGAGCGCGACCGCCTATTTCGCCATCGACGTGCTGGGCAAACCGTGGATGATCTCGATCATGTTGCCTGCGGTTTCGGGGATGTTGCTGCTGTCGTCGTTCGTCGCCCCGCCGATCTTGGCCCGCACCGGGATCAAGCGTGGCTGCGTGTTCGTGCTGGCGCTGGCAGCGGTGCTGTTTGCGCTGTTGCCCTTGGCCGAAAGCAACGTGGCGCTGTTCCTCACGCTTTATATCGCCGCTTGCCTTGCCACATCGATCACCATCACCGCCGCCTTTGCGATGATTGCCGAAACGGTGGACTATCACGAACGGAAGTTTGGCACCCGGCGCGAAGGCCTGCTTTCGGCAGGCATCAGCCTGTCCACCAAAGTCGGCATGGCGGTGGGAACGGCAGGCTTCGCGTTCATCCTTGGCGCGGCGGGCTATGTCCCCGATGCTGTCACCGAGGGCGCTCGCGATGCGATCCGTTGGGCCTATTATGGCAGCGCTGTGGTGCTGCTGGCCTTGCAAACACTGGTCATGATGCTGTGGCCTATGGACGGACTGCGCGAAACGATCCGGGTCGATAATGCCGCGCGCGCCACTTGACGGATGCAGTGAATTAGTAGAATATAAATTCTAATAGGGCGCCAGACCCTCCCGGAGAGTGTGTCGACGGTTCGTCCGCCAGCCTTTCCCCGAACCGAACTCGGCACTGCAATCAGTAAGGCCTGTGCCCGGCCATCACGGACTCCCAGCGAGGTGAATTGTGACCAGCAAGATCAAACGGGGCGTCAGCCTCTATTCCTATCAGAACGAGACCTTTCAGGGCAAAATGAGCCTTGAGGACTGCATCCGCACCAGCGCTGAACTGGGTGCCAAGGGCATCGAGATCATCGGCGAGCAGACCTTCTGGGGCTGGCCCGAATATGGCGTGGCATCAGAAGACGTCGACCAGTGGCACCGCCTGATCAAGCAGTATGACTGCACGCCCGTGGCCCACGATTTCATGCTCGATTACAAGCGCTACAAGGGCCGCGAGATGCCCTTTGAAGAGCAGGTCGCCAGCGTGAAGAAGGACATCGAATTCGGTGCCCGCCTGGGCATGAAGTACATCCGCGCGCTGGTTTCGATCGCGCCCGAAGTGCTGGTGGCCGCTGCGCCCCACGCCGAAGAGCACAACATCAAGATCCTGATCGAAGTTCACGCCCCGCTGCACTTCGATCATCCGTGGATCATCCGCCACGCCGAAGCCTTTGAAAAGTCTGGCTCGGATGCGCTGGGCTTCCTGCCCGACATGGGCATGTTCCTGTTCGCTTTCCCGCCGGTGTGGAAGGAAAAGTTCCTGCGCATCGGCGTGCCGCCAGCGATCGCGGACTATGTCGTGAAGGCTTATGACGACCGTGTCCTTTCGGAATACGTGATCCTCAACGTCCAGCAGATGGGCGGCACCGGCCCCGCCATCGCGATGGCCGAAACACTGCGCCACAATGCCGCATTTGAACCCAAGCGGATGCTCGATCACATGAGCCGCATCCACAACATCCACGGCAAGTTCTATGAAGTGACCGAGGACTATGTGGAGCCTTCGATCCCCTACGACCAGATCGTCCAGGTGCTGGAGCAAGGTGGTTACGAAGGCTACATCTGCTCGGAATACGAAGGGAACCGCTGGATTGAGGACGCGCAGGAGCCGGACTCGGTCGAACAGGTCCGCCGCCAGCAGGTGATGCTGGCCAGGCTGCTGGGCGAGAGCGAAGTGCCCACAATCAAGACCCCGGCTTTCGCTCCCACCCTCACTGAAGCCGCAGAATAAGGAGCGCATTGCCATGATGGACAACAAGATGATCGTCGAAGGCAGCCTCCAGTCGGTTGATGGCGGCTTCTCCTTCCTGGGGCGTCTGCCCTATTACCGGGGCCTTGGCCTTTCCATGATTGAGGACATTCAGGTCACCGTGGATGGTGACGTGCAACCGCGTGAATCGGTGCGCTTTGCCGTGCGCGGGAAGACCTACACGCTCGACGAGATGGAGACCTGCTACGACAACCGCTGGAACTTCGGCGAAAAGGCACAGATTATCGTGCTGAACGGCGGACTTTCTGCCGGTAACCACACGATCACCTTCGCCGTGCGCAACCGGGTATCCTATCTGCCCTTCGTGCCGACCACGAAGGACACCAAGGAACTGGCGCTGGCGGCGTAAGGCGTGCCGGCAGCACAACCACTCTGAATCTCTGCTCTCCCGCGAAGGCGGGGGCCTCAGTCGAGTTACGCTACGACAGTGTAAACGGCCTGAGGTCCCCGCCTGCGCGGGGACGCACTTGCCCAATTAGGCTTTAGGCCCGAACGGCCTGTTCAGCCGCACGATGGCAAAGTTCAGGCAAGTGGCAAAGCTGACCCAGACAAGATAGGGCACGACCAGCCAACTTGCCAGCACCGAAAATTCGCGCAGACACACGGCCAGCGCCAGCACCGATCCCCACAGGAACGGCACTTCCACCAGCGCCCAATCGGGCCGTTGCCGCGCAAAGAACAGCGGTGACCACAGAAAGTGGAACACGAAGTTCAGCGCGAACAGCGCGATCACCGTCATGCGCCCGGCCTCATCCACTGCGCCGTTCCACGCCAGCACGGCGGCCCAGCCACCAAGGCCGAGGATCACCGTCCACGCCGGGCCGAACAGCCAATCGGGCGGCTGCCACGATGGCTTTTTCAGATTGCGATACCACGGCCCAATGTCGGTGAGTAGTCCGCCTGCTCCTCCGAGGATGACAGCCCAGAGGATGGCGGCGATTACATGGGGTTCGGGCATCAAAGAGGTATGAGGCCTGTGCCGAGCGAGCGCAATGCGCAAAGCTGTGCCAGACCGAAATGGGAATAAAAACACCCCCTGCTCCCCCGCGAAGGCGGGGGCCTCAGGCGGGTTCAACTGCCGTTGCGCAACAACACCGAGGCCCCCGCCTTCGCGGGGGAGCAACATTTCAGAATGGGTGTTGCTTAGCCAGCGCACAGCTCCTGAATATAGGCCAGCGCCTCACCCGTAGGCTGGCGCGTAGGGTAGCATTCCACCCCGATCGTGCCCGAATAGCCCAGCCGCGCGAGCATCGCCAACCGCGCGGGCCAGTCAATCGCCCCCGATCCCGGCTCGCCCCGGCCCGGAGCATCGGCGATCTGCACGTGGTCCACCAGATGCATCACCGGCGGCAGCACCGCTTCCGGGTCTTCGCCTTCGACGATGGAGTGGTACATATCATAAAGCAGCCGCACGCGCGGACTGTCCACAATCTGCGCCACTTTCACGCAGTCCTCGGTCATCGCAAACAACACGCCGGGATGATCGACGCGGGTGTTCACCGCTTCGAGGATCAGCGTGAGGTCATGTTCTTCGGCAATCGGCACCACGCTGGCCACGGCATCGGCCACCGTCTGCAACTGCACCGCACGCTTCAGGAACGGCACCGCCGGACCCGAGGCGATGACCACCCGCTTGCACCCCAAAGCCACGGCGTTTTCCACACTCTGCCGCACGTTCGCGCGGAATTCGTCGTGCGTCTGCGGATCGATGATGCGTGTGCGCGGATCGTTGACCATGCTCCACAGTTCCACGCTATGCGCATCCAGCGCCGCACGGACCGAGGCGACATCGCGGCCCGCCATCGTGAAGATTTCCACCTTGCGGAAACCTGCGGCAGCAGCAGCCGCAATGCGATCCTCAAGCCGGTCGCCCGCTTCAGTGAAACCATATTCGAGATTGACCGAGAGATCGAAAGCCACGGCGCTCAGCTCCCCCAGATGCGGCGGGCCATCGCCTGATGGCGGCGCACCTGTTCAAAGGCATCGCGCGTGTCATAGGCATGGCCTT